>CAZQJD010000052.1:0-11018 GCA_964593575.1 uncultured Oscillibacter sp.
TCTGTGGGTCTTTTTCACGCCCAAAGAAAAACTGGCTATTGTTCAGTAGTCATTAAGTAATCTGCCACATCCTGCTGCGTCAGGCCGTATTCCAGCCGTTTGCTGCAGAGCTGCGCGGAAAAGGCATGCAGCGGCTTGCGTTTCCTTTCGGACATGGTATCCCTCCTCACTGCGAGGAAGAATATGTCGAAATGTGTCGCGGGTCGACGAACGCATCGTTCGCCTTGTGCACTTTGACGGGACATTTACCGCAAAAATGCACGGAATTTACCGGGGGTACCCCCGGGGTGGGGTGTGTACACAGCCCACCGAGTTAACTGTTGGTTCTGGTGATGGTCACCGGAGTCTTAGTCACGCCATTGACGGAGTATGCGACGGTCAGCGTGTAGGTTTTGTTCAGCTCTACCGTGGCGGATTCTTCCATTTTCAGAATTCCTGAACCACTGTCGCTCCAGGAGGCGATGACGGTGCTGCCGTACTTCAGTGTCATAGTAGCAGAGATGGTATCTGTAAGATAGTCACCGGTGATACGTACGGAACAGTCTGCTTTGGTGCCGTTAAATGTGATGTCGGGAAGGACATCAATCGTTCTCGGTACCACTGCGTAAGCAGAAACTGCGAGCAATAGAGTCATTACCAGGAGCATGCTTAAGATTTTTTTCATAAAGTTTTCACCCCCTTTCTCGTATATCTCATACGACGAAAGAGGGCGAATTTGGACACCTTATTAAAAAATATCAATTTATTTTTTTGATATTTTCCGCTATGCGGATAAGCTCGTGTTCATTCAGGTGTGCGGAAATGTAGAAAACAGTATTATTTTCTGTAGTCCAAAAAATTGCACTTGCATTTTCGGAAGAATTACCAATTAGTAAATCAGCAAGTATTCCATTAATATTTGCTTGCTTTGTAGTGGTTTGTGTGGTGTCAATGTAAAAGTCTACATTGTTAGGATTATGCGAATAGTTGAATTTCAACATTTGGTTGGAACCATTAGCGTATATTATTAAAGTGAAGTCCGCATTTTCATCCACAAAAAATTCCGTATACCCCTCCGGCAGCCAGGTGGGGCGGTAGTGGATGGTTTCTGCGCTGGAACTGCTGCTGTCCGCATCTCCTTCAAAGCGGAAGACAAAGTATTCCTCCCAGACCTCCTTTACCCAGCCCACAAAAGCGGCTCTGGCCTCGGCGTCCACCACCAGCCATGCGCCGCTGCCGATGAGCAGTGACAGCAGCAGAGCGGCTGCGCTGCGAAGGGCTCGGTAAAAGACAGGGTGGTCTGCCCGGTGTTTCAGGCGGCGGATCTTCCGCTGGAAGCCCGGCGAGAAAACGTGCTGGCGCGCAGGGTCATAGTCCTGCTCCACCGCTTTGATCCATGCTTCGCTGTATTCAGCGGCTGCTTCCCGCAGTCGTTCCTCTGGGATCATAGGTCCCCTCCTTTTTCCTGATAGAGTACCCCAAGCGCCTTCTTTGCCCGCTGGTCGATCTTCTGCGCCCAGGAGAGAGAAATGTTCAGCATATCCGAGATCTCCTTCAGGGTATATCCGTGGTGATATTTCAGCAGGATCACATTCCGGTAGAGATCGGGAAGCTGGTGGATGCACTTTGCCAGAGGACCGTCGAGATCCAGCTCCTGACAGGGGCCGGTGCAGATCTCATCATCATAGGGAAGGAGCTCCGGCTGACGCTTCTGGGCCCGCCAATAGTCATTACAAATGTTATCAATAATTACTACGACATACTGCTTCGTTTTTGGACTCACCGGCTCAATTTTTTTGATATGCTCGGCAACTTTCACAAAGGCCTGATGCACCGCATCCTCGCGGTCCTCCAAAAGCGGCAGCTTTTCCTCGGCAATGTGATACAGAAGTCCCTTGTATTCCTGATAGATCGATTCAAACTTGGATTTCTCCTCCTCCGTTTCGATCATCTGCAAATAAAACAGCAGCAATTTTGCCACCTCCCGGAAGGTTTTTCCAGACCATCATAGCGAAAAAGAGGAGGGAAGTCCAGATATTTCCTGTGCTTTCGACACGTTGCTGCCGGACAATGGGAAATTTTCGTGAATTTTTTGTTTTTTCTCTATGCAAAAGGAAGAAAATACGTTATCATACATATGATAATCTGCCATAATTATGGGAGGAGCTTTCCATGGGAAAACCTGCATATAAGCGCGTGCTGCTGAAGATCAGCGGTGAGGCGCTGGCCGGAGGAAAAGGCACCGGCCTGGACTTTGAAATGATCGGCAACGTCTGCGATGTTATCAAGGAATGTCTGGCAATGGGCGTTGAAGTCGGTCTGGTGGTGGGCGGCGGCAACTTCTGGCGCGGCGCTAAGAACGCCGGCGGCAAGATGGAGCGAACCCGTGCCGACCACATGGGTATGCTGGCTACAGTGATGAACTGCCTGGCTGTTGCCGATGTGATGGAGCAGAAGGGCATCCCCGTGCGGGTGCAGACTGCCATTGAGATGCGTGCCTTTGCCGAGCCCTACATCCGTTCCCGTGCCGTGCGGCATCTGGAGAAGGGAAGAGTGGTCATTTTCGGCGCAGGTACCGGCAACCCCTATTTCTCCACCGATACCGCCGCGGTGCTGCGTGCCGTGGAGATCGGCGCTGAGGTCATTCTGCTGGCCAAAAATGTGGACGGTGTCTATTCTGCCGATCCTGTGAAGGATCCCACCGCTGTGAAGTATGACGCTATCAGTTATGATGAGGTGCTGGCTCAGCGCCTGATGGTAATGGACTCCACCGCTACCTCTCTTGCTATGGATAACCACATCCCCGTGCTGCTGTTTGCGCTGAAGGAGCCGGAAAACATCATCCGCGTTCTCAAGGGCGAGAAGATCGGCACCATCGTTGGTGAATAACCCATCGGGATCCCATATAGAATTTGCTGAAAGGAAGAAAACAACTATGATGACCAAGGATGATTACAAAGTTTATCAGGAGAAAATGAAGAAGAGCATTGACTCCGTTGCCGCGGATTTTGCTTCCGTGCGCGCAGGCCGTGCCAACGCCGCAGTGCTGGATCGCATTACCGTGGACTATTATGGTTCTCCCACTCCCATCCAGCAGATCGCATCCATCTCCTCTCCCGACCCCCGTACTCTGGTGATCCAGCCCTGGGATGCCAGCGTGCTGAAACTCATCAAGAAGGCTATCGAGACCTCTGATCTGGGCATCAATCCTGCAGACGACGGCCGCTGCCTGCGCTTGGCGTTCCCCCAGCTGACGGAGGAGCGTCGTAAGGAGCTGGTGAAGCAGATCCGCAAGTATGCCGAAAACGGCAAGGTTGCTATCCGCAACATCCGCCGCGATGCAGTGGACGCTTTCAAGAAGAAGCAGAAGGCTTCCGAGATCACCGAGGACGATCTGAAGCAGGCTGAAAAGGATCTGCAGAAGATCACGGATGACAGCTGCAAGCAGCTGGATGAGCTGCTGGCCAAGAAGGAAAAGGAATTGATGGCAGTCTGATGGCGGACATTTTGAAAACCGTAACGGCGGGGCAGGTGGATGTGGATCGCCTGCCTCGCCACATCGCTATTATCATGGACGGAAACGGCAGGTGGGCCACCCGGCGGGGATTGCCCCGCACAGCAGGCCACAAGGCCGGTGCGGAGACATTCCGCCGCATCGCCACCTATTGCAAAAATCTGGGGGTGCAGTATCTGACCGTCTATGCGTTTTCCACAGAAAACTGGAAGCGTTCCGCCGATGAAGTGGGTACCATCATGGGTCTTCTGAAAAGATATCTGCAGGAGGCGGTGGCTACCATGGAGCGGGATAATATCCGCCTGCACTTTTTCGGGGATATGACACCCATCGACCCGGAGCTGCAGGCGCTGGCCCGGGAAACGGACGAGATCACGGAGCATTTGGGCGCGGATGCGTTTCAGGCCAATGTGTGTCTCAATTATGGCGGACGGGATGAGATCCTGCGTGCTGCCCGTCGCTTTGCTGCGGACTGTGCGGCAGGGAAGCGGTCTGCTGACGAGTTGGATGACGCGCTGTTTTCCTCCTATCTGGATTCCGTCGGGATCCCGGACCCGGAGCTGATCATTCGTCCCAGCGGAGAGCTGCGGCTGAGCAACTTCCTGTTGTGGCAATGTGCCTATTCTGAGTTTTACTATACCGATGTGCTGTGGCCCGACTTCGATGAGAAGGAGTTGGACAAAGCCGTTGCGGCATATCAGGCGAGAGACAGACGATTTGGAGGCGTAGAGAAATGAGTTCTCTGAAATCGAGACTGCTGGTTTCCGTGGTCGGCGTACCTCTGCTGCTATGGGTGGTATTGGGCGCGCCTGTCGTTGTGATACTGGCGGCATTGTGTATACTGGCCGGCTTCGGCGCCGTTGAGCTTCAGCAGTGTGTCAGCGCTGAAAAGCGTGCTGATATGTGTGTGATCAGTGCGGTTTGTGCTGCTGTAACCGTATATTGGTGTGATCGGCAGCCGGACAGTATGGCGATACTTTTTGTGGCGGAAGCCATCTGTGTGTTTGGATATGCCATTATCAAGGCGGGCGAGATCAAGTTTGCGCAGATCATGGCGGCGCTGTTCGGCAGCATTGCCGTCGGATACTCCTTTTCCGCATTTTTGCGTATGGAGAACGCCGGACTGCATCGCGCGTACTTGCTGCTGCCCTTCATCCTCAGCTTTGCCTGCGATACCTTTGCTTATTTTGTGGGCTGCACCATCGGCAAGCATAAGCTGGCCCCCAGGGTCAGCCCCAAAAAGAGCGTGGAAGGCTCCATTGGTGGTCTGGCAGGTAATGTGTTGTGTGGGCTTCTGTTTGCCTTTGTGATGAACCGCTGGTTTGACGGGAACATTGCCTACGGCGCTATGAGCCTGTTGGCGCTGGCTTGCGGTGTTGTGGCACAGGTTGGTGATTTGAGCTTTTCGCTCATCAAGCGTGAGTTTGGCGTCAAGGATTACGGCAAGCTGTTTCTGGCCCACGGCGGCATACTGGACCGATTTGACAGTGTGCTGTTTGTTGCGCCGGTCATTGAGATCGTACTGAATCTGATGAAATAAGGGACGAGTATGACGAATACAATTTCGATACTGGGCTCTACCGGCTCCATTGGCCGGCAGACGCTGGAAGTGGCAGAGGAACTCGGTCTGCGTGTAGCTGCCATTACCGCACATTCCAGTGTGGAACGCATGGAGGAACAGGCGCGCAAATTTCGGCCTGGGCTGGCTGTCATGACAGACGAAAAGGCAGCGGAAGACCTGAAGGTGCGTCTGGCGGATACGGAAACCCGTGTGCTGGGCGGCTTTGATGCCCTGTGTGAGGCGGCGGTGCATCCTGATGCTGATACTGTGGTGACGGCAGTAGTAGGTATGGTGGGCCTGAAGCCTACGTTGGCTGCCATCCGCAAGAAGAAGCGTATTGCTTTGGCCAATAAGGAGACACTGGTATGTGCCGGCGAGCTGGTAATGGATGCGGCGGATACCTGGGGGGCAGAGATCATTCCGGTGGACAGTGAGCATTCTGCTATCTTCCAGTGCCTGCAGGGATGCCGTGACAGAAGCGAAATTCGCCGTTTGCTGCTGACCTGCTCCGGCGGCCCGTTTTTCGGCAGATCCTTTGATGAACTGGAGAGCATGACCCGGGAGGATGCGCTGCGGCATCCAAACTGGACCATGGGCGCAAAAATCACCATCGACAGTGCTACCCTGATGAACAAGGGTCTGGAGATCATAGAGGCTATGCGTCTTTATCGTCTGCCGCTGGAGCGTGTGGATGCCATCATACACCGCCAGAGCATTGTGCATTCCATGGTGGAATTCAACGACGGCGCTGTGCTGGCGCAGCTTGGTACGCCGGATATGCGCCTGCCTATCCGCTATGCAATGACCTATCCCTTGCGGGCAGAGTCTGCTGCAGAGCCGCTGGATCTGCTGCGTTGTCCGCCGCTGAGCTTCGCGGAGCCGGACATGAATGCGTTCCCCTGCCTGCGAATGGCCCGTGAGGCGGCAGAAGAGGGAGGCACCGCGTGCGCCATCCTCAACGGCGCCAATGAAGAGGCGGTGCGCCTGTTTTTGGAGAGACGCATCGGCTTTAACGACATTCCCCGCAGGATCGCATTTGCCAGAGCGGCGGTGGCGGTGGTGAAGAAACCTTCGCTGGAAGAGATTCTGGCGGCAGACGCGGCCGCGCGCTGTGCTGTTCTGGAGTATAAGGAACCCTGACTGACGTAAGGAGCTGTATATGACGACCATCCTGTTTATCCTTGTGGCGTTGCTGGTGTTCGGCGTACTGATCGCCGTACATGAGCTGGGACATTTTCTGGCCGCGAAACTCTGCGGTGTGCAGGTCAATGAATTTTCCATCGGCATGGGGCCTGCTGTCTGGAAAAAGGATACGGCGGAGACCCAGTATTCTCTGCGCCTTCTGCCTATCGGCGGCTATTGCGCTATGGAAGGTGAGAGTGAGGAATCCGACAGTCCCAGAGCGCTGATGAAGCAGGGGTTCTGGAAGAAGCTTCTTATTTTTGTGGCGGGTTCTGGCATGAATTTCCTCACCGGTGTACTGATCATCTCGATCCTCTACTCCGGAGCGGTAGGATTCTATGTGGACGAAGTAGCTGGCTTTGCGGAAGGGTTTCCTCATGAGGGTGAAAACGGCCTGCTGGTGGGCGACCGCTTTTATTCCATTGATGGCTATCGGACTTATATGGCCGGTGACGCCAGTTTGTATCTCACCTACAACGATGGACAGGGAATGGATCTGGTGGTGCTTCGCGATGGCAAGAAGGTGGTCCTGGAAGACTTCCCTATGTATCGAACTGAGTATATCGGCAACGACGGAACAGCTTACCGTGGATTCGGACTTTATATCGGTCGCGCTATGGTGCCGGCGGATTTTGGCGTCCGCTTGAAATACGTCTGGTATACGGCGCTGGACTTCGTGCAGATGGTGCGTTTCAGTCTGGTGCAGATGATCACCGGTGATGCCGGCATGGACGATATCGGCGGCCCGGTGGCTATTGTGGGCACCATTACCCAAGCGGGTACTCAGGCAGAAACTGCCCGAGATGCTGCGGACAATATTCTGTTCATCGCGGCATTGATCGCTATCAACCTGTCTGTGATGAATCTGCTGCCCATTCCGGCGCTGGACGGAGGACACATTCTGTTCTTGCTGCTGGACACAGTGATATTTAAACTGTTTAAGAAAAAGATCCCAGAGAAGTTTGAAATGGCTGTCACCTCTGTATTTCTGGTTTTGCTGCTGATGTTTATGGCAGTGGTGGCGGTCAATGATGTGCGCAAACTGTTTGGATAAGGAGCTGTGACCGTGACGAAAAAATTGTTTGTAGGCAATGTGCCGGTGGGCGGAGGCGCTCCGGTTTCCATCCAGTCCATGTGCAATACAAAGACCCATGATGTGGAAGCTACCGTGGATCAGATCCTCCGTCTGGAAGAGGCCGGCTGCGAGATCATTCGTGTGGCGATTCCTGATGAAGCTGCGGCGCTGGCGGTGGATCGCATCAAGGAAAATATCCACATTCCTCTGATCGCCGATATCCATTTCAATTACCGCTACGCCCTGATGTGTGCGGAGCGTGGCATTGATGCCATCCGTATCAATCCCGGCAATATTGGCGCGTCGGAGAATGTCAAAGCGGTGGCGGACGCCTGCCGTCAGAGAAATATCCCCATCCGTATCGGTGTCAACGGCGGCTCTCTGGAAAAGGAACTGCGTGCCAAATACGGCGGCGTCACGGCGGAGGCGTTGGTGGAAAGCGCCATGGGACATGTGGCGCTTTTGAACCGCTTCGATTTTGACGATATCTGCATCAGCGTGAAATGTTCGGATGTGCCGCTGACCATGTCGGCTTACCGGCTGCTCAGTGAGCGGACAGACTATCCGCTGCATCTGGGTGTCACCGAGGCGGGAACGCCTTCCATGGGGATGGTGAAATCCGCCATGGGCATTGGCGGACTGCTGTGCATGGGCATTGGCGATACCATCCGCGTGACGCTGACAGCAGACCCTGTGGAAGAAATCTATGCGGCGCAGAAGATCCTGAAGGCCGCCGGACTGCGGAAAGAAGGCGTGAATCTCATTGCCTGTCCTACCTGCGGCCGTACCCGTATTGACCTGATCCCCATGGCCGAGGAAGTGGAGCGTCGGCTGGCCAACTGTGATAAAAGCATCACGGTTGCCGTGATGGGCTGTGCGGTGAATGGCCCTGGAGAAGCTGCGGCAGCGGATATCGGCATTGCCGGCGGCAAAGGAGAAGGACTTTTGTTCCGAAAAGGAGAGACCCTTTACAAAGTACCGCAGGAGCGGCTTGTGGACGCTTTGATGGAAGAAATAGAAAAGCTGTAGATCCTTTGGAATTGGATTCTGAGATATTATGCCGGAAAATCCCGTCCTGTGGGCGGGATTCCTGCGCCAAAAGGGAAAATGCAGCGAACGGAAACAATAACGGAGAAGATCAATGGCTCAAAAGATACCATTTTTTAATATGTTTGCGGACCTGCTGCCGCCTCCGGAGCTGAAGATCCGGCTGGGTGGTGCTGTTATTACCGGTGCTGTCATCGACCAGAGCAGCTTTGTCATGGAGCTGCAGATCACGACCCGGCAGCTGCTGACGGCAGAGGATGTGGACATCCTGCAGCAGATCATCGCCGCTACTTACGGTTTTTCTTCGGTGAAAATTCAGGCAGAATGCTCGGAGCCACGGCCGGCGCCGCCTGCCGCCGACATTCCTTCCGGCGGTGGCAAAGCTGCCGTGCCTGTGGGGGATGTGCTGCTGGGCAAACCCATCAAGGCCAAAAGTGTTCCCATGCGGGAGCTGAGCCTCAAGATGGGCAGCGCCGTTGTCACGGGGCAGGTGTTCTTTGTGGAATGCCGTGAGACCCGCCGTCCCGGCATGTGGCGGCTGAGCTTCGATATGACGGACTATACCAATTCCGTGAGCGTCTGCAAAAACCTGACGGCCAAGGAGGCGGAGACCTTCGGCAATGCCATCCAGCCGGGTATGTGGCTGACAGTACAAGGAAAGATGGAACCTACCTGGGACGGCAAGGATATCCAGTTGAATCCCTATAACGTCAACAAAGCCGAGCATAAGAGCAGGGAAGACAAGGCAGAAGTCAAGCGCGTGGAGCTGCATATGCACACCCGCATGAGCAATATGGACGCCCTGACAGATACCAAGGCCATGGTGAAGCAGGCCATCAAATGGGGCCATCCTGCGGTTGCCATCACCGATCACGGTGTTGCTCAGTCCTACCCGGATGCCATGAAGGCTGCCGGCGGCAAAATCAAGATCCTCTACGGCATGGAGGGTTACTTCATCAACAATCTGGATGACCGCATTGTTGTCCACGGACAACAGGACGGTGCTCTGGAGGAGGATATCGTCTGCTTCGACATTGAGACCACCGGCCTGAATCTCAACGCGGAGACCATTACGGAGATCGGTGCCGTGGTGCTGCGCAACGGCGAGATCGCCGAGCGGTTCCAGACCTTTGTCAATCCCCATCGGAAGCTGACGCCGGAGATCATCGGTCTTACCGGCATCACGGATGAGATGCTGAAGGATGCGCCGGATCTGAAGGAAGCGCTGACGGAGTTCCTGAAATTCGTGGATGGCCGGCCTCTGGCGGCACACAACGCGGAGTTTGACATCAGCTTCATCCGCGCCGGCTGCAGGCAGGTGGGACTGGAATTCCATCCTACGTATATCGACTCGTTGATCCTGGCGCAGAATCTGCTGCCGGATCTGGGCAAGTACAAGCTGAACATTGTGGCGGATGCACTGGATCTGCCCAACTTCAACCACCACCGGGCCTCCGATGACGCGGCCACGGTGGGATACATGCTGATCCCATTCTGGAAGATGCTCCATGAGCGGGGGATCCATACGCTGCAGGCCATCAACCCGGAGATGGAGAAGCTGCGGCCGCAGGGTTCCAAGAGCAACCGCTTCCCCAAGCACATCATCCTCATTGCCAGAAACAAGCGGGGCATGAAGAATCTCTATCAGCTGATCTCCATGTCCAACCTGAAATACTTCAAGCGTGTGCCTATTATCCCCAAAAGCGAGCTGAATCAGCACCGGGATGGTCTCATCGTAGGCTCTGCGTGCGAGGCGGGTGAGCTGTTTAAGGCGGTGGTGGAGCACAAAGACTGGGACGAACTGAAGCGCATTGCGTCCTATTACGATTTTCTGGAGATCCAGCCGCTGTGCAACAACGCTTTTATGCTGCGGGACGGCACAGTACATTCCGAGGAGGAGCTGCGGGAGTTCAACCGCACGGTGGTGCGTTTGGGCGAGGAACTGGGCAAGCCGGTTTGCGCTACCGGCGATGTTCATTTTCTGGAGCCGGAGGACGAGGTGTACCGGCATATCCTGTTGGCCTCCAAGAAGTTCCCGGATGCCAACGAGCCGCTGCCCATTTACTTCAAAACCACCGATGAGATGCTGGAGGAGTTCTCCTATCTGGGCGAGGAAAAGGCCATGGAAGTGGTGGTTACCAATACCCGGATGATCGCCGACATGGTGGAAAACAACGAACTGCTGCCCGGCGGCAAGCTGTACCCGCCCCGTTTGGAGAACTCTCGTGAGGACCTGAACAATATGGTCTGGGGCAAGGCCCACGAGCTGTACGGCGAGGAACTGCCCCCCCTGATCACCGACCGCCTGAATGTAGAGCTGGGTGGTATTCTGGGCAAGTATGACGTGGTATATATGTCGGCTCAGAAGCTGGTGCAGCGATCTCTGGAGAACGGCTATCTGGTGGGTTCACGAGGTTCGGTGGGTTCCTCACTGGTGGCGTATATGTCCGGTATTACAGAAGTTAACGCCCTGCCGCCTCACTACCGCTGTCCCAACTGCAAGAACCATGAGTTTGTCATGGACGGTTCTTACGGCTGCGGCGCGGATATGCCGGACAAGACCTGTCCCGTCCGTGGTACGGAGTTCATGAAAGACGGCTTTGATAATCCCTTTAAGACCTTCCTTGGGGTTCGCGGGGGCAAGGTGCCTGAGATCGACC
>CAZQJD010000053.1:0-10858 GCA_964593575.1 uncultured Oscillibacter sp.
CTCCACTGCGGCGGCATCGACAACGCCTTCCCCCACCACACCAACGAGATCGCCCAGTCTGAGTCCTTCATCGGCCATCCCTGGTGCAAGCAGTGGTTCCATGTGGCACACCTGAACACCGACACCGGCAAGATGTCCAAGTCCAAGGGCGAGTTCCTCACCGTCTCTCTGCTGAAGGAGAAGGGTTACGATCCTCTGGCCTACCGCTACTTCTGCCTCCAGAGCCACTACCGCAAGGCACTGGTATTCAGCTGGGAGAACCTGGACAACGCCGTGACCGCCTTCAACAAGCTCATCGCCCGTATCGCCGCACTGAAGCCGGAGGGCGAGGTGGAGCAGGAGGCCTTCGACACGCTGAAGGGCAAGTTCCTGCAGCAGATGGGCAACGACCTGAACACCTCCATGGGCATCACCGCCATCTTTGACGTGCTGAAGGCCAAGACCAACGACGCCACCAAGCTGGCCCTCATCGGCAGCTATGACGAGGTGCTGAGCCTGAGCCTGCTGGAGAAGGCCGCCGCCAAGCGCGCCGAGCTGGCCGCTCAGCAGACCGCCAAGACCGAGTGCGGGGAATATACCGTCACCGGAGAAGGCGATCCCGCCATCGACGCACTGGTGATGGCACGCTACGAGGCCAAGAAGGCCAAGAACTTTGCCGAGGCCGACCGCATCCGCGACGAGTTGAAGGCACAGGGCATCGAAATCGTGGATATGAAGGACGGTGCTTCCTGGAAGCGCGTCTGACTCCAAACAAAAACGCAGCCGGTGGAGCTCACTCCACCGGCTGCTTCTATGCTATTGGAGCGTCAGCCGCCTGCGCAGCGCAGCGGCGAAGGTCACCGCCAGCGCCAGCTTTACCGCGTCCGGCAGCAGGAAGGGCAGGACGCACATGACCAGCGCCGCACCCCAGCCGGTGCCGCCACTGACGAATACGAACCACGCCGTACCCAAGCCATAGCAGGCCAGCATGCCCAGCACCATACCAATGATCCGGGCAAGTCTCCCCTGCCCCGCCACCGCCGCGACACCGCGGCAGATCAGCGGCAGCAGCAGGAAGCCCCAGAGATAGCCGCCGGTCTGTCCCAGCAGGATGCCAACGCCGCCGGTCATGCCGGAAAACACCGGCAGACCCGCCGCACCCATCAGCAGATACACAGCCACGACCCAGAAGGCACGCCGTGCTCCCAGCAGCTCCACCGCCGCGAACACGGCAAAGGTCTGGAGGGTAAAAGGCACCGCGCCCGGAATGGCGATCCATGTGCAGACGCACATCAGCACCGCCATCAGTGCGATGACCGTCATATCCCGTGTATTCCACTTCCCTGTCCGCCGCGCCATGGGTTCGCCTCCTCCACAATCATCTTGTGTGACCATAACACAAAACCGTAAACCTGTCAACCATTTTAAGTCAACAGGTTTACGGTTTGTTTTTCTTAAAATGCGCCGGGCGTCCAGCCCTCCAGCACCTCCGGACAGACCTGCCGGATCATGCGCTGGATCTCCTTCAGGTCCTCAAAGGTCTCCGGGCCTTTTCCGTCGTCCCGCAGCAGGGCCGCCGGGTGGAAGATGGCGGTCATCCGCATGCCGTCCTTTTCAAACCACTGGCCGTGCTCACTGCTGATCTGAAAATCCTCCCGGATCAGCTCCTTGGCGGCGTGACGACCCAGACAGATGATGAGTTTCGGCTGCAGCAGCGCGATCTGCCGGTTCAGCCAGCCGCGGCAGGCGATCTTTTCCTCATTGAGGGGATCGCGGTTGTCCGGCGGACGGCATTTCACGGTATTGGCGATATACACCTTCTCCCGATTCAGACCGATCACCGCCAGCATATCATCCAGCAGTGCGCCAGCCTTACCCACAAAGGGTATGCCCTGTTCATCCTCATTTTTGCCGGGGCCTTCTCCCACCAGCAGGATCTTCGAGTTTTCCGCCCCCACGCCGAACACTACATGGGTACGGTTCCGGGCCAGAGAACAATTCTCACACCGCAGACATTCCCGCCGCAGGCTTTCCCAATTCTCCATTTGCATTTCCTTTCCACAACCGCCGGAATCGCCGGCAGCCCTTCCTTCTTTTTCCGCGCATGGTCTTTCCCGCCAGCGGAAACACTGTCCTCATGGAGGGGATGCGCATGACGGAATGGTTCTGGAATTTCACTGTGTACAGCTTTTTCGGGTATCTTCTGGAACGGCTCTTTGCAGCCGCCGTCCGGTCGGATAACCAGATTCGCCGCTGCTTCTGGCTGCTGCCGCTGTGTCCCGTATACGGTCTTGCGGTGACGGCTGTGCTGGCACTGCCGACGCAAGTTCTGCGGCTGCCGTGGCTGCCAATATGGGGCGGCATCGTCACCACCGCTGTGGAATACGCCGTCCACTGGGTCTATGACCGCGCTCTGGGGGTGCAGTTCTGGGACTACTCGCCCCTGCGGTTTCACATACACGGACGGGTATGCCTCTCCTTCAGCATTGCGTGGGGACTGCTGGTCACCGCCGCGGTGCTGTTCATTCAGCCAACGCTGGATGCGCTGATCGCCGCCATTCCGCCAGCACTGACCTTAGCGGCCATGCTCCTTGTCACAGGGGATGGCCTTGTCACCGTCCGTTATCTGGCTGAGACAAAGGATGTCACCTTCACACTCCCTCGCCGGAGAGCGGCATGATGGCCTTGGTGCCCAGCCACTCATAAATATCCAGCCAGACCTGTTCCTTTCCGGTCTCATTGAGGATCTCATGGCGCATACCTGGATACAGGCGCAGCATCACATCCACCACACCGGCTTCCCGGAAGCTCTCATACACCCGCTTCACACCCCGGCCATTGCCGCCCACCGGGTCCTTGTCGCCGGCGACAAACAGGACGGGAGTGTTCACATCCATTTTTTTCAGATTGTCCATCTCGCGGATAAAGGCCAGACCCCACATCATCTCCCGGAACAATCCCAGCGCAGGCTTGCCGCCGCAGAGAGGATCAGCAACATAGCGATCCACATTCTCCTCATTGACAGAAAGCCAGTCGAATCCGGTGCGGTTGGGTGCAAACTGCTTGTTGTAGGCGCCGAAGACCAGCTGATTCACCAGATCGCTGGGTTTGTCCTCGGCACCGCGGAGCGCAAGGACTTTTGCCAGCGCCGAGCCGCTGCCGGTCATGTTTGCAGACTGATGGCCGGTGCCCATGATGATGGCGGCATCCACCGTACCGGGATAACAGATCAGATATGTCCGCAGCAGGAAGGAGCCCATGGAATGCCCCAGCATGAAATACGGCTTGCCGGGATACTTTCTGCCTGTATCCATCTGCAGGCGGTGAATATCCTCCACCACCCAGCTCCAGCTGCCTTTGGGGCCAAAATACAACGGAGCCGCGCCCGGCGCCACCGACTGGCCGTGGCCCAGATGGTCATTGCCCACCACCGCGAAGCCCTGCCCGGTCATGTAGGCGGCAAAGGCCTCGTACCGCAGGACATACTCCGCCAGACCGTGGGCGATCTGCAGCACCGCCAGCACCTCGCCGTCCGGCAGCCATTCCACCGCATGGATCTGGGTCTTTCCGTCAGCAGAGGGGTAAAAGAACTCATTTTTCACCATTGGAAACCGCTCCTTCCTGTGCTATACTATATGAAACGTTTCATATAGAAAATCATACCACTCTTCAGGAGAAAAAGATAGGGGGATTTCCATGGAAACCTATGTAGTCGCCCTGGATCAGGGCACCACTTCATCCCGTGCCATCCTGTTCAATCGTGACGGCGGCATCGTCGCCCGCGTTCAGCACCCCTTCCGTCAGATCTATCCCCAGCCC
The DNA here is from genome assembly GCA_964593575.1 of uncultured Oscillibacter sp. GTDB lineage: Bacteria > Bacillota > Clostridia > Oscillospirales > Oscillospiraceae > Oscillibacter. The sequence goes on from CAZQJD010000053.1 coordinate 3,799, forward strand.
GGCTGGGTAGAGCATGATCCCATGGAGATCTGGGCCACAGAGCGCCGCGCACTGGCCGAGGCCATCCATTATGCCCACGTGGACCCCAAGTGCATCGCCGGCGTTGGCATCACCAACCAGCGGGAAACCACCATCGTCTGGGACAAGACCACCGGCAAGCCGGTGTATAACGCCATCGTGTGGCAGTGCCGCCGGACGGCACCCCTGTGCGAGGAACTGAAGGCCGGCGGATACGGCCCTGCCATTACGGATAAGACCGGCCTGCTCATTGACGCGTATTTCTCCGGCACCAAGCTGCGCTGGATCCTGGACAACGTGCCCGGCGTCCGGGCGCGGGCGGAACGCGGCGAACTGCTGGCCGGCACGGTGGACACCTGGCTCATCTGGAACCTCACTGGCGGCAAGGCGCATGTCACCGACTACTCCAACGCATCCCGCACCATGCTGTTCAATATCCACACCCTGCGCTGGGATGAGGATCTGTGCCGGCTGCTGGACATCCCCATGTGCATGCTGCCCCAGCCTGTACCCTCCAGCCAGCAGTACGGCTGCATCGCCGAGAACATCCCCGGTCTGGAGGATCTGGCGGGCATCCCCATCTGCGGCAGCGCAGGCGATCAGGCGGCGGCACTGTTCGGTCAGGCCTGCTTCGCACCCGGTCAGGCTAAGAATACATACGGCACCGGCTGCTTCACTCTGATGAACGTGGGCAGTGAGCCGGTGCAGTCCAAAAACGGACTGGTGACCTCCGTGGCATGGAGCATCAACGGAGAGACCACCTACGCCATGGAGGGCAGCGTCTTCAACGCAGGCAGCGCCATCCAGTGGCTGCAGGAGGAGCTGAAGCTCATTGAGAATCCGGCGCACTGCAACCATCTGGCAGAGTGCGTGCCCGATTCCGGCGGCGTCATTCTGGTGCCGGCCTTCACCGGTCTGGGCGCGCCCTACTGGGATATGTACGCCCGGGGCACCATCGTGGGCATCACACGCGGCACCACCCAGGCACACATTGCCCGGGCCACGCTGGATTCCATCGCCTATCAGGTGACGGATCTGGTAAAGACCATGCAGACGGACGCTCCCTGCCCCATCACCACCCTCCGTGTGGATGGCGGCGCTTCTGTCAGCGATATCCTGATGCAGACCCAGGCAGACCTGCTGCAGCTGAGCGTGGATCGTCCGGCGCAGGTGGAGAGCACCGCCTTCGGTGCCGCGGCGCTGGCCGGTCTCGCGGCAGGCGTTTGGAAGGATCTGGACGAGCTGGAGCAGCTGCGCCGCAGCCAGCACATCTTCCTGCCCCAGCTGGACGCCGAGACCTGCGCCGCCAGATACCGCCGCTGGCAAAGAGCCGTGGAGCGTGCCGCCGGCTGGATCGAAACAGAGTAAGGCAAAATGTGAGGGAACTGTAAACAACTTGAAAATCAGTTGCGTTTTGTTTCCGCGCCCGCTATACTGATACCATCAACCGCACATCAAAACACGAAAGGAGTTTTTGTATATGGCATTTTGGGAAGATTTCAGTAAGAAGGTAAAGGACGCAGCCGCTGTCACCGCCGAAAAGGCAAAGGACGTTGCGGCAGTCGCCTCCGAGAAGGCAAAGGATACCGCTGAGCTGGCCAAGATCAACATGGCCATCGCCGGCGAGCAGCGCGACATCGAGAAGAACTACCGCGCCATTGGCGAGTGGTTCGCCACCCAGTACGAGGGCGAGCTCCCCGAGGCTGTGAAGCCCATGCTGGACGCTGTCGCCGCTTCCAAGGTGAAGATCGCCGAGCTGGAAGCCAGCAAGCCCGCCAAGGAAAAGGAAGTCGTGGCCGAGACCACCGCCGTCTCCGTGGAGGACGCCGTGGAAGAAGTCGTCGAGGAAGCGGTCGAGGCTGCAGAAGCCGTCGTGGAGGAAGCAGCCGAGGCTGTGGAAGATGTCGCGGAAAAGGTCGCAGAGAAGGTGACCGGCAAGAAGTGCCCCATCTGCGGCGAGATCACTGACAGCCGCTTCTGCCCCAAGTGCGGCGCACCCATGGGCAAGTAAAACCAACCCGAACGCCCGGTATCGCCAACACGATACCGGGCATTGCTCATTCAAGAGGAGTACCTATGACCACCTTTGCAAAATTCCAAAAGCTGAACATGGACACCGGTCCGGTGGGACTCTATCCTGCCCCGGAGGGCTTTCGCTCCCCCTATGACTGCACCCCCATCGGTGCCCAGGTGTTCGGCAGCGCCGGTGTGGACGGCATCCATTTCTGCCGCATCCGCGGCTTCGGAGATATGATCTTCGCTGTCAGTCCCGCCAACAGTCCGGAGGACTGCGTCCACCCTGTGGCAGAGAGCTTTGAGGACTTCCTGCGTCTTCTTCTCTCCTGCGGCGGCACCGATGCCATCGAACAGGCGCACCTGTGGGAAGAATCCCAGCTTCACCGGTTTCTGGCAGAGAACCCGCCTTCATCGGAAGGGAAAGCCCTGCTGGATGAAATCACCGCCGCGCTGGAGCTGACGCCCATGGCCCAGCCCTACGACTACATACGGCAGCTGCAGGCCGCGTTTGACTACAGCCGCCTGCGTTTCCGGAAAGCACATCGGGAAGCCATGACAACTGCGGCCGCAGGAACAGCACCGGACTGGTGCGTCCGTTTCGGCAGCACCCTCTACGGCGACGGCAGCCGCGGCAACGCACGGCCCGGAGAGGAGATCCGCGTTGACCGCATCTTCCGCTGGGGCAATGCCGAGTGGCACATCCCCGCCGTCTATCTCTGCGGCGGCGGTGTGGTGCTGGATTTCTGCGCCCGGGTGGAGCGGCAGGCGGTGGAGGTCTTCCGGGACAAATGGGTGCCCCGGCTCCAGTCCGGCCTCACCGACGAGGAGCAGGAACGCATCCGTCTGGAAAATCCCCTGACATTCGATCTTCGCCCCAGCCTGATGGTGAACGGAAAAACGCTGCACTGGAACCACGGCAGCAGCGGCTGCCGGTGTCCCGCTCTGGCAGAGGCAGAGCCGGGCGCGGAAAACAGCCACGCACGCCGGGTGCTGGAGCATTACGGGCTGGATCTCCGGGAAAACTGGGCGGTACACCGGATGTCCTTCCCGTGGCGCAGCCGGAAACCTTCCGTCCGCTCCATGCTTCTCACTATGACCGCGAGCGATACGGAGATCCCCGGCATCCGGTTCACCGCCAAGGCCGGAGACACCGTTTCCTTCACCCACCCTGTCACCGGCACGGAGCATCACCTGACTGTGCTGGAGACTGAGGCCGTGGAGATCCCCAACCATTTTGCGGATGAGGATATGGAATATCCCACCCACTGCACAACCGTGGAATACGCCGTATGGCCGGATCTGCCGCAGAACACCCTGTTCCTGCGGGACTGCCGCAACGGCGACCAGCCACGACCCAAACATGGCGCCAGCGGGCGCCGAGGCTGTCACGGCGCTGTTATGGGTGTGATCCGCAGCAGAAAAAGGCCCGAAACGGTGACACTGCCCCACAGCAGCACGCCCCTTCTGCGCCGCAGCGCCTGCTCTTCACTCCGGTTCCAGCCGCCGGAAACGGTGGAATGGCGGATCTGCTTCCGTGCAAAGCTTCTGGAAGATCAGACAGAAGTTCTGATGGATTGAATAAACAACAGATACGCCTGCGTCGGGAGGTCCCCCGACGCAGGCGCATTGCTTTTCATAAGATCAGGCGCTGGCAATGATGTCCTTGTTCTGGACGAAATACTCCACGCCGGAATACAGAGTGGTCAGGGCGATGACCCAGACACAGATGGTATTCACGACAGCGGGGATGGGTAGGAACATCAGCACGATGCAGATCATGGTGGAGGCGGTCTTCACCTTACCGGACCAGCCGGCAGCAATGACACGCCCCTTGTCGCTGGCCACCATCCGCAGACCACTGACGGCGAATTCACGTACCAGCACGATCAGCAGCGCCCATGCGGGCATCTGTCCATTCTCCACGAACCACAGCAGAGCGGCAGTGGTGAGCATCTTGTCCGCCAGAGGGTCGGCAAACTTGCCGAAGTCCGTCACCAGGTTGTACTTGCGGGCGATCTTGCCGTCCAGCAGATCGGTGAAGCTGGCGATGATGAACACCGCCAGAGCGATCCAGGTGGCAATGGTGCTTCCGGTAGCAGCGCCCCAGTACAGAACGCCCATGAATACAGGGATCAGCACAATGCGCAGCAGAGTCAGTTTGTTGGGCAGATTCATATCTTTCTTCTCCTTTTCTCTCACATCAATTCGCCGGTGAGCTCGCCGTCCATGGTGCCGGTGAGCCGCACCTCCACAAAGGTACCGGCCTCTACCTCATGGTCGGCGGCGAAATAGATGCGGCCGTCGATCTCCGGGGACTCGGCATAGCTGCGGCCCACGAACATCTGGGCCTGACCGTCAAAGCCCTCGCACAGCACCTCCCGGACGCTGCCCAGCACCGACTCGTTGTATGCGTCGATGATATCGGACTGGACGTCTACCAGCAGTTCCGCACGGCGGGCAGCTTCTTCCTCGTCCACATGCTTCATCAGGGCGGCGCGGGTGCCTTCCTCCGGAGAGAAGGGGAACACGCCGGCACGCTCGATCTTTACCTCACGCAGGAAGTCGCCCAGCTCCTCGAAGGCAGCCTCATCCTCGTAGGGCAGGCCGGCGATCAGGGAGGTGCGCAGCACCAGACCGGGAATGCGGTCACGGAGCTTTGCCACCAGCGCCAGCAGCTGCGCCTTGGTATCCCGGCGGTTCATGGCCTTCAGGATCACATCGTTGCAGTGCTGCATGGGCAGGTCGATATACTTGAGGATCTTGGGCTCGGCGGCGATGGTGTCGATGAGCTCGTCGTCGATCTCATCGGGATAGAGATAGTGCAGACGGATCCAGTGGAAGTCCAGCTTGCACAGCTCACGCAGCAGCTCCGCCAGGTGGTGCTTACCATCCCAGTCGCTGCCGTAGCGGGTAATGTCCTGGGCGATGACCAGCAGCTCCTTCACGCCGGCAGAGGCCAGCTCGGCAGCCTCGGTCAGCACCTCATCCATGGGACGGGAACGGTACTTGCCCCGCAGGGAGGGAATGACGCAGTAGGCGCAGTGGTTGTCGCAGCCCTCGGCGATCCGCAGATATGCGTACCAAGGAGGTGTGGACAGGATGCGGGCACCGCCCTGAGGAGCGGTGTGGATGCTGCCGAAGGCGCACATCTTCTCGCCGCCCATTACCGTCTCCACCGCGGTGACAATGTCACCGTAGCTGCCGGTGCCCAGAACGGCGTCCACCTCCGGCAGTTCCTCCGCCACATCCTTCTTGTAGCGCTGGGCCATGCAGCCGGTGACGATGATCTTCTTCAGCTTGCCCTCCAGCTTCAGGCGGCCCATCTCCAGAATATTCTCAATGGCTTCCTCACAGGCGCTGGAAAGGAATCCGCAGGTATTCACCACCGCCACATCGGCATCCTCAGGATCGGTGGTGACATTGTGGCCTGCCGCCTGACAGGAGGCCATCATCTGCTCGCAGTTCACCTGGTTTTTTGCGCAGCCCAGGGAAATAAACGCAACATTGTATTTCAAGGCGATCTCCTCACTTGATGGTTTTTATCATTTCATTCATCCGGAAGCTCCGCACCAAAGCGGCTCAGCGCCGCCCGGACATCGCTCCAGCCAAAGCCGCGGCGGGCCAGAGCGGCAGCCAGCTTCTTCTGCTGCTGTTCATCCGGCGCTTCACCGTGCAGCTTGGTGTTCAGAAACGCTTCGATCTGCTCCTCCGGCGGCGGCAGCTGCTCCAGAGCATCGTCCCACAGTTCACGGGGGACGCCCTTCTCCCGCAGCTTTTCCCGCACCCAGCCGGGGCCGTAGCATTGCTGGCCGTAGTGCCGCACCAGCATGGCGGCGTACTCGCTGTCGTTGATGGCGCCGATGGCCTCCATCCACTCCGCGGCATACCGCGCCTCCGTCTGGGACGCGCCCCGCTGGCGCAGCTTCCGCTCCAGATCACGGCGGGACATGGCACGGCGGCCCATCAGCTCGGCAGCTGTAGCCCGGGTGTCGGACACACCGGCGGCGGATTTCAGACGGCGGCGCATTTCCTCGTCCAGCTCGTCGCCGGCACGAAGGCCGAAGTCCAGAAGCTCCTGCTCCGTGATCTTCAGGCAGGCGCCGTCCGTCAGGTATACCAGCACCCGGCCGCGTTTACGTCCGGATGCTTCAATACGCTCAATTTGCGTCATCGAAATCGTCGGCGCTCACATCCACAGCGCGGCCTGCCCGCTGGGCGGCGATCCGAGACTGATTGCTCATGAGCTTGTCGAAGTTGCGGCGAACCTCAGCCTCCAGCTTCTCCGCCTCTTCGGGATGGGTGAAGAAGAACTGCTTGGCGGCGTCACGGCCCTGGCCGATGCGCAGCTCGCCCATGGAGAACCAGGAGCCGGACTTCTGCACCAGATTCAGCTTCACACCCATGTCTACCAGTTCGCCAATGCGGGAGATGCCCTCGCCGTACATGATGTCGAACTCCGCCTCACGGAAGGGAGGCGCCACCTTGTTCTTCACCACCTTGGCGCGGGTGCGGTTGCCGATCATTTCCTGACCGTTCTTCAGCGTTTCCACGCGGCGCATATCAATGCGGACGGAGGCATAGAACTTCAGTGCGCGGCCGCCGGTGGTGACTTCGGGGTTACCGTACATCACGCCCACCTTCTCGCGCAGCTGGTTGATGAAGATGACCACGCAGTTGGTCTTGGCGATGGTGCCGGCCAGCTTACGCAGTGCCTGGGACATCAGTCTTGCCTGTAGGCCCACAAAGGTATCGCCCATTTCGCCCTCGATCTCCTGCTTGGGAACAAGAGCCGCAACGGAGTCGACCACCACGGCATCCACGGCGCCGGAGCGCACCAGTGCATCGGTAATCTCCAGTGCCTGCTCGCCGGTATCAGGCTGGGAGACCAGCATGTTGTCAGTATCCACACCCAAAGCGGCAGCATACACCGGATCCAGTGCGTGCTCTGCATCCACGAAGGCTACTTCGCCGCCCATCTTCTGTGCCTCTGCCAGAATGTGCAGTGCCAGGGTGGTCTTACCGGAGG
>CAZQJD010000054.1:0-10795 GCA_964593575.1 uncultured Oscillibacter sp.
CCTCCGGCAGCTCCGGCTCCGGGAGCATCTGATCCATATCCGATTCCGCAATGATCTCGGCTGTGGTGTCATAATAATAACGGCTCAGCGGCTCATAGATGGAAAAGCGGGGTGCTTTTTCCGCAAACCCCTCGTAGACATTGCGGACATACGCGGAATACACCCTGCCGCTGCCCCCGCCGCCCTTGACATAGTCCAGGCTGCCGATGCCAAACAGCGCCACCGTCGTGCCCTCCCGCAGGGGCAGGAGACCGTTGTTTTCCAGCAGCACCATGCCCTCCTGCGCCGCTTTCCGGGACAGGGCAATATGCTCCGGACAGCCGGTGACCCGTTTCCCGTCCTCTCCGATGGGGTTTGTCAGGCTGTACTTATGCCGCGCCCACTTTTCAGCCTTGGGCTGCATGCTTTTCCGAACAATATTCATTTTGGTCTTCCCCTTTCAGAAAAGAATCCTTTCCCTTGCAGAGTAGGACAAATTCCCGTATAATGCAAGCAATCTATCCGGCAATTCCGGACATTTTATGCACAAAAGGGTGAACAGACATGCACAATGTCTTTCGGGAGGTCAAGCAGCAGCTCCACTTTAAATGCCATCAGCATGTGGATTTTCCCGCCCATGTCCACGATGATATCGAGCTGGTGTATGTGCGGCGGGGCAGCGGCTCCGCCTACTGTGACGGCAGAAAATACACACTGGCACCGGGCACCTTCTTTCTGGCCTTTCCCAACCAGATCCACCACTATGCGGATGACATTGCAGGAGAATACATTGTTCTCATCGTGAAGCCGGACCGACTCCTGCGCTACAGCGAGGTGTTTCCGGAGGGGCAGCCGGAATCCGCCGTATGGAACGCCGCCCAAGAACCGGACGACGGCACAGTCACGCTGTTGGAGCAAGCCCTCCGGGAATTCCTGCATGACGGCGGCAGCGGCACCATGGACGACTATCTCACGCTGGTTTTCGGCAAGCTGCTGCGGCACTACCGGATCGTCCGCAGTCCGGTGTCCCGTGACTGCGTGCTGAACATCCTGCAGTACTGCTCCCGGCATTACCGGGAGCCGCTGTCCATCGACATTCTGGCAGAACAGCTCCACATCAGCCGCAGCCACATCTCCCACATCTTCAGCTCGCGTCTGAACATCAGCTTCTGCGACTACATCAACTCCCTGCGCCTGTCCGCCGCGCTGCCGCTGCTGGAAAGCGGGAGCCGCACCGTCACGGAGGTGTCTGATCTGGCAGGGTTTCCCACCATCCGCACCTTCAACCGGGTATTCCGCAGAAAGTACGGCATGTCACCGTTACAGTATCGAAAATCCCGCAAATAACTATGAAAACACCCGCCCGGTGCAGCAGCACCGGGCGGGTCGTTGGCATATAGAGGTGGACGCTTACTTCTCCGCCATCTTGACGGCGGTCTTCAGGGCGATCTCCATCATTCTGGTGAAGCCCAGCTGACGATCCTCGGCAGACAGCGCCTCATGGGTAACGATGTTATCGGAAATGGTCAGCAGGGTCAGGGCGCGCTTGCCGGCAGCTGCGGCGTTGCAGTACAGAGCCACAGACTCCATCTCGGCGCACAGGACGCCCAGCTTGGCCCAGTTCAGCAGCTTGCCGGAGTTATCATAGAACACCTCGGAGCAGGCCACGTTGCCCACGGGCATCTCAACGCCCATCTCGCGGGCGATACCCGCAGCAGTCTCCAGCAGGGTGAAGTTTGCAATGGGAGCGAAGATACCGTTGACGTCATACTGGCGTGCATAGTTGGAGTCGGTACAGGCGCCCATGGCGGCCACAACGCTCATCAGCTTCAGGTCGGCCTTCATGGCGCCGGCGGAGCCGATGCGGATGATGTTGTCCACATCATAGAAGTTGAACAGCTCATAGGAATAGATGCCCATGCTGGGGATGCCCATGCCGGAAGCCATCACAGACACGGGAACACCCTGATAGGTGCCGGTGTAGCCTTGGACGCCGCGGACATTGTTCACCAGCTTGGCGTCGGTGAGGAAGGTCTCGGCAATGAATTTGGAACGCAGGGGATCGCCGGGCATCAGCACGGTCTTGGCAAATGCGCCCTTTTCGGCGGAGATATGGGGAGTAGACATCGTAAGTTCCTCCTTGATGGATTTATAAAATAACGGGTTTCGTTGGTCACGCTTCCATGGCCTTCACGGCCTTGACGATGCGGCTGGTGCCCAGGCGGGACGCGCCCAGCTTCAGGAAATCCTCCGCATCCTGCAGATCGGCGATGCCGCCTGCCGCCTTGATCTTCACATCAGGCCCCACATGGGCGGCGAACAGAGCCACATCCTCGCGGGTTGCGCCGCCTCCGCCGAAGCCGGTGGAGGTCTTGATATATTCCGCGCCGGAGGCGGTAACAATGCCGCACATGCGGATCTTCTCCTCCTCCGTCAGGAAGCAGGTCTCGATGATGACCTTCAGCAGCCGGCCTGCGCAGGCTTCCTTCACAGCGCGGATCTCCCGCAGGATATCCTCCCAGCGGCCGTCCTTCACCCAGCCCAGATTGATGACCATGTCGATCTCCTCCGCGCCGGACGCCACAGCATCCGCCGTCTGGAAGCACTTCACCGCTGTGGTCTCATAACCGTTGGGGAAGCCAATAACGGTGCAGACAGGGAGCTTTCCATCCACATATTCCGCCGCCTGCTTCACATAGCCCGACGGGATGCACACACTGGCACAGCCGTAGCGGATACCGTCATCACAAATGGCGCGGATCTCCTCCCATGTGGCAGTCTGAGCCAGCAGGGTATGGTCCACCGTTGCCAGGATCGCCTTGATATCCATATTCATTGCCTCCTTGTTCATCAGGTGCAAAGAGAACTGCACGTTTGTCTATGTATTCTACCAGAAACCCCGCCGCCTGTCCAGTGCACACCTTGTAAATACTGCCTCCCGGTGATAAAATAAAGAAAAATCTCTTCTTTCCCGGAGGTCCCTGCTATGAAAAGAAAGCTTCTGGCTGCGCTGTGTGCGCTGGCACTGTGTATTTCCCTCATCCCCTCCGCCGGAGCTCTGTCCGGCGAGGAACGCCGGACCGCAGACAAGCTGCGGGCGCTGGGCCTCCTTGACGGGGCCTCTGCCCTGCAGCTGAATGCCGCCGTTTCCCAGTCACAAGCCGCCGATATTCTCGCCCGTCTGGGAGAATACACAGCCGAGACCGCCGCCGATCCCGAAGCACCGGTGACAGCCAATGCGTTCTTTGCCATGCTGCTGCAGATGCTGGGCTATCAGGAAGCCGCCGGTGACTTCGCAGCCGACGATGCCGCACGGTTTGCCCGGCGTATCGGCATCACCACCCAGGATTATACCTCCGGCGGCTTTACACAGGGCGATATGTGCTGCATCGTCTGGGATGTTCTTTTCTTCCGCTGTAAGGACAGCGAGGACACCGTGCTGCAGCAGCTGATGAACCGGGGCAGCGTCACCTATCTGCAGGCTACCGCTTTGGGCCTGCTGAACCCCGAGCTCACCGCCCGTCAGATCTATGACCGCTGCTCTGCCGCCGTGTTCCAGCTGGACTGCTGGAAAGAGAATTCGAAAAAAACCGAGGAAGTCCCTGCGCCTGATGCCACCGCCTCCGGCTTCTTTCTGGACAGCAGCGGCATCGCCGTCACCAACTTCCACTCCATCGAATATGTGACTTACGCTGTCGCCACGCTGGTTACCGGCGAACAGTATGCGGTGGAAGAGGTACTGTATGTGAACAAGAAGGCGGACATCGCCATTCTGCAGGTCTCCCGCACCTCTCTGGATGGCGCAGAAACCTCCGCTTTCGCCCATCTGGAGCTTCCGGAGACGGATGATGTCCGTGCCGGCGATGCGGCCTACGCCATCAGCTGCCCTCTGGGCGCAGGGCTGGCCATTTCCGACGGCATCATCTCTGACTCTTCCCGACCTGTGGAGCGCTATGCGCTGCCCTGTATTTTGAACACCGCCTCCATCTCCCAAGGCTCCAGCGGCGGCGCCCTTCTGAACGCCTACGGCGAGGTCATCGGCATCACTTCCGGCGCATACCTGTATGGCAACGAAATGTACCTTGCCGTGCCGCTGGTCCCCGCGCTGGAAACGGATCTCATGTATATCGGCACCCCTCTGCGGGTGTTTTACAACGATATGCCCTTCCTGGAGCTGAACAAATGACCGGCAAATGCAGTGCGTCCGCCTGAACAATATCAGGCGGACGTGTTTTTTCTTTGTTCCTCAGTGTGTCAGGATGAATTCCCGAAGCTCTGCCACGGTCTTCACCACCGCCACAGCGCCGGCGTCTGCCAGCTCGCCGGGTTCGGCGCCGGGAAAAAACTCCACTCCGACACAGTCCATGCCGCAGGCGGCCGCGCCCAGTACATCGTACTTGCGGTCACCTACCATCAGTATCTGACGGCAGCCGCCCTCAGACACCCCCAGCTGATGCAGGGCGTTCCTGATGACATCCGCCTTTTCCGCGTCCTGCTGAGGTGGACTGCCGGCAATGACATCCAGCCAGGGCGCAAAGCCGAAGTGCTCGCAGAGAAACCGGCACAGTGCCTCCGGCTTGGAGGATGCCAGGGCCACCGCATAGCCCCGCTCCTTCAGTTCCTGCAGAAGCTCCACCGCGCCCGGCGCGGCGGCGTTTTCAAACTTCCCGATGGTATTGTAGCGCTCCCGGTACAGTTCAATGCCCCGGACCGCTTCTTCCGGTGTAAAGCCGCACATCTGCTGAAACATCTGCTGCAGGGGCGGACCCACAAACTGGTTCAGCTCCCGTTCGGAAAGCGCGGGCCGATCCATCTTTTCCAGCGCATATTTCACGCTGTTGACGATCCCCTCCCTGGAATCGGTCAGAGTTCCGTCCAAATCAAAGAGAATATGAGAATACATATTTACCGCTCCTTCCCCGGACACGCCGCTCAGTCCAGATCCAGCTTGTTGTCCACGTCCTCCTCAGACAAATCCACAGAGGCGTTGTCCTCCACAGTCTCCTGATTGCCATCCTCGGTCTCTGGAAGGACGTCTGCCGCATGGGGCGCGTGGTGATGGAGCCGCTCCCGCTCCTCCACCACATGGGGATTGTCCTGACTGTGGGTGCGCCAGCTGGAAATATCGATGGGCGCATCCTCCTCGAACAGGTCGTAGTAATCCTCGTCCCGTACGGTGATGCGGCGGCGGCGGACGATGGCCGTCACGGTAGGATACATCACCGTAACGATAAGGCCGGCGGAAAAGCCATTGTTATACAGGTTCAGACCGCCCACGGGGCCGCCGGTCTGCATCACCAGCGACGCATGGATGAATCCGGCAATGATGCCGTAGAACCAGCCGAAGTGTCCCGCCACAGGCGCCAGCGCAGTGCCGAACAGAGCAGCGATCTGCAGGGCAGGCTTGGCGATATCGCCATGGATCAGCGCCGCGCTGAGTCCGATGCCCACCATGACCGGCACGATGTTGAGCGCATGCTTGCCCACAGCGGAGAAGCCCATCACCGTCAGGATGGCGCCGATGGTGGGACCGTTGAGATCGCCGCCGGTGATGAGGATATATCCAGTGGCGATCAGGCCGTTGATGCCCATATTCACCAGCACAGGGCAGCCGCCGAACATACGCAGATAGTCACTGGGGGCTCGTCCCGTGGTGGAGATCAGGCGGCGGTAACCGGCCCAGACCGCCCAAGCCGGATGCTTGCTGAAAAAGCCGATGGCAATGAGGATCAGGCAAAACGCCGCGAGGATACAGCCGAACAGCAGGTTATAGCCCTCCGCCCAGTACAGCACTGTCTCCGGCTTGTCGCCCAGCGCCGTCAGGACGGGAACCACCATCAGGGCAAACAGTCCGCAGGCAAAGCCCATGTTGTAGAGGTTCATGCCGTTCTGGATCTTATACGTGTAGGCAGACAGGGTGGGCATGATAAAGCCGATGACAACACCGGTCAGAAATCCCAGCGGCAGGCTGGCAAAGCTGCTGCCCAGCGCCATATAGCTGACCATGGGCGAAAGGGCGGTTGCCAGCAGTGCCACGGAGGAATACTTGCTGAATGGCTCTTTCTGATATTTGGAATACAGCCATGTACCCAGAATGATGGGCCAGATATTGAGGAAATTCTTTCCGAACAGGGAGAATCCGGTCATCAGGCCGATCTCCACAATGGTAAAGCCGTTGCAGGGGTCGCCGGAAAAACGGATGACATTCATGGCGATGGCATTGACGATGCCGGCATTCACCAGCGCAGCACCGGGACCGGCCACATAAAAGTAGTCGGTGATCAGCAGATCCTGCATGGTGATGATCCGAATGAGGCCATCCCAGATCTCCTGAGGCGGAGCCAGCACAAATCCCAGCGCCACCAGTATAGCGGAAAACACCAGGCCGGCGGTATACACCCATTCATAACGCTCCACACGCTCGTGATGTGTCTGCAAACAATTGCCCCCCTTGCATGTTATCTGTATTTAATTTTTTATTATATCCGATAGTTGGTTTCCTAACAACCCTGAATCTTGCGATACGGCCACAGAAAAATCATCCTTTTCACAAGTTTTTGGTTATGTTTCCGTGTCTGAAAACGCCGCACAGCTCCCGGAGATGAGATTTACAAATATTCCGTCAGATAGTATTATAAGAACAGTATACAGCAAAAACGAAACAGGAGGGAAGTTTCCATATGGAGCACATTCGACATCTTCTGCCGCAGGCAACGTACTTCAAGGCAAATCTCCACACCCACACCACCATCTCCGATGGCGCGCTCTCCCCCGCCGAGGTCAAGGAGCTCTATAAAGCAAAGGGCTATCAGATCCTTGCCATTACCGACCACAATATCATCGTGGACCACTCCGAGATGAATGAACCGGATTTTCTGATGCTGACCGCCGTGGAGATCAATCTGAATCACGCGAATTACCGTCCCAAATTTGACGGTCAGACCTACCATTTCAATCTGATCTCCAAACGGCCGGACAATCTCTGGACCCCCAGCAAGGCTCCCACCCGATATCCCGGCGGTCTGGAGTATGCGAAGAAAATGACCTGCGAGGAAATGGAGCTTCCCCACGATCCGGACGCGGCAAATGCCATGATCGCAAAAGCCAACGAGATGGGCTTTCTGGTGATGTACAACCACCCCACCTGGTCCTGCCACAGCTATCGGGACTATGCGCCGCTGAAGGGGCTGTGGGGCGTGGAGCTGCGGAACAGTGAATGCTGCATGCTGGGCAACAACGAAAACAACGCACGGGTCTTCAAGGATTTGATGAATCTGGAGAACAATCTCTTTCCCTTAGGCACGGACGATATGCACATTCCCAGAGCCGCGGGTCTTTCCTGGATCATGGTGGGCGCGCCGCAGCTTCGCTATGGCAGCATCATTGAGGCGCTGGAAAAGGGCGATTTCTATATGTCCTGCGGCCCGGAGATCTTCAGTCTGACCGTGGATGGGAATATTCTGAAAACCACCTGCTCCGACGCCCGATACATCACGCTGGAAAGCCACGGCCGCTTTGCCCGCCGAGCAGACGCCGATGACGGCTCCTGCATCCGGGAGGCGGAATTTGATCTGACCCCCTTCTTCGAAAAAGCCGACGACCCCTCCATGTATCTCCATCTGACGGTCACCGCAGCGGACGGCACCTATGCCGCCACCCGCGCCTATCGCTTAAACGAACTTGTATAAAAAGAGAAGACAATGCCGTATTCATACTATTTATTCGACTTTGACGGAACACTGGTGGATTCCATGCCCACCTTCTGCTCCTGCATGCTCCGTATTCTGGACGAAAATCACATCTCTTACGCCAAGGATGTCACCAAAACCATCACCCCGCTGGGGCTGAGCGGAACGGCCGAATACTTTATCCACACGCTGGGCCTGAACATGGAAAAGGATCAGCTGATAAACTTGATGAAGGACTATATGCTGGACGCCTATTATTACACGATTCCCGCCAAGGCAAATGTCATCTCCGTGCTGCAGGCATTGAAGGAACGGGGCGCCAGTCTGAATGTTCTGACAGCCAGCCCCCACATCACACTGGATGCCTGTCTGAAGCGGCTGGGCATGTGGGATCTGTTTGACAACATCTGGTCCTGCGACGACTTTACCACCACCAAGGCCGACCCGCAGATTTATATAATGGCTGCGGATCGGCTGCACACCATTGTGGAAAACGTGTTGTTTTTGGATGACAACCTGAACGCAGACACGGTGGCCAAATCCGCAGGTATGCAGGTATGCGGTGTATACGACGAGTCCTCCAGCGACTATGCAGAACAAATGAAGGCCGTCGCCGACTACTATATTTACGATTTTCAGGAATTACCGGATCTATAAATGCAAAAAGCCTGCCGCAGGGGCAGGCTTTTCTCCCGGCCTCTCACCGGGGACTCGGTTTGCTCTTCATCAGCATCAGCCGCAGATACACGATGGCCACAACGGTGAAAAGTACACCAAGGAAGCTCACTGCCTGCTGGGCATACACCGGGAGACCAAACAGCACGTTGCCGCTGTTTTGGATATGGTCTACCAGTGGGCTCACCAGAAGCGTGGCCAGGAACCCGGCGACGCCCGACACAGCCTGGCACACCGCCAGCGCGTCGCTGCGCTTCTCCGGCGGCGCATAATCGAAGACCATGTTGATCTGGGCGCTGTTCAGGCCGCCCTGAGCAATGCCAAACAGCACATAATGCAGGAGGAACATCACCTTGCCGTTGGATGGCACGGTGACTACCACGCACAGCAGCGCCGCCGCCAGGATCCAGAGGCACTTCTCCAGCATAATGGCAAAGGAATGCCTGTCTGCATACCGCCCCCACGCCTTGGACACGGTGATCCGCACAGTACTGTAAACGATGGTCAGCAAGGAAACAAATTTCAGGCTGAAGCCCAGCTCGTTGATCTTATAGATGCCGTAAAAGGGTATCGCGGTATAGTAAGCGATATAATACAGGGAGAGCATCACCGCCAGGCGCAGCACGCTCCGGTCAGCCGCCACATCCTTCAGGATCTGCCGCAGGGACACCCGGGGCTTCTGCGGCAGTTCTTCCTCCACTGTAAACACCATACAGGAGACATTCAGGAGCATCAGCAGGAACATCACTGCCGCGAATATCCCAAACGCCGTCTGTCCCTGTCCCACCGCAAAAAAGTGGTCGCTCACCGCACCCATCAGATAGGAAAACGTCATTCCCGTCAGCAGCGAAAAAATCTCCTTATTGGCGGTAAAGACTCCCCGCTGTCCGTCCTCCACCTGACTCATCAGCCAAGTGATCTTCTTGGGAAATACAAAGTAATAGAGGATATACGCCGTCAGGATCAGCGCCACGAAGATTGCCGGTTTTGCCTGCGGCGGCAGCCGGAGCAGCGGCAGCAGGTACAGCGTGATAAACAGCAGCTGATTGGCAACGGTACACACAATGACCGTTTTCTTCACCCGCGGGATACGGCAGGTGATGGACAGCAGCTGAAACAGACAGCCCAGGCAAATCATTGACGTAAGAATACCGGTCAGACTGTCCGAAAAGCCCAGTTCCCGCGTCAGCACAGCAAGGAAGGAGCCGGTCACCACAATACTGGTAAGATATTCAAAGGCCGCCTGAAGGATATACAGCGTCCTGCCCCGTTTCGTTTGCAGCGAGCTCCTGGTCTCCATGCGCATCCCTTCTTTCTGCGCACATGGTAGCACTTGTCCACCACAAAAGCAAGCCCGTTCACAGAAAAATGCTCCCTTCCCCGGTCACCCGAAAAGCGTCAGGATGACACCGCAGAGCACGCTTGCCAGCGTGCCGCACACGATCACAGGCCCGGCGATGGTGAACAGCTTCACCGCCATGCCGGGGGCAAAGCCTTCCGGTCATGTCAAGACAGACATACAAAATTCTTCGAAATTATTGGGGCGGCCAACTCCTCGGCGGGCCGCTTTTTCCTGTACCAAGCTCATCGGCAAGTTTGCTCTGCGTCATCTTTGGGGAGCTGCCAAGGCCATAATTGCAGATGCTTGCAGGCCGAGCAATCCCGCCGAACGTACTGTCGGTGTTCCCACAGCATAAGCTCTTCAACAGATTTTCTGCCCCCGCAGATTTGGTGCGGGGGCAGAAACGGCTCGTTATGCTGTGTGTTCTTGATTATGCTGTGTGTTCTTGATCAAACGCCTTCCTCATGGTAGTTCACAAAACGCATCAGCATTTGCGCAGCCTGTGCGCGGGTCGCGTTGTCCTTGGGACCAAGCAGGCCGTTGCCATAGCCTTTCATAACACCGCGCATGGTCATCCAGCACAAAGGCTCATATGCCCAGTCAGCAATGTCAGCCAAATCGGTGTAGTCCATACGGAACATCCACGCTCCGGTGAAGCCGCCGCCCCTGTACTGCTCATAGCGGTACAGCGCAGTCGCAAGCTGCTGGCGGGTGATGCTGTCATCGGGCCCGAACGCTCCGTTGCCGCGGCCGCCCACAATGCCGTTTTCCGCAGCCCACTTGACGGCTTCATAATAATACCGGTCCGCAGCCACATCGTTGAAGGGCATCTCGCTGTTGACCGCAGGACGTCCCTCCAGATTGTAAAGGATCTGCGCCAGCATACCACGGGACAGGCTATCATCGGGCCCGAAGTAGCTATCACCATAGCCATTCATAAACCCATAGGCAGAGACGAAATCAATGGCACTCGCAGCCCAGTGATCCACAGGATGGACATCCACGAAATACTTGCTGCTGCCGATGAACCTCACGGTGACATTCCGGGCCAGATTATTGTCGGCATCCGTAATGGAATCCATAATGGTCTCATCGTCCGAAACGCTGAGAC
>CAZQJD010000055.1:0-10553 GCA_964593575.1 uncultured Oscillibacter sp.
TCAGGGGCAGCTCGGTGGCAATGCGCATGAACATATCGATGTCCAGCGTATTGTGATGAGTGATGAAGGGACGGGCAGCTGCACCACCGGCAATGGTGTTGAGAACCGGGGTCTCAACTTCGATATAACCCATATTGTCCAGATAGCTGCGCATATACTTGATGAACTGGAAACGGATGATGAAGTTGCGCTTCACATCGGGGTTCACCATCAGATCCACATAGCGCTGGCGATAACGCAGTTCCTTGTCCTGCAGGCCGTGGAACTTCTCAGGCAGAGGCAGCAGGGACTTGCACAGCAGTACGATGCTCTTGGCGCGCACGGAAATCTCGCCCATCTTGGTGCGGAACACCTCGCCCTCAACGCCCACGATGTCACCGATATCGTATTTCTTGAAGGCAGCCATGGCTTCCTCGCCGACCTCGTCGATCTTTACGAAAAGCTGGATGCGGCCATCACGGTCCTGCAGATCGCAGAAGCTGACCTTGCCCATGCCGCGCTTGCTCATAAGCCGGCCGGCAACCTTGACGGTCTTACCCTCCAGCTCATCATAATTGTCCTTGATCTGCTGAGAGGTGGCATCCCACTGATAGCGGGTCTGCTGGAAGGGATCCTTTCCCTCTGCCTGCAGCGCTGCCAGCTTCTCGCGTCGGATCTTCAGCTGATCGCCCAACTCCTGCTGAGGCTGATTCGCATTCTTCTGTTCAGACATAGCAGCCTCCTTAGCGCTCGATTCTCTTCAGGGTATACACGATGGCCCCGCGGGGAGCCTCCACCGTGACCTTCTGACCTTCCTGTGCGCCCAGCAGAGCCTTGCCAAAGGGAGAATCCTCAGAAATGGCGTTGTTCATGGGATCAGCCTCCTGAGAGCCTACGATCTTATAAGCAGGCAGCTCATTGCCGGCCATATCCTCCACGATCACCACACTGCCGATGGTCACCACGTTGGTGGGAGCATTGGCTTCGTCCACGATCACAGTATGCTGGATGATATTCTCCAGCTCGGCAATTCTGGAATACAGCTTGCCCTGTTCATTCTTAGCTTCGTCATACTCGCTATTCT
This sequence comes from uncultured Oscillibacter sp., assembly GCA_964593575.1. Lineage (GTDB taxonomy): Bacteria > Bacillota > Clostridia > Oscillospirales > Oscillospiraceae > Oscillibacter. The sequence continues at coordinate 1,064 of CAZQJD010000055.1, forward strand.
CGGAAAGATCGCCGAAGCCGCGGGCGATTTTGATCTGCTCAGCCACTTCGTCACTGCGAGTCGTTTTCAGATAGTTCAGCTCCTGGCTCAGTTCATCGAAGCGTGCTTGGCTCATCCGGAATTCTTTTTCCATTGCGGTTCGTCCTTTCATATTCACGGTCATGCACCTGTATTGACAGATGCACATACCTATTCTATTTTATACCATGCTATAGTATTATAGGGATTGCTTCCCGGAATGTCAAGCCGCGTTTTTGCGGCCTTCTCGTGTTTTCAGAGGCTTTTTCTGCAGAGAAAGTTATCCTTTTTCCTCTGCAGCACACAGAATCCGGATCTGTCCCAGCCGAACGACACCTGCTCCATGCAGTGCTGCCAGAAGCTGCATTCGGTCACACTCGCCGGGCAGCTGCTCCTCCAGCTCCGCCGGAAGACACAGGGTCTCTCTGAGCGGCATCCCTCCAGGAAACAAGTCTATCACTTCCTGTTCTGTTGTATAATTCGCCTCCGGAGAAAAACGTACCATGACCGCTGCTTTTGCCAGCTGCTCCGGATTCTCTGTCTGCACCAACGGAATCCCATATTCCCTGCGCAGCCTCCGGCAAAATCCATCATCCCGCTCCGGAGCTGCCAGTATAACATAGCGGTTGCGGATGCAGAGCTCCGTTACCGCCCGGCGCACCTCCTCAGTAAGGCGCTGGGTGCATACAGCCACCGACACGCCTTTGCCTGTCTGCCCACGTGCATCAAGTCTCGCCTGCACCAACTCTGCAGCCAACGCACGGCACAGAACCATGGAATCGACCGGATACATATGGTGCTGTGCAAAAACATCCAGCCAGGGAAACACCTCAGGGCAAACGACTCTGATAACACCTTCCTTATGCAGAAGCCCAGCTGCATAAGACACCAGCCGACGCTGAATAAACTGTGGGAGCCCCTTCCGCTGCGGAACTGCAACACACCGAAAACGCAGGTGCTGAATTTCCCGATCTCTAACGACGGGACGCCGCATCTCTTTCGTCCACTCAATATAGCCATACATAAACCAATCCCCTCCTGCTCCATGGTATGGGACAGGAGGGGATATTTATGTGTTCTATGCCGTGCCGGACAAGGTATATCCCGTAAGATAGCCTTTCTGCGGCAGCGCACCATGACTGAGAGGATTGATGATCTCTCCGTTTTCCATGATCTCAAAGTGCAGGTGCGGGCCGGTGGAATTGCCGGTAGAGCCGGTAATTCCGATCACCTGACCCTGCTTCACCACATCGCCCACCTTCACCTTGCGGCTGCTCATATGGGCATACAGCGTGGTGTTTCCGCTGCCGTGTGCAATGACAACATAATGGCCGTAAGAGCTGGAGTACTGGGATACAATAACCGTACCGGCTTTGGATGCATAAATCGAAGACGTATAGCCCACGCGGCCAATATCGGTTCCCTTATGGTTTGTGGAGCCGATGCCGCCGGGTGACTCTCGCCCGCCGACCGTGGAAGTGATGTAGCGACTGTCCGTAGGCCAGATGTAGCCGCCGGCCTTGGCAGCATCCTCCGCCTGCTGCGCAGCCAGCTTTTTGGACATCTCCACGATCTCCTTGCGGATACGTTCTTCCTCTGCATCCAACTCAGCAAGGACTTCCTTATACTCCGTCTGGTTGTTTTGGATCTCAGATACCAACGCTTCCGCCTCGGCATACTGGTTGGTCAAATCGGCCTTTTTGCTCACCAGTTCTTTCCTGGCCTGCTCGGCATCAGCTTTATTGGCTTCCAGTTCTGCCCTTCTCTGGGAAATATCCGCCTGAGTCGCTTTCAGATTATCGATCACCCGCTGGTCAGAAGACATGATCTCGTGGATCCAATCCAAATTGGACAGCATATCGCTGAAACTGCTGGCGTCGAACAGCACCGACCAATAGCTGATGGTACCGCGCTCCTCCATGGCCCGGACCCTGCGGCAGAACAAATCATACTGCTCTGCTTCCATCGTCTGAGCTTCCTGCAGCTCCTCCTCCCGCTGAGCAATGAGCGCCTCATAGTTGGCAATCAGCTCCTCGGTATTGGCGATCTCGCTGACAACAACGCCGATCCGCTGATCCAGCAGCTTTTTGCGCTGGAGTGCCGCAGATTTATCCTTGGCAAGCTGAGAAAGCTGCCGCTCCAACTCTGCTTTTTCATCAGCCAGCTTGTCAGATTCCTTCTCCAGCTTATCAATATCCGCCTGCGAAACACGTGCTCCCGCTGCCGGAAGCGTCAGTTCGGGCAGGATCATCACCAATGCCAGCAGCAAAGCCGCTGCTGAACAGAAAATCCGACGCCATCGAAAAGTATTGTTAGATATACGCATAGCTTCTCCTTGTATAATAAGCGCTGAAAAGTACAATCACAATTATACATCAAGGAATTTGCGAATGGCGGAAAGGCTTCCTCCCACACCCATCAGCATACCGGCGGCCAGGAACGCTCCGGCCACAGGCTTCCAGAAAGCAGAGAATGCTACGATACGGAACAGCTGCAGCGACTGGCTGCCCGCAGCACTGCGGGTAACAGCCTCATACAGTGCCCATTGCAGCAGGAACGCAACTACCGCACTGAAAATACCCAGCAGAAATCCTTCGTACACAAAGGGCCAGCTGATAAAGCTGTTCCTTGCGCCCACCATGCGCATGATGGCAATTTCCTCACGGCGATCAAAGGTGGTCAGCTTGATGGTGTTGGCAATGATAAACACAGATACAACAAACAGGATCAGGATCAGCGAAACGCACAGCACCGTTGCCACATTGCGCAGAGTGATGAAGCCGTCAGAGACCGCCTCATATGCATTGACATCCGCAATGCCGACAACACCCTCCACATCCGCCTTGGTCTCACGCAGCAGCTCCAAAGATTCCACACGAATGGCAAAGCGATCACGGAAGATATCCGGATCCAGATCCATATACAGCTCTTCATCGGGATGCTCTGCCTGAAACGCCGCCAGCGCCTCAGCTCTTGTGATAAATGAAGCCGTAGTGACATTCGGAATCTTCTCCAGCGTCGCCTGCAATGCGCGAGCATCCTCCTCAGAATAAGAATCGTCCACAAAGGCAAGGATCTCATTCTCGCGCTCCAGATCTTTCAGATTCTCATTGAGATTCACTGCCACAAGAGTAAACGTGCCCATAATAACCAGACACGCCACCGTGATGCCCACAGCCGCGAAGGACATGAAGCCATGGCTGAACATATTCCGGATGCCTTCCCGGACATAATAGGGAAAATTACGCATGGATCGCACCTCCAACATAGCCGCCGATATGATCGCTGATAATACGACCCTGATCGATGGTGACGACCCGCTTGGAGAACTGGTTCACCAGATCCTTTTCATGGGTAACCACCAGCACGGTAGTGCCCAGCTCATTGATGCGAACCAACAGCTCCATCAGTTCCCAGGAACGTTCCGGATCCAGATTGCCGGTGGGCTCATCCGCAATGATGGTTTCCGGATTGTTTACCAAGGCGCGTGCAATGGCCACACGCTGCTGCTCACCACCGGAAAGTTCATTTGGAAAGCTGTGCGCTTTGTCCTCGAGCCCCACCAGCTTCAATACATAAGGAATGCGGTGACGGATATCCTTACCGCTGGCACCCACAGCGCGCATGACAAATGCCAGATTGTCATAGACCGTCTTCTTCTCGATCAGGCGGAAATCCTGAAAAATGACCCCCAGCGTTCTCCGCATCAGCGGGAGTCTCCGGTCAGTGATGCTGCTGACAGCAAAACCATTGACCATGATCCGTCCGGCAGAAGGCGTGACCTCACCAGTCAGCAGCTTCGTAAGGGTCGACTTTCCTGAGCCGGAAGGTCCTACCAAAAATACAAATTCTCCATCTTCAACATCCATCGAAAGGCCACGGATAGCCTCTGTACCGTTGCCATATTCCATTTCCACGTCTGTCATCCGGATCATGGGAACACCTCTTGTCAGATATCTGTATTTGTCATTCGACATGGACGCATAGATGTCCATAGTCGACATAATTCGTCATACATCAAAATTATAGTAGATTTTACAGGCAGACGCAACCTTAAATCCGAAGAATTCATAACTATTTTTTGGAGAATACACCACACTTTACCGCAAGATGTAGTTGTCCGCCGTTACGAATACGTCTCAGCCGCTGAAATTGTTCCCAAACAGAAAAAGGAGCTGCAAAAACTCTGAAATTGAAAATTCAGCAAAATTATTCCCCGCAAAAGCAGGTTTTTCCTGCCTTTTGCGGGGAATTTTTAACTTTTTTCTGTGGATGATTTTTAAAAGGGAGTTTTTTACAGCCCCTTCTCTGTTGAAACACGATCAGGACTCAATTCCCCGAGAGGTAAGATATTTCTTGACCATCAACGCCACCTTGAACGTAATGGCATCATCAAACTCCCGAAGATCCAGCCCGGTAAGCTTCTTGATCTTCTCAAGCCGATACACCAGTGTGTTCCTGTGGACAAACAGCTTGCGCGCCGTCTCAGACACATTCAGGTTGTTCTCAAAGAACTTATGGATAGTGAACAGTGTCTCCTTATCCAACGCATCGATGGGATTCTTTTTGAAGACTTCCTGCAGGAACATCTCACACAGGGTGGTAGGCAATTGGTAAATCAAGCGGCCGATACCCAGATTCTCATAGTTGATCACGTACTTCTCCGTATCAAAGACCTTGCCCACTTCAATGGCGATCTGAGCCTCCTTGTAGGACTTGGCCAGATCTCGCAGATGCTGTGCCGCAGTACCGATGCCAACTACCACCGTGCTGGTACCGTTCACCCGCAGAGTTTCCTCAATAAATCCAGCGATGCGATTCAATTCCTTAGAAGTGGCAGTCGTCTCTGTCAACTGACGGATCAGGACCACATCGCCCTCCCCGATAGAAAGCACAAAGTCATTGCGGCGGTCAGGGAACAGCGTCTGAATAGCTTCTGTGGGAACAGACTCCCCTTTCTTCAAAGAGCGAATCACAAATACGCCTCGAGATACATCTGCTGCCACGCGCAGTTCCTTTGCCCGCACATAGATATCGCCCAGCATGATATTATCCGAAATAATATCCTTGATGAAGGAACCGCGGTCATGCTTTTCCTCGTAATAAGCCTTGGCAGCATTCAAAGTCACGGTAGCCATAGAGCACACCGTCTTGCTAATCTCATTATCACCATAGACAAACACAGTATAATCATACTGGAAGCCCCAGCCATTCAATGCCTTAAAGGTCTTTCCATCTGTACAGAACATGGCACCGGCAGCTCCACTAATGGCCGATACATATTCCGGACACCTCTGGCCGATCATCGAAAGCTCACTGCAGGCGATGATAACACCTTCGCTGTCAATGACACCAATGGTGCGATCAGTATTATCTTTCAGTTGAAGAACTACATTCTGAAAAATTCTTCCCGACATAGCTGGCCTCCCAAAGAAGAAGTATCTATCTTTTGTGCAATCTGTCAACATCCATAATTATACTGATATTTTGTCGAAATGCAAGATGTTATTTCCTTTTTTCACAAAAACAGCCCCCCATTTTTGTGGAAGTTTTGAATTTCACATTATGTTTATACTTATTCCCCCAGTTTTGCTATCTCGCTTTCACTCAAAAAACGGTATTTTCCAGGCAATAATCCCGGATCTAATGTCATTTTGCCCATTTTGATCCTGCGCAGATATTGCACCGGTTTTCCGCGGCTCGCCAGCATTCGCTTTACCTGATGGAACTTTCCCTCACGCAGAGTAACATACGCCTCACTGATCTCTCCCACAGAAAGGATCTCCAACTCAGCAGGCATACAGTGTAGTCCGTTTCCCAGCACGATTCCCTCCTGGAACGCCCGACGATCCGCTTCCTCCAGTTGTCCTTTTACCTTGGTATAATAAACCTTATCTACATGGTATTTGGGGGAAAGCAGCTTATGCGCAAGCACGCCGTCATTGGTCAGCAACAGCAAGCCCTCGGTGTCTTTATCCAATCGCCCCACCGGAAAAAGGTTCTGACGCTGCAGTTCCTGAGGCAGCAGATCCAGAACAGTCTCTCCCCTGCCATCCTCCGTAGCTGAGAGATATCCAGCCGGCTTATTCATCATCAGCCAGGTGACCCTGCGATATCCGATGTCCTCACCATCCACCGTGATAACCGCCTGTGCAGGATCATATTTTTCATCACCGGATCCGGCAGGAGTGCCGTCCACCAGTATTCTTCCCTGCCTCACCAGAATCTTCACATCCTTGCGTGACCACTTTCCTGTGGATGCAATGATCTTGTCCAACCGCTGCTTTTCCATACTTCCTCCTGTCCTTCCACAGCCGAAATTGCCGCTGTCTTCAGGAATATATGTGTCATCTTAGCATAAAAAACCATGAATTGGAATACTAACCTGTGGGGAGGGATCATCATGTTCATTCTGACCGCACGTTTATCCAGGAAGAAGGTATTCCGTTTTCTGCTGGCTGCCATCACCCTGCTGGTGGTAGTGCTGCTGTGCTTTTTGCCGCGTCCGGTGGAGGATACCGAAGAAGCGACCGTGCTAAAGAACAATGCAGACCGTATCTCATATCTTCAATCGCTGGGCTGGGATGTAGCGCCGGAACCTACAGAATCTTTACAGCTGCTCCTGCCGGAGACACTGCCTGCAAATTACATCGCCTATAATCAGATCCAGCTGGCACAGGGCTTCGACCTGAACGCCTGCTGCGGAAAGCAGTTGACGCGGTACACATACACCGTGAACAACTATCCCAATTATCCGACAGGGGTGCAGCTGAACCTGTACATCTGCGAGGACAAAGCTGCTGCCGGCGACATCATTGCCACCGGCGTAAACGGCTTTCAGGCGGGGATCCTATTCCCGCGCCAGAAAGCCAGCGAATCATAAGAGCACAGAATCCCCATAGGCACAGCCTGTGGGGATTCTGTGACTCATCGTGCATGCAGCGTATCCCGAATCTCTCCTGTAAAATATGCTATAGGATTCTGGGCTGTACCATCCTGACGTACCTCAAAATGCAAATGCGGTCCGGTGGACATTCCTGTGCTGCCCATAAGGGCGATCTCCTGTCCTTTCTCCACCGCATCCCCTTGGTTGACCAGGATTTCCTGACAATGAGCATACAGCGTGGTCAGACCTTCGCCGTGATCCATTATGAGATAGTTGCCGCGCTGAGGATCAAATCCAGTCTCCATCACAAGACCGGCTTCTGCGGCGGCGATCTTCATGCCGCTTTTGCCGGGAATATCTATGCCGGAATGAAAAGCGCCGCCATCCTCATGGAATCGCTTTTTAAATCCATAGCTCATACTGAGGCTGACCGTCTGACTGTCTGCAACAGGCCAGCAAAGCCACCGGGCGTCTGCCGCCTCCATATAGAGCGCCGGAATATTCCCCTCGCTGTCACCTTCCAGTGCTGGCACCAGCACTTCCCCGCCGTCCTCGTTGAAAAATGCTCTTAGTCTCTCTGCCCGAAGGGTATACCGCTCTTCTTTCACGGCGCCGTCTGCGAAGGTCACCGTCAGGTACAGCTCCACCTGATCCAGCGCTTCCAGATCTTCGCCATCCGCTGCGGAAAGGCCATAAACGGCATCCGCATCAAAAGGTTCCTGTATACAGCTTCCCAATGCCTCTCCGTCCCGCAGCAGGACTCCACTGCTGGTCTCCAAAGAGATCTCCGCAATATCCTCACCGCGGATCCGGAAGCTGCCGCAGCCGTTTTCCCAGCGGAATACCAATCCGCCGTTGACCGCGTTTTCCACAGCACCGGCTGCGATGCCAAATGTATAACGCAGCGTCGGCGTCACCGGCGGCACTGTACTGATATCTCCGGGATGCTCCGCTACAGGCATATCGGTATTTCGCAGCGAAACGGTCCCCAGTACCAGTGCCAATGCGCAGGCAGCACACACCGCACCGCGAAGGAACCTGTATTCTGTTCTCTTGCCGCTTCTTGCCTGCCCGCAGACCGTGTTCATCACCTGTTCGTTCAGTCCTTCCGGGACATGAATGCGCTCTGTCAATTCACGATATCGATCCATCTTCGCTACCTCCAAGCATAGCCTTCAGCTTCAGCCGTGCCCGGCGCAGACGTGTCCGCACCGTCACAGCCGGTATCGCCAGAATATCGGCGATCTCATCGGTGGAATATCCTTCTGCATAGTGGAGATGCACCACGATCCGGAATTTCGCAGGCAGTCTGTTGACCGCCGCCCAAAGCTCTGCCGCAGTTTCATCCACAGCAGCCGACACTTCAACAAGGTTCTCCAGCGAAACCGCGCTGCGCCGAAACCGAAATCGCATCACATCAGTACAGCGATTGATCGTCGTCCGGATCAGCCACGCTTTCACATGTTCCAGATCGCTGTCATCCAGCCGCTCCTGCTGGATGAGCTTCAGAAAAACATCCTGATAGACATCCTCCGCATCTGCAATGTTCTGCAGGCGGCAAAGCGCCAGACGAAAGACCGTGTCGCCGTAGGTCTCCATAGCGGCACGGAGCTTCTGTTCCGTCATAAGCACTCCTCCTTGCAAGTTTTTAGAAAGCTTTCTACTGATAACACGCATCGGATCGTCAAAAAGTTCCCGTGAATTTTAGAACTTTCAGAAAAAAAGAGACCGGACTTTCGGCCAATGTCACTAAGTTAAGCTGATGCATCCCCCCTATCATCGAGTTAAGATGGTAGGGGGGATATTTTTCGTAACAATTTCAAAAAAAGACTTGACAAACGGGTCATTTCGTGCGGCCATTTTGCTAATTTCAATTAGCAAAATGGCCCTTGTAGAAGAAGTGTGTCCCAACACACCAAGCTACAAGGAGGAATAGCATTGAAAACCGAAGTTGTAAAGCAGGCTCTTTATGATGCCATTCAAGCAATCACAGATTACAAGTGGCTTTATTCCGTCAGACCCGGAAAGGATAACACATGAAACAGGAGATTTCCGTTCAAGAAGATGCTCTCTTCAATTCTTGCGTTCCGGGGAGGAACTTTAAACCGAGAAATTTTGGATTTCTTTGGATTCGATCCCAACATCGGAACTTCCTCTGCTTCTATTCAGCAACGAGCTAAGATTATGCCGGTAGCATTTGAGTGCCTATTTCAGTACTTTACAAGTAAAGTTGACGAAAACAAGTTATATCACGGGCTTCGGCTGCTTGCTGTCGACGGCTCTGATTTACAGATTGCCGCAAACCCCAATGACCCAGAGTCCTATTATCCCGGTGCGAATGGCCAGCAAGCCTATAATCTGCTGCATATCAATGCCATATACGATTTGCTGCAACATACTTATACAGATGCTGTCATCCAAAAAAGCAGAAACTTATACTAAAACTTGTTAAAAAGCTTTAAAAGCTTTTTTATAGCGCGAAGCGCGTCAAGTTTTTATGAGACGGTGAATTGTGCCGTTGGCACAATTCAAGCGTGCGCAGCACGCGGGATTCTCGATTAAAGCTTTTAATCGAGAATCAGTATT
>CAZQJD010000056.1:0-10552 GCA_964593575.1 uncultured Oscillibacter sp.
GTGGTCATAGGCCTTCAGACGAATGCGGATCATTTGCTTCTGTGCCATGGTGATTTCCTCCTGATTTTCGTAGGTTGTTTTCTCGAGTCTCGACGACCTACGGCGAGAGTTTTTTCTATACGCTTAACCGTGCGTATCATTCCGGCTCACGAAAAATACCGGCTGGATGCATGCTCCGGCCGGTAACTGATCATGGCGCAGCGATCTACGCAACGTACAGATCCTTCTCAGCCGCCCGATTATCGGACATACTCCCCGAAAGTTACCTCGTCTCCGAGCAATCTCCCGGTTCATCGCAGTGCGCTGGGCATAGTAACCCCTTAACGCGCTTGACCATTGTATAAAAAACCCCTCTTGTTGTCAAGAGGGATTTCTCGATTTTTCATAAATTTTTTCAAAAAAGTTTGGTGATTCCGCAGAATTTTCCCATTCGCCTTATTTCGTCTTCTTGCGGCAGAGGATCGTCCGCAGTACAAGGAGCGCCGCCAGCAGCACAAATGAGACCAGCGCCATGGAATCGTCGGCACGGCTGGCCGCGTCGCTGACGAGACGCACGATGCCCTGGAGCGGCATACCCACCGGCACCAGCCAGAACAGTGCGATGACGGTGATGTTCAGCCCGTTGCGCACCAGCACGAAGGTAGTGGCCGCCAGCGCCATCAGCGCCAGCATGAAGCCCATCAGTCCGGAAAAGCGCTTTCCGTTCTTTGCGTCCAGCTGTACCAGAAGCACCCACATCACCAGATACACGACGCCTGTCAGCGCGGACACGATCAGAGACGCTCCGGTGTCCGGCGCCGTGCGGTACGCCAGCAGCGCGGCGATGAGCCAAAAGCAGAAACGGTAGGTCATGTTGTTCCAGATATCGCGCATGGTCATGGGGCGCCTCTTTCCTACCCGCACCGGGTACACAGAATTTTATATGCAACGCACACCTTACCACACTTTTCGGCGTCTGTCAATTTTCGCTCTTTCCTGCGGAGATATAATATTCCTCCGCCTCATCCATCGCCGTTTCCAGCGCACGGCGGGCAGCAAAGGGCGCATCCGCCGGCAGTCGTTCCAACGCCGCATCGACTCCCCGCAGCAGGATGCAGTACATATGCTTCCAATCGGAAGCCGTCAGGTCCTCTTCTCTTTCAAAGTCAGGCTGCACAGTATATCCCCCTTCATTTTATAATAAGACGAAATAATTATAGAGCTCAACGCATGATATAGTCAAGCAAATATGTCGTGTTGGAGTAAAAAACATGAACAAGTCCCATTTTAATGAGAATTCCAATATCATTGCAGCAAAGCTCCGCAAGTACAGAAAGAAAAACAAGCTGTCTCAGGAAGAACTTGCCGCACAAATGCAGCTTTTAGGCGTGGACATCACGCAGCCTCTTATCAGCAAGATTGAGTGCAATCAACGTTTTGTCAAAGATTATGAATTTGTTGCCATTTGCAAGATTCTGAATATCACTGAGAAAGAACTTCTTTCTGACTTCTATGAGAAATATAGTAATTGATCTCCACCCCGCATGGGGTGGATTTTTTCTGCGCAGTTCCTGCGCGGTCATGCGGTGCTGTATCCAAAGCCTCCCCTGCATAAGGGAAGGTGCCCCGAAGGGGCGGAGGGGTTGCCACTCTCCGGGTGAGAAATCTAAAGCGGAAATGTGTCTCCTTTCTTCATCCCTCGCCAAATATTTCGCACTAACAATTAGTGCATTTTTACATATTAGCGCATTATGCACTTAAAATCAACCCATAGTAATGACAAGGGGTTGATGCCATGAAAAAATATGGTGAAAAGCCGATCCATGTCAGCATTCGCTTTGACAAGGAGACCCACGACAAGCTGTTCTATATCGCAGAATATGAAGGACGCAGCGGCAGTGGTCAGATCATGTATCTGATCCGGAAATGCATCTCTGATTACGAGCGGGAGCACGGCTCCATTGATATTGCAGAATAAGCTTTCTATTCGATCCACCCCGCATGGGGTGGATTTTTTTGCGCAGTTCCTGCGCCTGAATGCGCCCACCGCGCAGCTGCGAACAATCCGCTCTCCACGGGCGGCAACACCATTTCCCCTGATGTTGAGTTGCGTTGCAGTTGTAGTTGTAGTTGTTGTTGTAGTTGTTGTTGAGTTGGGTAACGGTCGTCAACGGTCGCTAACGGTCGCAAAAGAGGACGAGCCTTCGCCCGTCCCCCTGATTCTTATTCCGCAGCGGCGGCTGCTTCCGCCTTATGACGGGCCACGATCTCCGCCCGATCGTTACCGGCCCGCTTCATGACCAGCTGGAACAGCACCAGCACGACAGCCATGACAGCAGCAAACACAAAGAGGATCCTGTTATAGCTGCCGAATTTTTCATACACCAAACTGGCGATCGGCTCGCCGGTGGCGTGACCAAAGGTATTCACCGCCACCATGATGCCCATCATCCTGGCATAGTCCTTGTCGCCGAAGAGATCGGCGGCAATGAGCGGCAGCATAATGGTCTCCAGCGGCATCGCCAAAGACACCATCATCTCGTAAGCCATAGCCAGCCCGTAATGCTCGGCGCCGGTGACCATGGCCATCAGCAGCAGAGACACGGTACCGATGGTGTGCATCACGAGCAGAGTCTTGCGCAAACCAAATCTGTCGAAGCTGATGCCGCCGAGGATCTTGGCACAGGACAGCACCAGAGAATGCAGACTTACCGCCAAAGCCACCATGCTGCCGGTAATGCCGCAGTCCTCCATATGGGGCGCGGCAATGCCGTTGGCCGCCTGCAGACTGGCGCCGGTGAGATATACGCAGAGGACAATGAGATAGAAATAGGGCTTTCTGACCGCCTCAGAGAAGGACATGCCGACCCATGCGGCGGCACGGGAAGGCTTCTTCTTGCCCTTGGCCGGCTTTTCGCCGGCGGCCACATGACCCTCGGGAGCCTCCTTGTAGAAAAGCACCACGATGACGAAAATCAACATCAGCACCCCGGCCACCAGTGTGTAAGCATCCTGATAGCCGAAGTCGGTGCCGAGGAAGCGGAACAGGGTGTTGCCGGGCAGCGTCACAGGCGCTCCGCCCTCCACGGCATTGACCAGCGCCTCATCCCGGTAGATCAGGGGCGAGAGCACCTGCGTTCCAATCGCGGCGCCCAAGCTGTTGGAAGCCAGGACAAAGCCCGTGACCGTGCCGCGGTTTTCGGTGAACCAGCGGCTGATGACAAAGCCCACCAGCGACGTGGTGCACCACGCAAGGCCGGTGCCCAAAAACACGGCGGCCACATAGAACATCCACAGCTCTGTTGCCACGGAGTTGATAACACAGGAGACAAAGAGGCTGGTAATGCCGCAAAGCACCATCTTTTTGGCGCCCATCTTCTCGATCATGGTGCCAAAGAACAGGCTGAGGATCGCCGTGGTGCCAAAGCGGATGCTGGTGCTCAGCGAGTAAGCCGCACGGTCGATGTCCCACAGCACCGTAACGGTTCTGGTGTAAAGGCTGCGGGTGCCGCTGTTCCAGCCAAGGCCGACAAAGATGATGAGTCCGCTGAGAACGGCGATGACCCATTTATATCGTGAGTCGACAGTTTTCTTTTGTTCGAGAGTTCCCATGCTTTATCACGCTTTCTTCTTTATGGTTTCGGCTCTATCGGAGACCGCTCCTCACGAGCCTGCTTAAGGCAACAGGACTCGGATCCGTGCCGCATTTCAGCCGCCCGATCCGGTGCTTTTTGCCTTATGCCTATCAGTATAAACGATAAATCTCCCTTTGCGCTTCTTTTTTTCCTTACGGTTCTTTCGTTTTTATTAATGCTCCTTCCGCGATCAGAAAAGCACGCCCGCGAGAGGACACATCGCTCCGCTCAGTACGCAAAGGAGGAGGGCAGCCGCCCTCCTCTCCGCTATGCAAGGTAAGAATCAGTAGGCCACGCCCCAGATGATGTCGGTGCCGCACTCCTCGCCGCACACGGGGCACTTGCCGATGCTGCGGGTCTGCTGCAGAGGCATGCAGCGGGAGGACACGCCTGCCTGCTCCTTCATGGCCAGCTCGCACTCCAGCTTGCCGCACCACTTGGAGCGCAGGAAGCCGCCCTTGCCCTCCACGATGGCCTTGGCCTCGGCGGGGGTCTGGATGTCGAAGGTGTTGTCCTCGCGGTTCTTCAGAGCCATGGCGTACATATTCTCATGGACGGCGTCCAGCAGCTTGGCCACGGTCTCCTCCAGCTGAGCCAGAGGCACGAAGGTCTTCTCGCCGGTGTCGCGGCGGGCGATGACGCACTGCTCCTTCTCCATATCCTTGGGGCCGATCTCCACGCGCAGGGGCACGCCCTTCATCTCATACTCGGCGAACTTCCAGCCGGGAGAGTTATCGGAGCCGTCCATTCTGGCGCGGACGCCTGCGGTATTCAGACGGTCACGCAGAGCGGCGGCGGCGTCCAGAACGCCGGGCTTGTGCTGGGCCACGGGGATCACCACCACCTGTGTGGGAGCGATGCGGGGAGGCAGCACCAGACCGTTGTCGTCGCCGTGGGTCATGATGATGCCGCCGATCATACGGGTGGACACGCCCCAGCTGGTCTGGTGGGGATGATGCAGCTGGTTGTCCTTGCCGGTGAAGGTGATGTCGAAGGCCTTGGCGAAGCCGTCGCCGAAGTAGTGGCTGGTACCGGCCTGCAGCGCCTTGTGGTCGTGCATCATGCACTCCACGGTGTAGGTTTCCTCCGCGCCGTTGAACTTCTCCTTGTCGGTCTTGCGGCCGCGGATGACGGGCATGGCCAGCACATTCTCCATAAAGTCGGCGTAGACATTCAGCATGCGCATGGTTTCTTCACGGGCGTTGTCCTCATCCACGTGCATGGTGTGGCCCTCCTGCCACAGGAACTCCCGGTGACGCAGGAAGGGACGGGAGGTCTTCTCCCAGCGCAGAACGCTGCACCACTGGTTATACAGCTTGGGCAGGTCGCGGTGAGAGTGGATAACGTTGGCGAAATGCTCGCAGAACAGGGTCTCGGAGGTGGGCCGGATGCAGTAACGCTCCTCCAGCCTCTCGTTGCCGCCGTAGGTGACCCACGCGCACTCAGGCGCGAAGCCCTCCACGTGATCCTTCTCCTTCTGGAGCAGGGACTCGGGGATCAGCATGGGCATCATCACGTTCTCATGTCCGGTCTCCTTGAAGCGTGCGTCCAGCTCTCTCTGGATATTCTCCCAGATGGCATAACCATAGGGACGATAGATGAACATGCCCTTGATGCTGGAATAATCGATCAGCTCCGCCTTCTTGCAGACGTCGGTATACCACTGGGTAAAGTCCACGTCACGTGCGGTGATCGCGTCAACCTGTCTCTTGTCCTGTGCCATAATGTTCCATTCCTTTACATATATGATGTGTCAGCAGATTTTTCCTGCAAGCAATTGCTAAAGATTTATTTTATCCATATCCTTCCGGATTGTCAACCGTCGGAACGATTCCTTCTTCACTTTCCGGACAGTGCCCGCTCCTTGGGCCAGAGGATGTCCCGTCCCACGGGGGTATAGAACATCTCCTTCACCTTCAGCGGATCGCTGGTCTGGGCAAGGATCCACGTCAGCTTGGCGTAGGCGGACTCGGTGGTCATGTCGTAGGCCTCCAGCACGCCCAGCGTGGTCTTCAGCCGCTGCCCCACCTGATAGACGGTAAGGTCGCTGCCCTCGTTCTGCACCTGCGTGGTCAGCACCACGGTGCGTCCCTTCTCCATCCACCTGCACACGCTCTCATAGAAGCCGCCGGCCTCCGGCAGGCCGCCCACACCGAAGCTCTCGATGATGATGGCCTGATTGCGCTCCAGAATGAAGTCCAGCACCTCATGACCGGCGCCGGGCACCAGCTTCAGCAGTGCCACCTGAGAATTCAGGTTGCGGTAGAAGGCGGGCTTCTCCGCCGCGTCCTGCTTCACATAGGGCAGCAGCACACCGTCCCGCAGGATACCCAGATAGGGATAGTTGATGGAGGAAAAGGCCTGAAAGCTCTTGGAACGGGTCTTCTGTGCGCGGGTACCCAGGATCACCCGTCCGTTGAACACGATGCTGACGCCGGGCATATCCTCAGAGGCCACCCGGAAAGCGTCCAGCAGGTTCACCTTGGAATCCGTGGAATCAAAGCCGATGGGCTTCTGCGCGCCGGTCATAATGATGGGCTTGGGGCTCCCCTGCACCAGATAGCTGAGGCCGGAGGCCGTATAGGCCATGGTGTCGGTGCCGTGGGTGATGACGAAGCCGTCATAGTCGTTGTAATTGTCCTCAACGCACCGTGCGATCTTCAGCCAGTGGACGGGGGTGATGTTGGTGCTGTCCAGACTCAGCAGCTGCAGGCAGTCCACATCGCAGATGGCGGAAATGCCCGGCACATGGCTCAGCAGCTGCGCACTGGTCAGCTCCGGGGCCAGTCCGTTGACGGTAGCCTCGGAGGCGATGGTGCCGCCGGTGCCGATCATCAGGATTTTTTTCATAGTTTCCTCTCTCCGTTTTCCGTATTGGGCACTCAGCCCATGTCACGCCGCTCCAGTGCGGCCAGTCCGAACCGCACCGCACGGACTACGGTTTCCCGTTCCGCGTCCGTTTCGGCAGCCTTGTATTTCATCTTCAGCTCACGCAGGAACAGTCCCCGCAGGGAGTCCTCCTCTGCTCTGGCCCACAGATCCTCCGCAGGCCGGGTAGCATCCCTGACCTCCAGCGCGTAGAACCGGTCTGCCAGCGCCGCCTGCAGCGCGGCGGTATCCACGCCCTCCTCCCCGGTCTCGCCGGTGAGAATGATGCGGTAGAGGTCTTGCACGGTAACATCCGGCAGGGCGGCCTCCACCGCTGCTTTCGGCTCACGCCCCGTCACATCCACCTGCAGGATCTCGTAGCGATGCCGGGCAAAGGGGACAAACTCCAGGGAAACGCCCTTTTCATCCACCGTTCCCACATAGAAGCCCTTCTCCCCCAGCTCGTCAAAGCCGCGGCCCTCCGGACAGCCGGGCCACGCCACTGTGGTCCTGCCGCAGCGGACAGGCTCGCTTCTCTTGTGGATATGTCCCAGCGCCAGATAGGCAAGTCCGCTGCCGGCGGCCTCCTGCTGGGAAACGGCGCCGTAGCGGGTGTCCGCCGCGCCGAACTCCCCGTGGAGCACGCCGATATGTATCCGCCCGTCCTCCGGTACCCGGAAGCCCTCCAGCACACGATGGTGCTGCTCCGCGCCCGTGAAGGCCGCGCCGTACACCACGGCGTTCAGCGCCGGAACCTCCACACAGGTCAGCGCCGTCCCGGAAAAGATGTGGACATTCTCCGGCCAGTCCATGGTCACATAGGGACTGCCGGAACCGTACCAGTCGTGGTTGCCCGGTGCGATGAACACCGGCGCGTCCATGGACGCCAGCGCGTCCCGCAGCGCCTCCGCAGTCTCCCGGTATCCGGCATTGCTGTCCAGCAGGTCGCCGGACAGCAGCACCAGATCAATATTATTTTGGTTTACATAATTCGAGAGCCGCTGTGGCAGCTCGCGGCTCTCCCGACGGCGGGCCGCCGCCTGTCTGGGCGACAGGGCCCGAAACGCGCTGTCCAGATGAAAGTCAGCCGCATGTACAAAGCGAAACATGCCTACTCTCCCTCCCTCCAGCCCTTGCACACATCCACCCATGCGGTAAAGTTGGAGGAATACTTCTCCAGCTCCCCGCAGGTGAACTCGATGGCGCTGTTGCTGCTGCCCGCGGCGGGGAACACCGTCTCAAACCGCTGCATGGAAACGTCCAGATAGACCTTCACATCCTCCGGCAGAGCGAAGGGACACACACCGCCCACATCGTGACCGATGCGCTCATGAGCCTCCTCATGGGTGAGCATCTTGGCCTTGGTGTGGAAATAGCCCTTGTAGCGACTGTTGTCCACCTTGGCGTCGCCGGCCACCACAATGATGATCGGCTCCTCACCGAGCCTGAAGCTGAGGCTCTTGGCGATGCGGGCGCCTTCCACGCCCACCGCCAGCGCAGCCAGCTCCACTGTGGCGGAGGACACTTCAAATTCCCGGATCCGTCCTTCCAGCCCCATAGGTCGGAAATACTCTCTCACCTTTTCAATGGACATAACGGAAATTCTCTCTTTCTGTCGTTTTATCAGCGGATGTCGATCCGCTCCACGGCGGTACAAAGGCCGGTATCGCTGTTCAGGGTAAAGATAGCGCCCTGCAGCTTGCAGGGGCCGGGGGCCGTCTGATAGCGTCCAGGCAGGCCCCCCAGAAAGGTCTCCACCGACTGCTCCGGCCGGATGCCCAGCACGGAATGGATGGGGCCGGTCATGCCCAGATCGGTGATATAGCCGGTACCGCTGGGGAAGATCTGTTCGTCGGCGGTGGGGACATGGGTATGGGTGCCCCACAGGGCAGACACCCGGCCGTCCAGATGATAGGCCATGGCCAGCTTCTCGCTGGTGGCCTCCGCATGGAAATCAACCAGTGTAAAGGTAGCCTGCTTGCCATGCTCCAGCAGCCGATCCATAGTGAAAAAGGGGTTGTCCGCGTGGAAATTCAGGTCACAGCGGCCAATGAGGTTCACCACCCGGACGCTGTAGGCGCCCATATCGAATAGGCTGCTCCCCTGCCCCGGCATATGGCCGGTATAGTTGGCGGGCCGCAGCAGCCAGCTCACCTCGTCCAGCATACGGGTGATCTCCATCTTGCCGAAGGTGTGATTGCCCAGTGTCACGGCGTCCGCTCCGGCGTCGTAGATCCGCCAGGCATGGTCGCGGGTCAGACCCACGCCGGCCACATTTTCGCCGTTGACCACCGCGAAGGCGATATTCTTCTCCTTTTTCAGCCGCCGCAGCCAGCGCTCCAGACAGGCAAGACCGCTCTCGCCCACCACGTCGCCCACGGCCAGCACACGGATCTCCATAGGGTGTCTCCTTTCCCAAAATCACCGGAACCGCTGTGCCCGTCGGAAGCTCCGGCGGGCACAACGGCGATGGTTCAGATAAATACAGCCGACTCTGCCCGCCGCTGGAAATTTCCCTCCAGCATGGCCTTATGGGACAGGAAGGCGGGATCGTCAAAATACTTGGCGCCCACAGGGCAGCGGCGCACACAGGCATGGCACTTGATGCAGATGCCGGGCACCTCCGCTACATTGTCAGGATTGATGGACGCCACGGGGCAGACGGCGGCACAGGTGCCGCAGCCCACGCACTTGTCCGCGTTCGTTCTGGGCTTGGCAGGCAGGAATTTGGCGGGCTGACCGTCCACGCCCTTGGGTACGTAATAGGGAGCCGCCGCGTCGCCGGACACTGTCACCGGAACGGGGGTCTCCGGCAGAGCGGCAGCCTTCCGGACACAATCGCGGCCAAAAGACACCATCAGGGCGGCATCCTCGCCGTCCGGTCTGCCTGCGCCCAGCGTGTCGGAAAACACATGCCGCGCGGCGAAGGCCGCACCGGCAATGGTGTGGAAGCCATCCGCCTCCAGCACGGCACACAGCTCTGCCAGAGAATTGTCATAGCTGCGGTTGCCGAAGGTCACCACGGCGGCGGCCAGCGCCCCGTTGCCGGCAAAGCCGCTCTGCAGCCAGGGCAGGAACTTGTTGGGGGTCTTGCCCGCATAGGTGGGCATGGCAAAGAACACCAGATCCGTGCTTTCAAAAGCGGTCACTTCCTGCCGCGCCGCAGGCAGTGTAAAGTCCAGTTGATTTACACGGAATCCCAGCTCAACGGCAGCTGCGGTGGCCGCAGTCATCACCGCATTCTTCGTACCGCCCACAGGACTGAAATAGACTGCCCATACGCGCTTGATATCCATAGTGGTCTTCTCCCTCGTTTGATGCGCTCAGTCCAGAGCAAAATCCTCGGCGCTGAGCCGGTCGCCCTGCAGCGTCGCGGGACGGGGCGGCGTACGCTTCAGCGGATCGTAACGGAACCTGCGGCAGTGGAAGGCCTCATCCACCACGCCCTTCCGGACGCAGGCCACGGTTCCGTTTCCCAGATCCCTGCCCCGCTCACAGTAAGCACACCGGGGCTCGATCTTCTTGCGAAACAGGTTCATGCTCCCTTTCCCCCTCTTTTGTATGCGTATTCTTTCAGACAATCAGGCCGATATCCGCAGCCGGATCACAGTGCGTCCAGCTGCACCCGGCCGTTTTCCGCCGAGGCACGCACATGGGTCACCGGATGCTCGTAGCTGTCGATGATGCGGATGGCCATGGGATCCTCCAGCTCCTTCTGGATGGCACGGCGCAGGTTCCGTGCGCCGTAGGTAATGGAGTAGGATTTCTCCGTCAGCAGATCGATGAGGGACGGCTCATAGGTGAAGGTGATGCCCTTCTCCTTCAGAGATGTCACCAGCTCATCCAGCATGATCCTGGCAATGCCGCGGAAGTTCTCCTCCGTCAGGCGGTTGAAGCAGATGACCTCATCCACGCGGTTAATGAACTCCGGACGCAGGAACTGCTCCAAAGCCTTCATGGCCTTTTCCCTGTCCTGCTCGCTGACGGTGCGGCCAAAGCCAACCGTTCCCTCCTTTGTGCCGCTGCCGGCATTGGAGGTCATGACGATGATGGTGTTCTCGAAATTCACC
>CAZQJD010000057.1:0-10366 GCA_964593575.1 uncultured Oscillibacter sp.
TTCTGGACGAGGCCACCGACCCCTGGGGCATCAAGGTCAACCGCGTGGAGCTGAAGAACATCATCCCGCCCAAGGAGATCCAGAACGCCATGGAGAAGCAGATGAAGGCGGAGCGCGAGCGCCGCGAGGCCATCCTGCAGGCGGAGGGCAGCAAGCAGTCTCAGATCCTGGTGGCGGAGGGCGAAAAGCAGTCTGCCATCCTCCGCGCCGACGCGGAGAAGCAGGCGGCCATCCTCCGGGCCGAGGGCGAGAGGGCTGCCCGCATCATGGCTGCCGAGGCGGAGGCGGAGGCCATCGCCAAGGTGCAGCAGGCATTGGCAGACTCCCTGAAGCTGCTGAATGAATCCGCTCCCAACGATCAGGTGGTGAAGCTGAAGGCGCTGGAGGCTATGGAGAAGGTAGCCGACGGCAAGGCCACCAAGATCATCATTCCCTCGGAGCTGCAGGGTCTGGCCGGTCTCGCCGCCAGCGCCAAGGCGGTGTTCGACACCCCCGAGCCCAAGGCGTAAAACCGCATAGGAACGATAAAAAGCAGCCGGGAGACCGGCTGCTTTTACTGTTCCGGGAGGACGTCGCTTTCCAGACAGGCCTCCTCTGCTTCCAATTGGGCTTTGACGAGGCAGTCGTAGGCCAGGAGAACACGCCCCTGCTCAATATAACCTACCGCCCGGGCCATTGCACCAAAGAGATGGAAATACAGGTCCTTATAGCTAACGCGACTGGTCAACATCCTCACCTCAAGACCATTTTAAGGGCATATACCTTAAAATGCAATAAGGAATATTCCCTTAAGTCATAATAATATCGGGTGATGTTATGTATCAGCTTCGCATTCGTGACTTACGGGAAGACAGCGACCTGAATCAGACGCAGGTGGCAGAACTGTTGAATGTGCATCAGACGACCTACTCAGACTATGAGTTGGGGCGGCTGAATGTGCCGGTGTCCGCCCTGCACACGCTGGCAGACCATTACGGCGTCAGCGTGGACTATCTGCTGGGGCGGACGGATGTGAAAACGCCGTATCCGAAAAAGTGAGAAGCAGCCGGAGGGATAACGGTATTTTGTGGACGGGAAACGTTGCTGCACACATATTTCAACCTGAATCAGATTAACCTGTCAAGGGTTAAGTTGAAAAGAGTTACCATATGCGCAGAGGTGATGCTTGTGTATCCGAGACTGCGCGATCTGCGTGAGGACAGTGACAGAAATCAGACGGAACTGGCAAAGCTGTTGGGCATGTCCCAGACCGGCTATTCCAAATACGAAACGGGAGAGAATGAGGTTCCCGTAGCTGTTTTGGAAAAGCTTGCGGATATTTACAAGACCAGCGTGGACTATCTGCTGGGGCGGACGGATGTGAAAACGCCATATCCGAAAAAGTGAGAAGCAGCCGGGAGACCGGCTGCTTTTGCTGTATCGCGCAGGGGAGTTTGTCCGCACCCGAGGGAGGCGCTGGCTGCGCCCGCCTTGAATATGCTCACACGCGGGTGATGACAGGGATCACCATGGGGTTGCGGCGGGTCATCTTGTAGAGATAGTTGCTGACGGCGCTCTTGACAGCGCCCTTGATCTCGTTGTCGTCGTGGCTGCGCTTGCGCCGGCCGGTGGCGGCGATGACGGCCTCCAGCGCCACGTTCTGCAGCTCCATCATGATCTCCTCGGACTCCTTCACATAGATGAAGCCGCGGGTGATGATCTCCGGCGTGCTCAGCAGAGAGCCGTCATAGTCGGACAGGGGCAGGACCACCACCACCATGCCGTCCTCGGCAAGACGCTTGCGGTCGCGCATGACCACCGCGCCCACATCGCCTACGCCGCTGCCGTCCACATACACCTCGCCGGCAGGGACGGTGCCATTGATCTTCATGGTCTTGGCGGTCAGCTCGATGACGCTGCCGTTTTCCGCGATGGCCACATGGTTCCGGGCCATGCCCATCTGCTGGGCCAGCTGGCAGTGGATCTGCAGCATCCGCTGCTCACCGTGGACGGGGATGAAGAACCGGGGCTTCACCAGCGCGTGGATGATCTTCAGCTCCTCCTGACAGGCGTGGCCGGAGACATGGAGCATATCCGCCCGGTCATAGACCACGTTGACGCCCTTGCGGAACAGCTCGTTGATGACCCGGCCCACCGTCACCTCGTTGCCGGGGATGGCGGAGGCGGAGATGATGACCTTGTCACCGGCACCGATCTCCACCTGCTTGTGGGTGGAAAAGGCCATGCGGTACAGGGCGCTCATCTCCTCGCCCTGAGAGCCGGTGGTGACGATGACCTGCTTGTTGGCGGGCAGACCCTTCAGCTTGTTCAGGTCGGTGAGGACGCCCTTGGGCACCTTCATATAGCCCAGCTCCGTGGAGACCTTCATCATGTTCTCCATGGAGCGGCCGGTGACGGCCACCTTCCGCCCGCAGGCGGCGGCGGCGTCCAGCACCTGCTGGATGCGGTGGACGTTGGAGGCGAAGGTGGTGACGATGATCCGCTCATTGCAGCCGGAGAACTGGCGCATGAAGGTCTTGCCCACCAGACTTTCGCTGGGGGTGTAGCCGGGGCGCTCCACATTGGTGGAGTCCGCCAGCAGCGCCAGGACCCCCGCCTTGCCCAGTTCACCGAACCGGGCAAGGTCGATAACGTCGCCGTCGATGGGGGTGGAGTCGATCTTGAAGTCGCCGGTGTGGACGACAGTGCCCATCCGGGTGTGGATGGCCAGCGCCACGGAGTCGGCGATGGAGTGGTTCACATGGATGAATTCCACCTGAAACTTGCTGCCCACCTTCACCGTTTCGCCGGGCTCCACGGTGGTGAGCTTGGTGGACTTGGCAAGGCCGTGCTCCTCCAGCTTCAGCCGGATGAGGCCGGCGGTGAAGCGGGTGCAGTAGATGGGGATATTCACCTGCTTGAGGACATAGGGGATGGCGCCGATGTGGTCCTCGTGGCCGTGGGTGATGAACAGGCCCCGGATGCGTGCCTTGTTTTTCACCAGATAGCTGACGTCGGGGATGATGGAGTCGATGCCGTACATATCATCGCCGGGGAAGCCCATGCCGCAGTCCACCACGATGGTCTCGCCGCCGTACTCGAACACGGTCATGTTCTTGCCGACTTCATCCAGACCGCCAAGGGGGATGATCTTCATTTTTTCTGCCATAAAACGCTCCTTTTTACTCAATATGTAGGGAAATCTCCCCAAAATGGCAGGAAAAGCGCATGAAGAAAAAAGGCACGGCAAGAAAACCGCACCGAACGGCCTCTCTTCCCGGCCCTGTGTCGCCGGGAAGGGAAGACAAATGCATCCTGTGTGGGGGAGATATTCGGTTTTCTCCGTTTCCGGCGGGAGGCGGGTCAGCTCTCCGTTGGGAAGGCGGTGTCGGCGTGTCCCACTGAAAATGCGGAAGACAGGCCTGTTTATTTGTCCGGCGGTGCCGGTAAAATACAATGGAAAGCGCAGAGCGCGCATAAATCTATAATAGTATACCACAGATTTGTGGGATTGTATACCATTTTTTTGCGCGAACCGGCAAAAGACTTTTTTCGGAGGCGGCAGGGTTGTTCTTGCACCTTTGTGGATAATCTGTTATACTGATATAATCTTATAGTATGCCTATGCCTATGCATATACGGCGCGTGGAACGGGAAAAACCGCAAAAACGCGCTGAAAACCATACAGAAGGGACTGGAACTATGAATAAAAAGCTTTCCCGCCTGCTGGAACCCAACATGAAGCTT
The DNA here is from genome assembly GCA_964593575.1 of uncultured Oscillibacter sp. Taxonomy (GTDB): domain Bacteria; phylum Bacillota; class Clostridia; order Oscillospirales; family Oscillospiraceae; genus Oscillibacter. The sequence continues at coordinate 3,727 of CAZQJD010000057.1, forward strand.
TATTTCTTCTTCATGCTGGCCTTTGGTCTGGCTGCCCTGGCCGTGGATCGCACCGTGGGAGTGGTGGAGATCCTCATCGCGGTGGCGCTCTATTTCTACTTCCGCAGCAGCAGCAAGCTGCGCCGCCAGAGCGTCCTGCAGTATATCGACAGCCTTACCGGCAGCGTGGATACCGCCAGCAAGTCCACCCTCATCAACTCTCCGCTGCCCATCATGGTCTTCCGGCCCGACACCGGCGAGGTGATCTGGAGCAACGAGAATTTCCTGCAGCTGGCCGGCGCCCGCGAGCATCTCTTTGAGGTGCGGGTGGAGGACACCGTGCCGGAGTTCTCCGTCCAGTGGCTGCTGGAGGGAAAGCAGGAATGCCCGGAGCGGGTGCGAATGAACGGACGACTGTTCCAGATCTACGGCAGCATGGTGCGCAGCAAGGCCAAGGATGGGCGGCAGAATCTGGTGGCCACCACCTACTGGGTGGACACCACCGAGGCCGACGCCCTGCAGACTGCCTACGACGCCAGCCGTCCCATGATCGCCATTATGCAGATCGACAACTACGAGGAGCTGATGAAGGCCTGTCCCGACACCCAGCGCAGCGCCGTACTGGCCCAGATCGACGAGAAGATCAACCAGTGGACGGCAGGGAAGGGTCTGCTGCTGAAAACCGATCAGGATCACTATCTCTACATCTTCGAGGAGCAGTATTTCGCCGACTATGAGGCCCAGCGGTTCTCCGTGCTGGACGCCATCCGGGAGACCAAGGTGGCGGACGGACTCAACGCCACCCTCTCCATCGGCATCGGCAAGGACTGCGACGAGTATGCGGAGCTGTACCGCAACGCAAGCCTGTCTCTGGAAATGGCGCTCAGCCGCGGCGGCGACCAGGCAGTGGTGCGAAACCGTCTGGACTTCAGCTTCTACGGCGGCCGTGCCAAGGCCACGGAGAAGCGCACCAAGGTCAAGTCCCGGGTCATGGCCAACGCTCTGGGCGAGCTCATCGAGGACGCCCGGCAGATCTACATCATGGGCCACACCTACGCCGATATGGATGCCGTGGGCGCGGCGGTGGGCGTGTGCTGCATCGCCCGCAAGCGGGGCAAGAAGGCCAAGATCGTCATTGATCTGGAGCGCAACGCAGCCAAGGAGCTGCTGGCGGAGCTGCGGAAGCTCCCGGCCTACGCCGATGTGTTTATCGCGCCGGACGATGCGTTTCTGGAAATGCAGCCCGGCTCTCTGCTGGTGGTGGTGGACACCAACCGCCCCGATCAGGTGCAGTCCCAGCAGGTGCTGGAGGCCAGCAACCGCGTGGCCGTCATCGACCATCACCGCCGTGCCGCCTCCTACATCGAAAACGCGGCGCTGAACTTCCACGAGCCATACGCCTCCTCCGCCTCCGAGCTGGTGACGGAGCTGCTGCAGTATCTGGTGGAGACCTCCGACCTGATCCATGAGGAGGCTATGGCGCTGCTGGCGGGCATCGTGCTGGACACCAAGCATTTCAGTATGCGTACCGGCGGCCGCACCTTCGAGGCGGCGGCCTTCCTGCGCCGTGCCGGCGCCGACACCGTCACCGTGCAGCGGCTGTTCCAGAACACCCTGAAGGAGGTGGTGGCACGGTTCGACATCGTCCGGGGCGCGGAGATCCATTTCAACGACATTGCCGTCTGCGTCGCGCCGGAGAACACCACCGACCGTGTGGCGGTGGCCCAGGCGGCGGACGAGCTGCTGACCCTCAAGGGCGTACATGCCTCCTTCGTTCTCTATCAGGACGGCGAGGATGTGGCCATCTCCGGCCGGTCTCTGGGCGAGATCAACGTGCAGGTGATCCTGGAGGCTCTGGGCGGCGGCGGAAATTCCACCATCGCCGGCGGCCGTGTGAAGGAGAGCGATACCGCCGCCGTGCGGGCGCGGCTGATGGAGGCCATCGAGGATTATCTGGATAAGTAAAATGTATATAACCGCAAAGGAGAAACCGATATGAAAGTGATTTTGCAGCAGGACGTGAAGGGGCAGGGCAAGAAGGGTCAGCTGGTGGAAGTGTCTGAGGGCTACGCCCGCAACTTCCTCCTGCCCAAGAAGCTGGCCATCCCCGCCACCACGGATGCCATCAATACCATGAACCTGAAGGAAAAGGCCCGCCGCGCCGAGGAAGCACGTCAGCGTGAGGAGGCGGTAAACACCGCAAACAAGCTGAAGGAGTGCACCGTGCGCATCGCCGCCAAGGCCGGTACCGGCGGACGGCTCTTCGGCGCTGTTACCACCAAGGAGATCTCCGAGGCGCTGAACAAGCAGTTCGCCCTGGACATCCCCAAGCAGAAGCTGGTGCTGGACGAGGCCATCAAGTCCTTCGGCACCTACACGGTGAAGGCCAAGCTGGGCTTTGAGATCAGTGCGTCCTTCAGTGTCATGGTCAGCGAGGAAACCTGATCGGCACAGCCGATTGCAACGCAAAGTTTGTGAGTACGATGAGGTGAATGTCAATGGCAAATGAAGATCTGCTGCTGCGGCAGATGCCCCACTCTCTGGAGGGCGAGCAGGCCGTTCTGGGCTCCATGCTCATTGATCCGGAGTGTATCAAGGAGGTCATGGACAAGCTGCAGCCGGGTGACTTTTACCTGCGGCAGAACCGGGAGATCTTTGAGACCATCTACTCCATGTTCAGCTACGCCAAGCCGGTGGACGGCATCACCGTGGCGGAGGAGATGCAGCGCAACGGTACCTACGATGAGCGCGTGACCCGGAATTACCTTGTCCAGCTGATGGAGATCACCCCCACCTCCGCCAACGTGATGGAGTATGTGAAGATCGTCCGGGACAAGGCCCTGATGCGCTCCGTGGCGCAGGCCGCCTCGGAGATCACCGCGCTGGTGCAGGACGGCACCGGCGACGCCGCGGATATGCTGGAGGCGGCGGAGCAGAAGATCTTCGCTATCCGCCGGGGACAGGGCTCCCGGGACATGGTGCCTCTGCGGCAGGTGCTGCCGGAGGTGCTGGATCGCCTGTCGGAAATGAGCGAGAGAGACAGCCATCTGCCGGGCCTTTCCACCGGCCTTTCCGCCGTGGACGCCAAGATCACCGGCCTCAACAAGTCCGACCTTCTGCTGCTGGCCGCACGACCCGGCATGGGCAAGACCTCCTTCGCCCTGAACGTGGCGCTGAACGTGGCCAAAAGCTCCCAGAAGACCATTGCCGTGTTTTCACTGGAAATGTCGGCGGAGCAGCTGGTGACCCGTCTGCTGGCCTCGGAAGCGCTGGTGGAGAACGGACGGCTGAAAACCGGTAATCTCCGGGAGACCGACTGGCAGAAGATCGCCGACGCCGCCACCATTATGAACCGGCTGGACATCCGCATCGACGACAACCCCATGCTCACAGTGGCGGACATGAACGCCAAGTGCCGCCGGCTGGACAATCTGGGTCTGGTGGTCATCGACTATCTGCAGCTGATGACCTCCGCCGGAGGAAAGGGACACGCCGGCGAAAACCGCCAGCAGGTGGTGTCGGACATCTCCCGTATGCTGAAGATCATGGCTAAGGAGCTGAACGTACCGGTGATCTGCCTGAGCCAGCTGAGCCGTGCCAACGAAAAGCGCGACGACAAGCGCCCCATGCTCAGCGACCTGCGTGAATCCGGCGCCATCGAGCAGGACGCCGATATCGTCATGTTTTTATATCGTGACGACTATTATAATGAGGACTCCGAAAAGCATAACATTGCCGAGTGCATCGTGGCCAAGAACCGCCACGGCGAGACCGGCAAGGTGGAGCTGCGCTGGGTGCCGGAATACACGGCCTTCAGCACGCTGGAACACCGCTACGACGAGGACGACGAATAAGAAGCTATGCTGGAACGTGCGAAAGAAGCCCTGTCCGGCCTTGCCGGTCAGGAGGCACTGGCGGCGGTGTCCGGCGGCATGGACTCCATGTGCCTTCTGCATCTGCTGCACAGCTGGGGCGCAGAGCAGGGCATCCGGGTAACGGCGGCCCACTTCAACCATCAGCTGCGTGGCGCGGAATCCGACCGGGACGAAGATTTCGTCCGCGGCTGGTGCACGGAACGGAACATCCCCTTCGTCTGCGGGCGGGGCGATGTCCGGCAGCTGGCAGCGGAGCGGGGCCTTTCCATCGAGGAAGCCGCCCGGGAGGCGCGATACGCCTTTCTCCGTGACGCGGCGGCGGGCAGACCCATTCTCACCGCCCATCACGCCGATGATAACGCCGAGACCATGCTGCTGAATCTGCTGCGGGGCACAGGACTTCGTGGCCTGATCGGCATCCCTGCGCAGCGGCAGGGTATCGTAAGACCTTTTCTGGAGATTCCACGGACGGAGCTGGCGGCTTACGCCGCAGAGCAAAGCCTCGTCTGGGTGGAGGACAGCACCAACGCGCAGGAGGACGCGGCGCGGAATGTGCTGCGCCATCGGGTGCTGCCGGTGCTGCGGGAGCTGAACCCACGGGCTGTGGAAAACATGACCCGCACCGCCCTGCTGCTGGCAGAGGACGAGGCCGCCTTGAGCCGTGGAGCGCAGGAGCTGCTGAGCAGATGCTGTCCGGCGGGGCGCGGTCTTGGCATCCCGGTGGTGGACTGCCTGCGGGCGGAGCCTGCCGTGCTGAGCCGCTGCGTGCTGGAGCTGCTGGCCCGGGTGGGCGGACACAGGAAGGACCTTTCCGCCGTCCATGTGGAGGCGGTGTGCAATTTGCTCCATGGCCCGGCAGGACGGGAGGTGCGCCTGCCCTACGGCGTCATCGCCCGGCAGGACGGCGGGAAGCTGCTGGTGTTCCGCGGGGAGCAGCCCCCGGAGGCGGTGGCTCTGACCAACGAAGGAGCGGTATTTTTTGGAAACTGGCAGGTGTGTATGACTGCCGGGAAAGGCCGGTGGGCGCTGTCTGTTCCCGCAGGCGCGGCCTTGACGGTGACATCGTGGAGCCGGGACGACGGTATGACACTCCCCGGCAGCCGTGGACGGCGCAGCCTCAAGCGGCTGTGCGCCGACGCGGGCATTTCGCCGGAGGCGCGTGACCGGCTTCCGGTGCTGCGGGTAAACGGCCAATGCGCCGCCGTGCCGGGCATCGGCATCGATCTGGATTTTGCACCGGGCTCTCATCCGGAGACGGTGTTTGTCACATTTCATAAAGACTATAAAGAAACAGAGGAGAATCACCATGGTGCATGAAATGGAAAAGGATATTCTGAAGGTTCTGGTTACCGAGGAAGAGCTGAAGGTGCGTGTGGAAGAGCTGGGCGTGGAGATCGCGGAGCGCTTTCAGGGGAAGAACCCCCTGTTTCTGGGTGTGCTGAAGGGCAGCTTCATCTTCATGGCTGACCTTGTCCGCGCCTGCCCCTTGAAGAGCGATCTGGAGTTTATGGCCCTGTCCTCCTATCAGAACGCCACCGAGTCCTCCGGCCGCATCCAGATCAACTACGATCTGCGGCAGGACATCACCGGTCGTGACATCATCGTGGTGGAGGACATTCTGGACTCCGGCAACACCCTGTTCTTCCTGCGTGACTATCTGATGGCCAAGGGCGCCGCGACTGTCACCATCGCCACCCTGCTGGATAAGCCCGCCCGCCGTGCCAAGGCCATCACCGCCGATTTCATCGGCATCACCGTGCCTGATGAGTTCGTGGTGGGCTACGGTCTGGACTATGCCCAGAAATATCGCAATCTGCCGTATATCGGCGTTCTGAAACCGGAGGTCTATGCCAAGTGAAACAACGGAAAAGCGGATTCGCTCCGGGATATCTGATGCTGCTTCTGGTGTTCGCCGTGTGCCTGATGTGGGTGCTGGAGAACTCCATGGTCGGCGAGGAGCCCGGTTACTCTCAGGTGCGCCAGCTCTTTGAGCAGGAGAAGGTGGAGGAATTTACCATCACCTCCGATCTGGTGCTGGTGATGAAGATCCGGGACGCCGCAGAGGGCAGCGAAACGCTGCGCTATCAGCTCTACGACTTCCAGCTGTTCTACGATGAGCTCAGTGACCTTGTGAAGGAGCAGGCTGCCAGGGGCATCATCACCGCCTACGATTACCCGGAGCCTGCCAAGGCCAACTGGCTGGAGATCCTGCTGCCCTATGCGCTGGTGCTGGGCGGCGGGATGCTGTTCTGGTATTTCCTGGCCGGACGGCAGGCAGGCGGCGGAGACCGGATGAACAAATTCGGCACCGCCAACATTCGCTCCCTTACCGACAAGGATAAGACCGTCACCTTCCGTGACGTGGCCGGCGCCGACGAGGAGAAGGAGGAGCTGCAGGAGATCGTGGGCTTCCTGAAGGACCCCCAGAAGTATATCGCGTTGGGGGCACGCATCCCCAAGGGTGTGCTGCTGGTGGGCCCTCCCGGTACCGGTAAGACCCTGCTGGCCAAGGCTGTGGCCGGCGAGGCCAGCGTGGAGTTCCTGACCATCTCCGGCTCCGACTTTGTGGAGCTGTATGTGGGCGTGGGCGCAAGCCGCGTCCGCGACCTGTTCGATCAGGCCAAGAAGCGTGCCCCCGCCATCGTCTTCATCGACGAGATCGACGCCGTGGGCCGTCAGCGCGGCACGGGTCTGGGCGGCGGCAACGACGAGCGGGAGCAGACCCTCAACCAGCTGCTGGTGGAAATGGACGGCTTCGGCCGCAACGAGGGCGTGGTGGTGCTGGC
>CAZQJD010000058.1:0-10281 GCA_964593575.1 uncultured Oscillibacter sp.
ACAGGGCCATGCACACCGCAGCGATCACTTTCCATCTGTTCTTCACGATTCACACCCCCATCAGGTCAAAATCCGGTGTGTACTCCTCCTTTGCGGAGGTCCGTTCCTGCGTGAAGCCGTCCACGATGCCGCAGTTTTCCATATACTCCACCGCCGCGGCGTACTCCCGGCGGCTGACATGGCGGCGAAGATTCCCCTCCGCACCCGACTGGGGCGTATATTGACTCATCAGCGAAAACAGCACATCGCCGGGTCGGAAGTGCTCCGCCACCCAGTCGATACAGCGGCGGGTATTTTCCATCTCACCGGGCAGCATCAGGTGCCGGATCATGACGCCGGAGCGCAGCAGCCCGCTTTCCATGCGGTACGGCCCCGTTTGGCGGAACATCTCCAGAATGGCAGGCGCTGCCCATACAAAATAATCCACCGCGCCGGAATACTTCTTCGCCGGCTCCGGCAGGGCATATTTGAGATCCGGCAGGTATACCTGCACCTTTCCCTCCAGCAGCCGCAGCGTCTCCACCTTTTCGTAGCCGCCGCAGTTCCACACCACCGGCACCGGCAGCGGCCGGTCCAAAGACTCCAGCACCGCAGGCAAAAATTGTGTAGGGGTCACCAAGTCAATACAGGCGGCACTCTGCGCGATGAGTTCTTCATAGATCTCCCGTAGCCGCGCCGCCGTCACCGGACGGCCCACGCTCTCCTGCGAGATGGATCTGTTCTGGCAGAAGGAACAGCGGAGATTGCAGCCGGAAAAAAACACCGTGCCCGCGCCATGCTCTCCCACAAGACATGGCTCCTCCCACAGATGGAGACTCGCTCGGGCCAATACCGGCACGGTGGGCATGCCGCACACACCGCCGCCCTTCGTTTCCGTCCGCTCCGCGCCGCAGCTTCTGGGGCACAGGGTACAGATCATGGGATTCGCCTCCTTCCGCTTTCCGGTCAGACCGGGTGGTCTGTCCGGGCCTCCCGGCGGATCAGCCGGGTCACGATCACATACATGATGACAACAAAAGCTACAAACAGCAGCGTGGACAGAGGAGTTCCGATCATGGCGCAGGCATCATAGAAGCCGTGGAGGAACACCGCCAGCAGATAGCCCACCCAGAGATTGATCTTCTTCCCCACATCATCACCCCAGCCTTCACACTGCCGGGCACGTCCGTAAAAAGCGCCCATAAACACCGCAAAGCCCATATGGGCGGGAACAGCCAGCAGCGCCCTGGGCAGCGCCACAGACAGGCCATAGGAAAACACATATTGGATATTTTCATAGGCAGCAAAGCCCAGAGACACAAACACCGCATATACCACGCCGTCAAACCGATAGTTGAACTGCGGATGCTTCCATGTGCGCCATTTCAGAAGCAGGAATTTCGCCCCCTCCTCCACAGCGCCTACCACCAGAAAAGCCAGCAGGATGGTGTAGACCTTCCCCCGGTCGCTGACCAGAGCATTCAGCAGCCGCCCAGCGATCCCCTCCAGTACGATAGACACCAGCGCGGACAGAACGCCGCAAACCACCAGTGACGCCAAAAGAGCAGGCGGCTCACGCTCCACCCTGTCCTGCCGGTAAATATACCGCATCAGCAGCACCGCCGGAAGCACGGCTGCCAGCACATATGCGGCGGCAATGATTCTGCTTACCTGAAATACGATCATGGTTTCTCTCCTTCCAGCACCGCCCGCGCCTCCTCCAGATACCGGGCAAAGGCCGACGGCACGGCATAGTCCTCCAGCACAGCCGCATCCACCCACAGGAAATCGTTCGTCCCGCTCCCTGTCACCCGGAGGACATAGCCGGTCATGTGCCACTCGCGATGAGTAAAGATGTGCTTGGCCGTCAGCTTCTTTTTCCATTCCAGCGCCGTCAAATCCCACTCCGTCACCGGTGCGGCGGCTGTCTTCTCGTCCAACACGCCGGAGACATTGGGGAATTCCCACAGCCCCGCCAGCAGTCCCGTTTCCGGCCGCTTGCGCAGAGCGATGCGGCCTTCCCGCTCCAGAACGTACACCGTCATTTCCTCTGCATTCCGCGCCTTCTTTGCCGTCTTCACCGGCAGCGTCTCCGCGGTTCCCCGCAGCCGGCCAAGGCACAGCTCCGCCAGCGGGCAGGCCTCACACCGAGGCGTTGTGTTAGGTGCGCAGACCGTGGCGCCCAGTTCCATCAGCGCCTGATTGAAAATACGGATATCCTCCGGTACGGACGGCATATGCTCCGCTGCCCAATTCTTCGCCAGCGCCTTTGTGGTTGGAAGGGCAATATCCTCATGGCAGTTCGTCAGCCGGGTCATCACCCGGAGCACATTTCCGTCCACTGCCGGAAAGGGCAGGCCAAAGGCCGCCGAAGCAATGGCTCCGGCGGTATATTCTCCGATACCCGGCAGTTCCAGCAGCTTGGCATAGTCTGCAGGAAATCGACCGTCATACTGCTCTGTTACGATCCGTGCGGCCTTCTGCAGGTTGCGGGCGCGGCTGTAATAGCCCAGTCCCTCCCAGCATTTCATCAGCTTGTCCTCTTCGGCAGATGCCAGCGCCTCCACCGTAGGAAACGCCTCCAGAAACCGGGCATAATACCCCAGCGCCGCCGCCACACGGGTCTGCTGCAGCATGATCTCCGACACCCAGATGCGGTACGGGTCACAGGTGGCCCGCCATGGCAGATTCCGGGCGTTGCCGCGATACCACGCCAGCAGGCGTTTGGTCAGCAGTTCTCTTCGATTTTCCATTGTCGGTTCATGTCGTTTCATGGTATGATTCTATCACGGATCAAGTCATCCCGCAAGAGAGGGGATGTCCACCCGTCGCCGTTAAGAACCCATCAACTTTTCGGCATTTTTTCGGTTTGTCTTGACCTTCCCCCTTCTGGAAGGTATACGCTGTGATGAGAAAGGTCGGTGATGACCGTGAAAATCAACGAGGTGGAGGCGCTCGTGGGCATCTCCAAAAAGAACATCCGTTTTTATGAAGAAGAGGGGCTCCTGTGCCCTCAGCGCAACAGTGAAAATGGCTACCGCAATTACAGCGACACAGATGTAGACGTCCTGCTGAAAATCAAGGCGCTGCGGAAGCTGGGTCTGCCATTGGAGGAGATCCGGGCATTGCAGCAGGGCCGGCTCACCGTGGCAGATGCGCTGCGCCGTCACCGGATCACGCTGGAAAGGGACGCAGAAAACCTCCGGCAGGCACAGATCCTCTGCGCCCGGCTGGAGGATACCGTTACCACCCTGTCGGCACTGGACGCGCAGGCCGTTCTGACGGAAATGCAGCAGTTGGAACAGGAGGGAACCACATTTATGAACAAACAGAAAAACGACACCCGCAGCCGCTATATCGCGCCCATCGTATGGGCTGTGGTGATGACGCTGCTGATGGCAGGCATCATCTGGCTGTTCCTCTGGGCATTTGAAGCGGATCCCGTGGGTGCGCCGCCGTTGCCGCTGCTGGCGCTGCTCATCGCCATACCCGCTGCGGTGATCCTGGGCGTGGGCATTGCCCTGCTGCAGCGGATCCGGGAGATCGGGAGGGGCGAGGTGGACGATGCCAGAAAATACTGATCTCCGCCGGGGTTCAGCCCGAAAGCACGAATACAGGAAATTCAAGGAGGAGAAGAAGATGAAGCTCGTAACGATTGATAACATCGGTCAGGAATACGAGGTGCTGGGCATGGTGAAGGGCACCGTGGTATACAGCAAAAATCTGGGCCGTGACTTTATGGCCGGCATGAAAACACTGGTGGGCGGCGAGATCGTGGGCTACACGGAGCTGCTCAACGAGGCACGCCAGATCGCCACCAAGCGCATGGTGGACGACGCCGAAAAGCTGGGAGCCGACGCCGTGGTAGGTGTTCGCTATGGCTCCTCTTCTCTGATGCAGAGCGCCGCCGAAGTCGTGGCCTATGGCACAGCGGTGAAATTCAGATGATCCGGGCCACATTTCTGGGGCACAGTGGCTTTCTGGTAGAATTGGAGGCCGCCTGCCTGCTCTTTGACTGGAGCGAGGGGGAGCTGCCGTCTCTGCCGGAAAAGCCCCTTCTGGTTTTTGCTTCCCACCGGCATCGGGATCACTTTCAGCCGCGAATTTTTACGCTGAATAACGGCAGCCGGGATGTCTCCTTCTTTTTGGGCCGCGACCTGAAGCTGACGGACTTCCGGAAGCAGCGCTGGAACATCTCCGCGGAAGCCGAGGCGCACTGCCATGTGCTGAAGGGCGGGGAAACCGTCCGCATGGGCGCTGCTGCTGTGGAAACACTCACCTCCACCGACGAGGGCGTGGCTTTCCTCGTCACCTGCGGCGGACACACCATCTATCACGCCGGCGATCTCAACTGGTGGCACTGGGAGGGTGAAGACCCCGCCTGGAACCGGAACATGGAGTCAAATTTCAAACGGTATATAGAGCCGCTGCGGGGACGACATATCGATCTGGCCTTTGCGCCGCTGGACCCCCGGCAGGAAAGTGCCGCCTCATGGGGGTTCCTGTATCTGCTGGAGCTGGCGGACATTCAGCACATCGTTCCCATGCATCAGTGGAAAAACCCGCAGCCCACCCGGGATCTCTGCGCCGCATATCCGCAGCTTGCCCTCACAATTGCGCCTCTGGAGATCCCCGGACAGACTACCACCTTCTGAACGAAACAACGCCGCGCTGAAGCCAGCGCGGCGTTGTTTCATTGTGTCCGCCTTATAATAAACGTATATGTCACGGAGCAGCGTTCCGCCGTCTCTGCTTCCTCCAGTCTCGGCGCGCCGTTTTCCGCGGGCGCGCATCCGGTAAACTCCACATCATAGGAAACGGCGGTGCCGCGGAACACAAATCCATGATCCTGCTGCCAGCCGTTGGCCATCAGCTCCTGCACAGCCCTCCAGCCACCCAACGGATACCAGTTTTCCGTCTGTGCCCCGCCAAAGGACTGAGCGGCTACCCGCATCAGGAATATATGCCGGCCAAAGTCCCTGCCCCGCCGGGCGGCATCGCTTTCTGTCCCTGCCTCCCATTCCGTATGGTAAGACAGCGTCACACCGGAAACCGTTCCATCCGTTTCGGTATGCAGGACGATCTCCGGCGGCTCACCCTTGGCGATCCATGCGTAATCATCACCTTCTCTGGCTGTCCAGTTGCCGGAAGCGTCCAGTTTCCATGGGATTTTCACCGTCAGTTCCCGCATGTCGCTGCTGAAAATATAGTCATTCGTACCCCCTTCATAATACCGCTGGATGGCATTGAAGTTTTCCGCAAATTCCGACACCGTGAGTTCTCCGCGGCTGGGCGGAAGCTCCGGAATCGCCCGGATATACGTCCGCGGCACCATCAGCAGGACTGCGGAGGTCACATACAGCACCACTGCCCGAATCCAGCTTTTGTTCTGCAGCTGCAGCCGGGAATCCCACTCCCATTCCGGCTCCTCTCCACGCCGGACATCCCGCAGGGACTTGATCTGCCGGATCAATACCAGAACAGGAATGCCCAAACCATAGCCGTATAACAACAGCATGCCGCACCGGCTCAGCGCATCCCGATAGGTAAGGCGCGCGCCCTTATCATCCGTAACGCAGATGCCCATGACCCACTTGCCGGGTGTCGTCCCCCACCAGTGCAGAAACAGCGGTTCAAACAGCATGATGCAGGCCATGACAGCGACGCTTTCCAAAAGCTGCATCAGCAGTGTAGGATTCTTGGTGATACCTTCCGCCAGATTCACTCGAAAGACGCCGGCCAGAACCAGCTCCCAAAGCAGAATATAGATGGTATGGTCGACGCTGCGGGCCAGCAGACGCCGCCAAACACCGGGTTTGGGCGGCATCACCCTCTCCGGTACAGCTGTGGGACGCTCATCCTCTAACCGGGAAAGCCACTGCGCCGCATCCAGCGCCTGAAAATCCGCAGACGCATCCAGCAGTTGACGGCAAACCTCCGCGGAACGCGCAGCTTTGACCTGTGCTGCTTCCAGTTGGTTCAAGCGCTGCCGCAGACAGTCCGGCAGTACCAGTCGTCCTTCCGCCAGCTCCCGGATCTCTTCCACGGAGACCTCCAGCGTCCGCAGCAGCCGAATCCGCAGAAGCACGTCCACGTTCTCCTGCGTATAGATGCGATACCCGTTTTTCTCACGCTGGGGGCAGAGCAGACCTTCCGCTTCATAAAACCGGATGCTGGCTCGGGGCATCCCCGTCAGGCTCTCCACTTCCTTGATGGTCATCTGGTCACCTCCCAGTGGTTGATGCCTCTATGATAAGCTGTAAAGGCGCTTGACAGTCAAGAGGTTTTTTGCTGTTTTCTATGCGTTTCTTAACATTTCTACAGAAAAACGGGGCGAATGCAATGCATACGCCCCGTTCCGTCGCTATGATCGTTCTGTCAGCAGATAGTCCATGGCAATCGCTTCCGCATCGGCAACGATAGCCACAAAGCGCGTTCCCGGCGCTGCAGCCTTCACCAGCTCCGCCAGCTCTGCCGCTTCTGCCGCGGTGGTTTCCGCATAGATGCAGTCCACCAGAGGCGCCAGCAGACGCAGGCTCTGGCCTGTCACCTCACTGCCGCCTGTAAGGATCACCTCCGCCGGCAGCTCTAAAGACAGTTTCACATTCTGACCCGCCAGCGCATCCCGCACAGCCTGCACAAAATCCGCCAGATTCTCTTCCCGGGGATTCTCACCGTAGTTGATCTTATCCAGCTCACCGCTGGTGGGATAGGAAACATGGGTCAGCAAAATTTCATCAAAGCCCATTTCCGCGCACTCCCGGGCCAGGCTGGTCAGATAATCCCGCACAGAAGCCTTGGTCGGATCCAGCCAGGAGGCTCCGGTATCGTCATAGAACAGGTATCCCGTCCGCTGCCGCACACCCAGCGCCCGCACATCCAGAATGGGCACCTTGGGGTCCAGCAGGCAGGTGATCCGGGCGATGGTGTGCAGTCCTTCCGCCTCCGTCAGGTCAGCTACCGCACGCTCAGTGGTGGACTTCACAGACAGCACCCGGCGGCTCAGCCGTGCGGCGGCCTGAGAATCCACATAGACGATGCCGTCCGCATCCTTCACCGTCAGACACACACCGGAAGCATCCTCCGGCAGCCGCTCACGGACGGCAGTCCAGTCCGTCAAAGGCATATCCGTCAGCAAGAACACGCCGTTGACCTCCGGCTCCGGAGGCAGCTCTACCGGCAGTTCGGGCATCTGCGGCGTTTCCGGCTCCTTGCGGTCGATGATGATGGTGATGTCCTCCGAGGAGACCGACGGTTTCGGTGCGGAGGTCTGGCCGCCGTCACGGCCGGGCAGCTCCAGCCTCAGAGCACCATCCTCGTCATACACCATATATCGCTGCAAGAATATAAACAGTCCCGCTGCCGCGATCACCAGTATCAGGACGATCGCCAGCAGCAGCTTTCCCACAGGCTTACGGCCCCGGTAATTGCCGTATTGACTGCCCTGTGCCAAGGCCGCTCACCTCCTTCGGTACAAAGTTAAGGCAATAGGACTCGAGTTCTGTTGCCCTATGTTCAGGGCTGGATGGCGTTGAGCTTATTGACGCGCCGCTGATGACGACCGCCCTCAAACTCCGTGGTCAGGAAGACCTCCACCATGCGCTCGGCCATATTCTTGCCGGTGAAGCCGGCACCGATGGCCATCATATTGGCGTCGTTGTGGCGACGGGTCATCTCCGCCTCCAGAGAATCCGCGCAGTGTGCGCAGCGAATGCCGGCCACCTTGTTGGCGGCGATGGAAATGCCGATGCCGGTGGTGCAGATCACGATGCCGTACTCACACTCGCCGGAAGCCACGGCTCGTGCTGCGGCCTCACCAAAATCAGGGTAGTCGCAGCTTTCCAGAGAATCGCAGCCGAAATCCTGATATGCATAGCCCTTTGCCTCCAGCAGCTTGATGATGTCACACTTCAGTGCGTAGCCGCCGTGGTCACAACCCAATGCGATCTTCATGCTTTCTTTCTCCCTTCATAATATGCGGTTTCTTTCCAAATTACAATGTATGAAATACAGGTTTCCGCTCACGAAACGTACACACATAGCGGAATCCACATTCCCGCAGCAGCTCCTGCGCTTCCCGGATGCCGGCACCCACAGCTTCGGGAGTATGGGCGTCGCTGCCCAGGGTGATGATCTCACCGCCCAGCTCCCGGTAGCGCCGCAGGATATCGCCGTCCGGCAGCCGCAGGCCGCTTCCCTTGGAGGTGTTGCACTCCAGGCCAAGGCCGCTTTCCGCCAGATATTGCAGCAGGGTGTCGATCTGATCCCGATACGGCGTCAGATCCGGTTGCGGCAGGCCGCGGCGGAGCATATAGCGTACCGGCAGGGTCAGGTGTCCGATGACGGAAAACCGTCCCCATTTTGCCACCGTCAGCAGATCGTCAAAATAGTCCTCCAGCATCGTCCTCAACTGTTCGGGCGGAAATGTATAGTTCCACAGATCAATGCCGCCGCAGCGGGGCGAAACGTGGTGCTGGGACGCAATGACAAAATCAATTTCCGGAATGCCGTCCAGATAGCGGTCCGCCATATCCAGATCCAGATGGGCAACACCCAGCTCCGCACCCAGAGGCAGCGCCAGCCGATGGCCGAACCGCTCCCGCAGCTCCCGATTCACCCGGCGGATCTCCGTCCAGTCATAAACAGGCGGGCCGACGGCCCCGGCTCGGTTGGCCATATCCACATGGTCGGTGAAACAAAGCTCATCCAGTCCGCAGTCCAGCGCGGCCTGTACCTGCGCTTCCGGCGGGGTATCGCTGTCCGCAGAGCAGCTGCAATGGACATGATAATCAGCCAGCATATCTGCGCCCTTACTTCCAGAACTTCTTGAAGAAGCCCTTTCCTTCGTCGTAGTTGCCCTCACCCAGGGTCTCGGCAAATTTTTTCAGGGCATCCTTCTGCTCACGGTTCAGGTTCCGTGGAGTTTCGATGTAAACGGTGACATACTGGTCGCCCCGGCCGCGGCCGTTGATGGAGGGAATGCCCTTGCCCCTCAGCCGGAAGGTGGTGCCGGTCTGGGTGCCCTCCGGCAGGTCATAGCGCACCTTGCCGTCGATGGTGGGGATCTCCAGCTCCGCGCCCAGCACAGCCTGGGAGAAGGTAATGGGCACCTCGCACAGCACGGAGGTCCCTTCACGGCGGAACAGCTCATGGGTCCGGACGTTGACGGTGATCAGCAGGTCGCCTGCCATGCCGCCGTTGATGCCGGCGTGACCCTGTCCCCGGACGGAGATGGTCTGACCGTGGTCGATGCCGGCGGGAATGGAGACCTGTACCGTCTTTTTCTTCCGGTTGAGGCCCGCGCCCTTGCAGTCCTTACAGGGCTGGTGGATGATCTTACCCTTGCCGCCGCAGCGGTTACAGGGTGCGCTGGTGGCGAAGACGCCCATGGGGGTCTGCCGCCGCACCTGCACTGTGCCGGTGCCGTGGCAGTCGGGACAGATCTCCGGCGTGGTACCCTCGGCACAGCCGCTGCCATGGCAGGTCTCGCACTGCTCGTTGCGCTCCACCGTCACGGATTTCTCACAGCCGAAGGCGGCCTCGGTGAAGTCGATGGTCACAGTCATGCGGATACTCTCGCCCCGCTGAGGCGCATTGGGGTTGGCACGGCGTCCGCCGCCGAAGCCACCGCCAAATCCGCCGCCAAAGAAGCTGCCGAAAATATCGCCCAGGTCACCGAAATCGAAATTGCCGTCGAAACCGCCGGCGCCGAAATTGGGATCCACTCCCGCATGACCATACTGGTCGTAGCGGGCCTTTTTGTTGGCGTCGGAGAGGACTTCGTAGGCCTCGTTGACCTCCTTGAATTTCTCCTCCGCGGCCTTATCGTCCGGATTCAGATCCGGATGGTACTTGCGGGCCATTTTTTTATAGGCTCGCTTGATCTCATCATCAGAAGCGCTTTTGGTAACACCCAGCACTTCATAAAAATCTCGTTTCTGTTCTGCCATTCGTCGTCGCAAAGCCTCGGCGGCTCTGCTCCTCCTCTCTGCCCGCTCCTCCTATGGTTTTGGGGCCGGGAACATATAAACGGGGTATGCGGAGCCGCCCATTTCAGCAGCTCCGCATCAATCCCGGTTGTCTCTTACTTCTTATCCTCGTCGTCCACAACGGTGTAATCAGCATCATAGTACTCCTGCTGCTGACCGTCGGGCTGGCCGCCCATGTTGGGATCACCGGCTGCGCCCTGGGGATTGGCCTGCTGATACAGCTTCTCGCTGACGGCATAGAATGCCTGGGTCAGCTCCTCGGTAGCGGCCTTGATGGCAGCGGTATCCTGACCCTTCAGGGTCTCCTTCAGCT
>CAZQJD010000059.1:0-10084 GCA_964593575.1 uncultured Oscillibacter sp.
CCTATCCCAGTATAACCGGACTATATTTGCGTCATTCATCGGCTTTCACCTCACTATTACGTCAAATTTTGATTTTTCTTCTTGTTTGCTTTATCATATTTTTTCTGCGTCCTTCAACGTTTGGGGGAATCTAACGAGGATTTCATCAGCCACAATGAAAGTAAAAGGGACATTTCGCGCGCCGCATTGACGAAATGCCTAATTTATGCTGTAATAATGCCTAATCAGAGCAAGGAGGCCGCCATATGAGTGATCGTATATGCCCATGGAGAGTAAACGTGGTATGAAACGGATTCGATTTACAACGACTCAAATGATACTGCTGAGTTTCCTTTTGGTGATATTGCTTGGAAGCATTCTTTTGGCTCTGCCGATAAGCTCAGCGAACGGAAATGCGGTGCCGTATATTGACGCTCTGTTCATGGCAACCACATCGACCTGCGTTACCGGACTCGTGACATTGCCAACGTTTTCAACATGGAGCATTTTCGGGCAGGCTGTCATACTGATACTGATCCAGGTCGGCGGGCTCGGTGTTATCACGATCATGTCAGGCTTGATGCTTCTCTTGAACAGAAAAATGGGCATCGGCGACAGGCTGCTAATTCAGGATGCGTTTAATCTGAATACGATGTCGGGACTTGCAAAGTTCGTAAACAACGTTCTGTTCGGTACCCTGATCATCGAGGGTACGGGCGCAATACTTTATATGTTTATTTTTGTCCCCGAGTTTGGTGCGAGAGGCATTTGGATATCTGTGTTCAATTCGGTATCCGCATTTTGTAATGCAGGAATCGATATTATCGCGGAAAACAGTCTTTGCAATTACGCTACCGATCCGCTGATCAACATTGTTACCTCCGTTCTCATCATACTCGGAGGACTTGGCTACATTGTATGGTGGGATGTGCTTAGTGTCATCAAAAGCCGTTCACCCAAGAACAGAAGGATATTCAGGCATCTGACCTTACATAGCAAGATCGCCATTACCGTTACATTAGGACTTATTCTTGTCGGCACGCTGCTCATATTTATTTTTGAGTATGGCAATCCGCTGACCATTGGAAATATGTCCTTATTTGATAAGATCCAAGCGTCTCTCTTTCAGTCTGTAACGACGAGAACCGCAGGCTTTGCAACCGTTCCTCAAGAAAATTTGACCAACGCATCTTCCGTTGTTTCCTTGGTCCTGATGCTGATCGGCGGATCTCCCGTTGGAACAGCAGGAGGAATCAAGACCGTCACGATTGCAGTTTTATTTTGCTCGGCATTGGCTACCGTCAGAAACAGAACAGATGCAACGATATTTGGACGTTGCATATCTGCAAACTCCATCCGCAAGGCGGTTGCCGTAGTAGTGGCATTCATATCGATCAGCCTGTCTTCGACCATCCTGCTGATGGCAGCCATGAATGCATCCGCGCTTGATGTGATATATGAAACCGTAAGCGCTTCCGCTACAGTAGGTTTGTCGAGGAACCTGACGGCAAGCCTGGACGTTTGTGGAAAAACGATCGTCATGATCACGATGTATTTTGGAAGAGTGGGGCCAATATCGTTGGCGGTCGCCTTTGGAAGCAAAAGCGAAGCGCAAAACGTTATATCCGCCCCAACGGAAGAAATCAGTATCGGCTAAAGGAGAAGGATGATGAAAAAGAAAAAGACGTATGCGGTCTTTGGTCTCGGAAGATACGGCACTGCCGTTGCAAGAGAACTTGTGGCCAACGGCATGGAGGTCATTGCGGTTGATGCCAAACAGAAGATCGTCAACGATGCGGCGGCATATTTGCCTGTTTGCAGGTGTGCCGACGTAGCGGATGCAGAAGTGATCTCGCGCCTTGGTATTGGCAACATTGATACGGTAATCGTGTGTATGGCAAGCAATCTTGAAGCGAGTGTAATGGCGGTCACACTGTGTAAGGAAGCAGGTGTTCATACCGTTATCGCAAAATGTGCCAATGAAATGCACCAAAAGATATTGCTTCGTGTAGGTGCGGATCGGGTCGTTTTCCCCGAAAACGAATCCGGAATCCGTCTTGCCAAAAATCTGTTGAGCTCCGGGTTCATTGACATGATCTCCTTGTCGAAGGATGTATCTATGGTTGAGATCGACGTTAAGGATGAATGGATCGGTAAAAATCTGATCGAGTTGAATCTGCGTAAAAAATACGGGCTTAACATCGTTGCTGTAAAAAAGGGCGAAAAGGTAAGTGTAGATATCAATCCTGAACAGGTGCTTGATACCAATGAGACGCTGATCGTTATTGCCAATATAGCTAAATTGGGAAAATTACGATAAGCATCAGTCTTGTGGCGCAAACAGAAGGTACATATGGAATATGACCTTGTTGGCTGCATTCCCGCGGATGAGCTGATAAAAGCAAAACAGGCATGACCGAAATCATGCCTGCGCCAAGGAATTCACATATTGCTGCTTTACGACCGCCGAGCATTTGGTGTTGGACCTTTTGTGACGGGGAAGATGGATCGCGGCTTGCTCCGCTCGCATGCATAAGTGCCGCCGACCAATCAGGCTGCGCCTGCGGCTTGCCTTCTTGGGGTGTCACTGATCTCACCCGTGCTTCTCTCCCCATCCGCCGCAACACAAAAAAGATCGGCAGATGATTGATGTCAAAAAAGCCAAATTACAACAAATCTTTGATCAGTGCATTCCTCGCTTGCGAAAGTTGCGGCAAACGCTTACGCACTGTGAGTTTAATTCCGGCCTTTTGGCACAGGTCAGACAGATAGCCTTCCAACTCGTGGTCGCAGATTTCTATTATGGACGGCTTGCCTCTGAGGCCGACAAGATCGGAAATAAACGCAAACAGCAAATCGAATGCATTGTCGACAGGCGACAACAGAGCATGCTTAAGGATGATCCCAGAAGCAGGATCGACTGCCATCATGAGTCTGGGAACCACTCGTTGTGAGCCGTCGTTCAGAACGGTAGGGAGATATGCCCAATCCAGAGAAATCGTTCCCTTGGCCGGCGCTCTTCGCAGCTGTTTCAGCCACTCATTGTCGTGCATGGTAATCATCGTATAAGGCGACTGCTTGGATGCAGGCAAATCGGCAGGAAAGGTATAGTACATTTCGTCTTGAGGGGAGTAAGTACGGATCCATGCAGTCTGGTCTGACACAGGATGATCCCGAGTAGTCTCATAAATTGCACGCATCATCATGAACAGGTTTCCCATGTCATCCAAGAGAACGTCCAACGTACCTTCGTCTACTGGCCGCGGTGCATACCCGATCCGATAGTCTTCAAAATACGGCCAGTTACCTCTGCCCCTGCATTTGAATTCCAGCGCCTTTAACAGCGCATAGTTTTCCTTGCTGACATCTTCACGATCGCCCAGAAGAAAAACCGTTGCATTCTGCAGCCAAAAAACAGGCTCCTTTTTAGGATTGGGACTATGTAATCTGGATCGAGCCTGGAAATATGCATTGGCATCTCGATAAATTGCAATTCCGCATTTCCCGCAAGGATCTGACAAGAAGGAGAAAAAATGTTCTTCACGTGTTCCTTTGGGAACCAAGGCAAAAACATCTGTCTCTGAAAATCGCTCCCACGGATTAAAGTTTGCAACTTGAACCGTATAGAAGAAAATTTCTCTCCATTTTTCTATAAGTTGTTGATTCATGATACGTTTCCTCATTAATACTGCGTTCCGCTATCAAAATAAGCAAAACCAGCGTATTGTCATTTCTTTTGGCTAACAACAGAATCCTTCTCTTCGCAGCAATTTTGCGAATTCATAAACAGTGTTTCCATCAAGGCTATGGTCAAATATGAACGAAAAACCCACCTCTTTTGTCTTACACTTCCGGAGAGTTTCTTTCAGACCGTCGAATGTCATTCCCGGGAGATAATAAGCAGTTTCGTAATCATCTGCATCATACACCTCAAATACGTATTTGGATAGTCTGTCATAAGGATAATTTACTGCGGATGAAGTTTGAAGCTTTGTTGATACGAGTATTTGGTAAAAATCGACTTCTATCTCGCAATACCCATTTACAGTGATAAGTGGAATAGGATAACAATTTCTACGACATGTTCCATCCGTTTCCCGTCGATAGTGGTTGCTGCAATAGGTAAGCTGAGGGGCAAATATGCGGTGAAACAAACCTTGAACAAGCTGATAAGCCTTCATTTCCAATGGACGATAAAGCTCGTTAAGCTGGGTGGAGAGATCGCAGGCATCTTTTGAGGAGTCGATAGTAAAGCTTCCATTGTTCTCAGATTTCTCAACTTTGTTCATATGATCACCCCCGGAACGCATTGCTGCGGTTAAATTAATCTGATTGACTTGCTTATATTCTATCGCAAAACAAAAAGGTTGACAAGCTTCTCTCGAAACTTGTCAACCTATCTTGGTGGGGGAAGGTGGATTCGAACCACCGAAGTCAGTGACAACAGATTTACAGTCTGCCCCATTTGGCCGCTCTGGAATTCCCCCATATGAAATTGTGGAGCTGGTGGACGGATTCGAACCCCCGACCTGCTGATTACAAATCAGCTGCACTACCACTGTGCTACACCAGCGTACCGGCAGCGAAGATTATATTAGCAGATGTTCCCCCGTTTGTCAACGTGTTTTTCGCATTTTTCTTATTTTTTTGAAGACAACTTTTCTTCACCGAAATCCGGCTCCCGGCGCAGCGCAAATGCCGCGCCGGGAGCTTGTCATTATTTCAGAGTCACCACGGTAACGCCGTTCTCACCTTCGCCATAAACACCAAGGCGGAAGGACTTCACCGACCGGTTTTTCTTCAAAATCTGATGGACGGTATTCCGCAGAACACCGGTTCCCTTGCCGTGAATGATGGTGACGGTGTCAAGGCGCCCCATAACGGCGCTGGAGAGGAAGGTCTCCACCACGCTCTCCGCCTCGATGCTCTCCATGCCCCGGATATCCAGCTCCCTGGGGGTAGCCGCCCGCAGGGTGATACCGCCAGAACGGGAGACGGTTTTTGCCACAGGCTTTTTCACCGGCTCCTCGATGAGCCGCACCTCGGCGGCCTTGACGGTCATCTTCATGATACCGGCCTTCAGCAGCAGTGTGCCGTCCTTGTTGACGGAAATGACCTCCGCATTCTGCCGCACACCGGGGATCTCCACCAGATCACCCGCCGCGATGGGACGGCTGGGTGCCGGGATGGGCTCCTGCGAACCGTCATTTCTGTTCAGGGCATCCTCTGCCTCGTTGAGCTTGCGCCGCAGCTCCGCCCGCGCCTCGTTGGTGTTTTCCAGCCGCTGGGCCTTGGCCTGCTGCTTGCGCATCTCCGCCAGCTCGGCAAAGACCTCGTCCGCCGTCTGCCGCGCTTCCTTGAGG
Organism: uncultured Oscillibacter sp.; assembly: GCA_964593575.1. Lineage (GTDB taxonomy): Bacteria > Bacillota > Clostridia > Oscillospirales > Oscillospiraceae > Oscillibacter. The sequence continues at coordinate 5,343 of CAZQJD010000059.1, forward strand.
ATGCGCTTGGCCTCCGCCTCGCCCCGGCTGCGTGCCTTTTCCTTGGCCCGCTCCATCTGCTCGCGGAACTCCTTGGCTTTCCGGGCATCCTCTTCCCGGCGTACAGCCAGACGATCCAGCTCCAGCTGCCGCTTCTCCAGCGCCTGCCGCTTGGCCTCAAGGCCGGTGAGGACATCCTCAAACCGCAGACTGTCGCCGCTCATCTGGCGCTTGGCGTCCTCGATGACATCATCGGCCAGACCCAATCGTTTGGAGATGGCAAAGGCGTTGGACTTGCCGGGGATGCCGATGAGCAGCCGGTAGGTAGGCCGCAGCGTCTCCACATCAAACTCGCAGGAAGCGTTCTCCACGCCGGGGGTGGTCATGGCAAAGGTCTTCAGCTCCGCGTAGTGGGTGGTGGCCGCCACCTTGGCGCCTGCCTGCCGCACCCGCTCGATGATGGCGATGGCCAGTGCCGCGCCCTCCACAGGGTCGGTACCGGCGCCCAGCTCGTCAAACAGCACCAGACTGTGCTGATCCGCCGCGTCCAGAATCCCCACGATGTTCTTCATGTGCGCGGAGAAGGTAGACAGATTCTGCTCGATGCTCTGCTCATCGCCCACATCCGCCAGCACCTCACGGAACACAGACACAGCGCTGCGGTCGCCTGCCGGGATCTGCAGGCCGCACTGGGCCATCAGGCAGAGAAGACCCAGCGTCTTCAGGCTGACGGTCTTGCCGCCGGTATTGGGGCCGGTGATGACCAGCGTGTCGAAGGTCTCGCCCAATGTCATGTCGATGGGCACCGCCTTGGCCTGATCCAGCAGCGGATGCCGCGCCTTCCGCAGGGAAACGGAGCCGTTGCGCCGGATCTCCGGCCTGACGCCGTTCAGCTTATAGGACAGCTGACCGCGGGCGAAGATCACATCCAAATGCACCAGCACATCGTGATCCCACTGAATGTCCTCCCGATGGTTGGCAGCGTTGGCGGAAAGCTCCGCCAGAATCCGCTCGATCTCCTTCTTCTCCCGTGCCTCCAGCTCAATGAGCTCGTTGTTGGCCTGCACCACACCCATGGGTTCGATGAACAGCGTGGCGCCGGAGGAGGACACATCGTGCACCAGACCCGGCATATCGCCCTTATGCTCCGCCTTCACCGGCACCACGAAGCGGCCGTCCCGCTGGGTGATGATGGTCTCCTGCAGGATCTTGGCGTAGGTGGGCGACGAGATGATCTTCTGGAGGATCTGGCGGCTCCTGGCCTGCGCCGCCCGCATATGGCGGCGAATATCCGCCAGTTCGGGACTGGCGTTGTCGGAGATGGTGTCCTCGTCCAGAATGGCGTTTTTGATCTTCTCCTCCAGAAAACGGTTGCCGTGGATGGAGTGGAAAAGATGGTCGATGGGCGTAGCGCCCAGCGCATCGGTGCCCCGATACTCTTTGGCACGGCGGGCGCAGGTCAGCAGCCCCGCGATGGTCAACAGCTCACGGGTGTTGAGGCTGCCGCCGCGATCCGCCCGGTCCAGCGCCTCGATGACCGGCCGGACGCCGGAGAAGGACGGCGCGCCCCGCAGGCCGATCATGTTCCGGGCAGCCTCGGTCTGATCCTGCAGCCGCAGGACCTCCTCCGCCTCGTCCTCCGGACGCACAGCGGCGCATTTGGCCTTGGCCTCAGGACTGACCGCCTGTTCTGCCAGCATCTGCAGCACACGGGGCAGCTCCAGTGTCCGCATGGATTTTTCAAACAATTCGCTCATAGTGCTTCTCCTGTATGTAACGATACCTGCAGGCTCTTGTAAAAGTCCAGTGTCCGGAAGCGGCCTTCCAGCTGGGCGGCGGTAAAGCCCTCCGCCGCGGCGGCCAGCCGCTTCAGGGCAGCATCCTCCAGCGTAAAGGAATAGAGCCGCTTGGGATCGCCGTAGAGGATGTGCCGCAGTGCCGCCAGCGAGGCAGGACACAGAGGCAGCGAATGGCCGCTCTCCCCCGCGCCGCATTCCCGGCAGCGTACAACGCCCTGCACCACATCCAGCAGGGGGTGCTCCGGGTCGGCACAGCCGCAGAAGGCGCAGCTGTCCGCCAGCGGCTCATAGCCCGCCAGACACAGGATGCGGAACTCAAAAGCCGCCTTGGCCAGCAGCTCCGGCTTTTTCAGCTTGTCCAGCGCATACAGGCCGTTGAGCAGATGGCTCACCAGCTCCGGCAGTGCCTCCCCTGCCGCGGCCACCGTCTCCGTCAGCTCCGCGAAGTAGAACCCCAGCGACAGTCGGGCAAGGTCACCCTGCAGACCGCTGAACTGTGCAATTGAGGACGCCTCGTTGGCGTAATACCAGTCGCCCTTCTGATACAGCGTCCACTCCGAATAGGCCAGCGGCTGGGCGGAGGCCGCGTATTTGCAGCTGCGCCGCCGGGCGCCCCGTGCGATGACGGGGATCTTCCCCTTTTCGGCAGTCAGGAGGGTCAGGATCTTGTCCGCCTCTCTGGTCTCCGTTTGGCGCAGAACAACGCCTCTTGTCACCATATACGGTGCGGCCATGATCCTCACCTCTCCTTCTCTGTCAAGTCCGTGTTTCGTTTTCTCCCTCTGAAAGGGAGCGGTACATCAGATAGTGCGCCGGAACGCCGGTGGCGCAAAAGAGCTTCCATGCCGATTCCGCAGTCACTGGTCATCACCTCACGGTATAGGATGACACCCGGCTGTCGAAACATGTGTGGAAATGATTAGTATGCGTCGAACCCGTTACCGCTTGGGAAGGTTGGGCATCAGCTCCGGCGGGATGGGGCTGATATACTCGCCGCCGGTCTGGGTGAAATGCTCTTCCTTTGCCTTCTCCAGCCGCTCCGGCTCCTCCATCAGACGGATGATGCTGCCCGCCACCGCCTTACCGGCGTACAGCATGGACGCGTGGGCGTAGTTGGACTTTCCCTGTGCCACAGCCTGCCAGCTGTGACCGGGGGTGCCGATGCACCAGTTGCCGATATGGATCTGCACGGTGGGACACTGCCAGCTGACGTCACTGGTGTCCGTAGAGCCGCCATGTGCCCTGGGCGGTGCAGGAGGCAGCACCCTGTCGGCATAGACCGGTGCGGCCTGATCTTCTTTACTCAGGGACATGGTGGCCTGCAGCGCACGGCCGTAGGCCAGATCCTCCTCCGTGGGAACCGGCAGCGGGATCTCCTGCATGATCTCATACACCGTCTGCTGCAAAGTGGGAATGGTGATGAGATTGGAGCAGGATGCCAGAACCGTGATCTTCACCTGGGTATCCGTCATCATGGCGGCGCCCTGTGCCACACGATCCACACGAGCCTTCAGCTCCTGCACCGACTTGGGATCGGTAGCACGGATCATATACAGCACCTCCGCATGAGCCTGCACCACATTGGGCGCAACGCCGCCGGAGTCGGTAATGGCATAATGGATGCGGCTGGTGGTTTCCATATGCTCCCGGAGATAATTGCAGCCCACGTTCATCAGCTCCACCGCATCCAGCGCACTGCGTCCCTTGTGGGGACTGCCGCCGGCATGGGCGGCAATGCCGGTAAAGGCGTAGGACACCTTCGTGTTGGCCAGCGCAGGACGGGTGCGCACCATGTACATCTTCTCCGGATGCCAGCTGACCACGGCGTCAATGCCGTCAAACACGCCCTCCCGCACCATAAAGACCTTTCCGCTGCCGCCCTCTTCCGCAGGACAGCCAAACAGCGTAATGCTGCCCTTGCCCGTCTTTTCAATATACGCCTTCACCGCCAGCGCGGCGGCGAAGGAACCACCGGCAAACAGGTTGTGTCCGCAGCCGTGACCCACATCCGGCCCGGCGATCCGCAGAGGCTCGGCGGCATTCGCCGCCTGATTCAGGCCGGACAGGGCGTCATACTCCGCCAGAATACCCATGGCGGGCCGACCGCTGCCGTAGCTGGCCTTGAAGGCCGTGGGCAGCTTGCCCACGCCGCGTTCAACCACGAATCCCTCTTTTTCCAGCGCACCTGCCAGAATCTCCATGGACTGATATTCCCGGAACGGAAGCTCCGCATGATCCCAAATACCGTCGGATACACCGCAGATCGTCTCAGCCTTCCGGTCAATGATGCCCAGATACTGTTCATATACCATGGTCAAATCCCCCCTGTTCCTTTCGGCGATTTCTTTTGTTTACTGTCTCTCGTCGTAGCCGAAGGAGCGGACATAGTTGGCGTTTTCCCGCCAGTTCTCCTTCACCTTCACCCACGTTTCCAGGAACACCTTGGTGCCCATGAATTTCTCCATGTCGTGACGTGCCATGGTGCTGATCTTCTTCAGCATGGCGCCCTGCTTACCGATGATGATGCCCTTGTGGCTGGCCTTCTCACAGTAGATGGTGGCTTCCACATCCACCACACCGGAATCCCGCTCGGAGAACTTGGTCAGCTCCACAGCGGTGCCGTGGGGGATTTCCTTATCCAGACACAGCAGCAGCTTTTCCCGGAGGATCTCGCCCATCACCTGCCGCTCCGGCTGGTCGGAGGTCTCACCGTCGGGGAACAGCTGGGGGCCTTCCTGTGCGTACTTGCCCAGCTCCCGCATCAGCTCCTCCAGACCGTCGTTCTTATGGGCGGAGATGGGGATGATGGCGTCAAAGCCGTCCCACTCCTCATTGTAAGCAGCGATGACGGGCAGCAGCTCGTCCATCTTCACGGTGTCGATCTTGTTGATGCACAGGATGCAGGGGAGCTTCTCCTCCCGGATGCGCTGGATCAGCGCCTTCTCCGGGCCGCCCACATGGGGG
>CAZQJD010000060.1:0-10073 GCA_964593575.1 uncultured Oscillibacter sp.
ACGAACTTCTTCCACCATGCCTTCTTGACGTTGTTCTTCAGCTCAACGCCCAGAGGGCCGTAGTCCCAGGTGTTGGCCAGGCCGCCGTAAATTTCGGAGCCGGAGAACACAAAGCCGCGGCCCTTGCACAGGGCAACGATTTTTTCCATGGTCTTTTCGGTGTTTTTCATGCTGATAATCTCCTTTTATCAAAGATGCTGTTTGGCTCAAAACGCAAAAAACGCCCTGAAGCCAACAGATTGGCTCAGGGCGAATGAATTTCATCCGCGGTTCCACCTGAATTCCCATCCGGCTGATGGGCACTCTGTCCCGATAACGGCGGGTTCCGGCGGAGCATTTCCTCTCCGCTGCTCTCAGGGGGCCTTCTCTCCAATCCCGGCTGAGGCTCGCACCGACCGCCTCTTCTCTGTGCCCGGGGGCATGGGGATACTGTTCCCTGTCAACGCAGTGGACACATTTTATCCCACTGTGTGGAAAAAGTCAAGGTTTATCCGGGATTATGTCCCTTTCCATTGCCATTTCTTCCGTTTTTCTGTGGGCCTGTTCCAGAATGTAAATACCCCCGATGATCTCTCCCCGACGGAAACATTCCAGGGCATCCGCCGTTTTTCTGTACAGACAGAAGTACATTTCCCGATAAGTCAAAATATCATCACCCCGTTTGGCATCATACCACTTTCACTGTCAAAAAACAATATATTATGGTGTTTTTACGCTTTTTTAGTTTGTATAAACTCTTGTCTGTTTTCGTTAAACTAACAAGCAGAGAGGTGATGGGCATGAATGACAAGCATCATCGGGCATTTGTCCGGATTGGACTCAACATTCTGTATTACAGAAAGCAAAAAGGATTGACCCAGCAGAAGCTGGCAGAGATCACCTCATACAGTAAGAATCACATCCAGAAGATCGAGACCGCAGCGGCTGCACCCAGCGTGGAAGCCCTGCTGGATATTGCGGAAGCGCTGGAAGTTCCCGTTTCAAAATTACTGGAAGAACGCTGAAGGGGCTGTAAAAAACTCCAAAATTGAAAATTCAGTAAAATGATTCCCCGCAAAAGACAGGAAATGTGTCCTGCTTTTGCGGGGAATTTGCACCTTTTTGTGGATTACTTCTTATCCCGGTCGTAGGCAACGATGACCCTGCGGCTGGGCTCCACACCGGTGGAATAGGTGGTGACGCCGGGAACATCCTGCAGAGCCGTGTGGATCACATGACGCTCATAGGCGTTCATGGGCTCCAGCGTGACGCTGTGGCGGTACTTGACCACCTTGGCAGCCACCTTGTTGGCCAGATGCTGCAGGCTCTTCTCACGGCGGTCACGATAGTTCTCCGCGTCCAGCTGGACGCGGACACGGCTGCCATTGCCGCGGTTGACAGAGTAGCTGGTCAGCTGCTGCACAGCATCCAGCGTCTCGCCTCTGCGGCCAATGAGAGCGCCCAGATTGTCACCCACCAGCAGAACCTTGTAGCGGCCCTTCTCAGGCAGGAAGATCTTCACCTCAGCGGTGACGCCCATATGCTCCAGAAGGCCGGTCAGGAAGCTGCGGATGGCCTGTGCCTTCTCGTCATTGACTTCCTCGCCGTCATTCTGAACGGGGGCAGGCTGTGCCTTGGGCTTCTCAGTCTTAGGCTTTTCTGCCTTGGGCTTCTCCTGACGGGGCTTTTCCTGCTTGGGTTCCGCAGCCTTCTCCGCCTTAGGCTCGGGCTTCTTCTCCTGCTTGGGCTTCTCAGCCTTGGGCTCAGGCTTCTTTTCCGCCTTGGGCTGCTGGGCCTTAATGTTCTTGCGCTCTTCCTTGACCACGGGAGCCATGGGCTTCAAATCGGCAAGGATATCCTCCGTCTCACCGTAGGTGACACGGATCTTGGCAGGACAGGCACCCAGACCCAGAAAACCGGACTTGGCGCGCTCCAGAATCTCAACGGACACATCGTCACGGTCAAGACCCAGCTGCGCAAGGGCTTTCTGGATAGCCTCGTCCTCGGTCTTGCCCGTTACTTCAATATAGCTCATTTAACAGCAAGCTCCTTATTTATCGTCGTAGCGATCTGCCACATAGGAACGGCCACGGGCATAGGGACGCTCACCCACACGGCCTGCTTCAGTGGTGGAGATCTTCTTCTTATTGGCCTTTGCTTCCTGAGCGGCAAGCTGCTTTTCCTTCAGGGTCAGCTTCTTCTCGCCCTGGGCTGCACGCTTCTCCTGCATCAGACGGCCTTCCTCCTGACGCTTGCGGCGGTCTTCCTCCAGCTTTTTCTGGCGCTCGTCCTCCTCAGCCTCCAGCTTTGTGTTGTAGAACTTGCCCATGAAGAACTCCTGAATGATGGAGAACACGCTGTTGGCGATCCAGTACACGCCCAGTGCGGCAGGCAGAGTAAAGCCGATCCACAAAGACATGAGAGGCATCATATACATCATGCTGTTGGAAGAGGAATTGCTGGTCTTCTGGCCCATCATGGCCACCTTGCTCTGCAGGAAGCTGAGCGCGGCAGAAATGAAGGGAATCAGCAGAAGACCGATGGCACCCCAGGTGATGCCGGCCTTCAGCATTCCCATGGCCTCGGTGGGGATGGTTTCCAGATTGATGCCGATGAAGTTATAGTCCAGAGACACCCAGCCCTCGTGCTGGCTGATGAACTGGGGGAACTTCTCGTTGATAACACGGATGATCTCAATCTGCTCATATCCGGCACTGCTGTTCAGAGTGATGCCTGCATTGGCAATCTGCTCCTTGGCAGCAGCCAGTACAGCCTGTCCGTTGGCCTTGGAACCGAAGTTCATAAAATACACGATAGGCTCACGGATGATGTTATACAGAGCAATGAGGATGGGCAGAGGCAGGAAGCTCCACAGGCAGCCGCCCATGGGATTGACGCCCTGCTCGGTATAGAATTTCTGCAGCTCTTCCTGCTGCTTCTGGGGATTGTTGGCGTACTTCTTCTGGATCTCCTGGATCTGGCCGTTCATGCGGTTCATGCGAACCATGCTCTTCTTGGACTTCATCTGGAAGGGCATCATCACCAGCTTCACCACCAGGGTGAACAGGATCAGAGACAGGCCGTAGGAATTCGTCACGCTGTAAAACAGACGAAGAAGTGCGGCAAAGGGGTAACAAATGTAATAAAACACTTCGTTTTCCTCCGATTGATGATGGGTACGCTGCGTACCCGCAGGCGAATACATTTGCTTGGACGCAGAGACAGGATCCCACGGTTACCGTGCGATCCTAAGGAACAGGGTCATAGCCCCCCTTATGAAAAGGGTGACAGCGCAGGATCCTTCGGAATGCCAGCCAGCTGCCCTTGATCGCTCCATATTTTTCCAATGCCTCCAGTGCATACTGGGAGCAGGTGGGCGTAAAGCGGCAGCAGGGAGTACGATAAGGGGAAATGGCCGCGCGGTAAAAGCGGACCAGAGCCATCAGGACCCGTTTCATGTGTCCTCCTTCAGAAGCGACAGCTTCCCGGCAAGACGTACATATGTGTCCATCAGCTCGGAAAAGGGCGCACTGACCGTCCTGGTGCGTGCCACCAGGATAATGTCGTAGCCTGTTTTCAGCCTGTCCGCATTCAGACGGCTTACTTCCCGCAGACGACGTCGTGCCCTGTTTCGTGTGACGGCATTGCCCAGCTTCACAGAGGACACATAACCGAAGCGATTGCGGCCCAGATGATTTTTCCGGCAGTAGACCACCATATTGCGATCCACAGCGGATGCACCCTTCTGGTACAGGCGGCGAAACTCATAATTCTCTTTCAGTGTCACCGCTCGTTTCATATATTCCCAGCTTTCCGTTTTCATCTTTGAACAGAGTATCTCTCACAGAAACTCTACAAGGGACGGAGGAATCTCTGCGAATCCCTGCCGTCCCTGACAGATCTGTTCAAAGTGTCTCCCGCACGCTTAGTCTTCCTAATCAGTAGGACAGACGAGCGCGACCCTTGGCGCGGCGGCGAGCCAGAACCTTGCGGCCGTTGGCGGTGGACATTCTCTTGCGGAAGCCGTGAACCTTCTGTCCATGCAGCTTCTTGGGCTGATAGGTACGCTTGGTAGCCATATTGGAAACACCTCCTGTTAATAATCCGGCCGCCTGAATGCCGGCGGCACTGCCCGACGGAGCGAAGCCCCGCGGCGAACTTTATCAGGCGCCATTTTATGACGCAACGATTAGTATACATAAGAAATGGAAAAGTGTCAATAAAAACTTAAAAAATACGCTGAATTTTCCATGAAAACAGCCTGTTTTGTGCAGAAATTTTTCTGAAACACAAAATGTTGTATTTTACTCGCTGTTTTTCGCAAAATGCTGACATTCTTTGCGGTAAATTCCGCTGGATTTTCTACATTATGACAGTTCTTATTATTAGAATATGTATTGTACTTTTTGTGGATTTCTGGTATAATAAATTAAATTGGTATACTCTGTGATTTTACACAAGGAGGGGTGTTTTTTGAACTCCGTAGCGGATATCTGGAACAATGTTCTGGTTCAGCTGAAGCGTGATCTTTCCGAAACCACCATCAAAACCTGGTTTGATGAACTGGAAGCGGTGGATCTCCGGGATGGTACTCTCTATCTGCATTGCTCCAACGATTTCAAGACCGGATATATCCGGAATCTGTTTATGAAAAACATACAGTCCTCCCTGCGGGATCTGTTCTCCACCGATATTCCCGTGAAGATCCTCAATGACGAGGAATATCACGCCTTTGGCGGAGGCGAGTCCTCTGCCAAAAGCTTTGGGGAGGGCAATGAGGAACTGACCTTTGAGTCCTTCGTGGTAGGACCGGAAAACAAGCTGGCCTACGCCGCCGCCGTTTCCGTGGCGGAGAATCCGGCAAGAAGCTATAACCCGCTGTTTATTTACGGCGATTCCGGTCTGGGCAAGACCCATCTGATCTACGCCATCGCCAACGTGATCCGCAAGCGGGACAAATCTGCCAAGATCGCCTACGTCAAGGGTGACGACCTCACCAATGAGCTGGTGGCAGCCATTCAGGCAGGCCCCTCAAAAACGGCGGAAATGCGGGAAAAATACCGTCAGGCAACACTGCTGCTGGTGGATGACGTGCAGTTCATCGCCGGCAAGAAGCAGACACAGGAGGAGTTCTTCCACACCTTCAACACCCTCTACGAATCCGGACGCCAGATCGTGCTGACCTCCGACCGGCCCCCCTCTGAAATGATGCAGCTGGAGGATCGTCTGCAGACCCGTTTTGAATGGGGCCTGCTGGTGGATGTGGCGCCGCCGGAATTCGAAACACGCCTTGCCATCGTCAAGAGCAAATCCGCTCTTCTGGGACTGGATCTTCCGGATAAGATCGCCGCCTACATTGCGGAGAATGTCACCGCCAACGTCCGCCAGCTGGAGGGAACCGTCAATAAGATCAAGGCTTACAAGGAGCTGCTGGGCGACGAAGTGGATGAGGACACCGTTATGCGGGCTATACGGGATATGCTCAAGCGCAGCAATGAATATGTACCTTCTCCCGGCGTCATCATCGACTACATCTGCAAATACTATAATCTGGATGAATCGGCTATCCGCGGACCCCAGCGCCGCCGGGATATGACCCAGGCGCGGCAGGTGGCCATGTACCTGATCCGCTCCATGACAAACCTGTCTCTGGACGATATCGGCAGGGAATTCGGAAACCGCGACCATACCACGGTGCTGCATTCTCTGGATAAGGTAGAAGCCCAGATGAAGACCGACAAGGCCTTTGCGGAAACCATTAAGGAAATCAAAACCAACATCAACTCCAAGCGCTGAATTTTCCCCGTTTTCCTGTGGAAAAGGAAAAACAAAGAGTGGATAACTTTTTTTAGCGGCGAGGGCGGAAAGAAGTTGTTCTTTTTCCACGAAGACTGTGGAATCGGAACCCGTTGCGTCACAAGGCATTGCTATGGATTTCCACAAAAAAATGCTCTACTGCCGCTTATTCTAACATAAATATTATTTTTCTTTTTAAATATACATCCATCCTGAAAAAAGAGAGGATACGGACTATGATGAAATTTTCCTGCGAGAAGGCGCTTTTGCAGAACGCCATCAACATTGCTTCCCGCACGGTGGCTCAGAAGAGCTCTATCCCCGCTCTGGAGGGTCTGCTGCTGCAGGCCGGCAGCGACCTGACCATATCCGGCTATAATATGCAGACCGGTATCCGCACCACCATCTCTGCCGATGTGGTGGAGGGAGGAGAGCTGGTGCTGAATGCCCGGCTCTTCGGTGACATTATCCGCAGGATGCCTGATGACGTGGTGGTGTTCAGCGCAGACGCCAAAAACATGGTGCATCTGAGCTGCGGTGACGCGGACTTTGATATTCTTGGTCTGTCCGCTACAGATTATCCCGAGCTGCCTGTTGTAGAAGATGATTACGGCGTAGCTATCCAGCAGAAGGTATTGCGCAGCATGATCGAGCAGACCTCCTTCGCCGTTTCCACCAATGAGAGTCGTCCCGTTCATACCGGCGCTCTGTTTGAGATCGCTGACAGCGGATTGACCATGGTGGCGGTGGATGGCTTCCGTCTGGCTTACCGCAAGGAGCCTCTGGAGCGCATAGAGGGCGGAGCATTTACGTTCGTGGCGCCTGGCAGCGCGCTCAACGAGGTGCAGAAGATCTGTGAAGAGACCGACGATCTGGCAGAGGTGACTCTGGGCCGACGTCACATCCTCTTTACTGTAGGTGACACCCAGCTGATCTGCCGCCGTCTGGAGGGTGAGTTTCTGGATTACCGCAACGCCATCCCGAGAAAGAATCCCATTGCCGTCGTAGCGGAGACCCGTGCGCTTATCAACAGCATTGACCGCGTTTCCGTGGTCATCAGCGACAAGCTGAAGAGTCCTGTACGCTGTATTTTTGACCATGACAAGGTAATGCTTTCCGCCAAGACCGGCAACGGTGAGGCAAAGGACGTCTGCCGCGTTATGGGTGACGGCAACGGTCTGGAGATCGGCTTCAACAACCGCTATCTTATCGACGCTCTTCGCTATGCGCCTGCCGATGCTGTGCGTATTGAGCTGAATACCGGCGTTTCTCCCGCCATCATCGTGCCTGTGGACGGCCAGGATAACTTCCTGTATATGGTGCTGCCGGTTCGTCTGAAGGCCAGCGAGTAAGGGAGGCAGTATGAAGACGATCACCATTCATACGGAATTTATCAAGCTGCAGGATCTTTTGAAATATGCCAATATAGTGGAGACCGGCGGCATGGCCAAGGAGTGTGTGCAGGGCGGCGAAGTGACCGTCAACGGCGAAATCTGTACCATGCGGGGAAAAAAGATCCGCCCCGGCGACGTGGTGTTGTTTGACGGGCAGGAGCTGACAGTTGCTTATGCAGATTGATGGGCTGCGCCTGCAGGATTTCCGTAACTATACGGTTCAGTCCCTGACCTTTGATCCGGGCTGCAACGTGATCTTCGGCGAAAACGCCGAGGGAAAGACCAATCTTCTGGAAGCCATCGTATATCTTTCCTGCGGCAGATCGCCCCGGGCAAGGACAGACAGGGAGCTGATCCGGTTTGATTCCGGCGGCGCCAGGATCACAGGGGATATCCAGTCCCGGCAGCGGAATTTTCAGGTTGACATTATCTTAAACCGCGGTCAGCGCAGGAAGATGACAGTCAATGGCGTTAATGCCAAAAATGCGGCTGCTCTCAGCGATGTATTTCAGACAGTGTTTTTTTGTCCGGATGACCTGTATCTCATTCGGGAGGGTGCTGCCGCGAGGCGGAAGTTTCTGGATACGGCTCTCTGCCAGCTGCGGCCCCGGTACGCCATGGTGCTCAATGAGTATAGCAAGGCGTATGAGCATAAGACCCGCATTCTGCGGGACAGTGAGGAGTATCCTGATCTTCTGACCTTGCTGCCGGAATTCAGTGAGCGGCTGGTGCAGTGCGGCGCCATTCTGATCCATTACCGGGCCAGGTATGTGCAGCGGCTTGCGGAATATGCCGCCGTCAATCACGCGGAGTGTTCCGGCGGGAAGGAACAGCTGAACATTGGATATCAGACGGTATCCTCCGTAACGGATATCATGGCGGAGGTACCGGAGCTGGAGGAACAGCTTCGCAGACACATGGCAGAGCACCGGGAGGCGGAGATCGCCAGTCGCCTGTGTCTTTCCGGACCTCATAAGGATGATCTCACCGTTGCCATCAACGGACGGGAGGCGAAGGTCTATTCCTCGCAGGGGCAAACACGGACTGCCGCTCTGTCCATCAAGCTGGCGGAGCGTGAGATCCTGAAAAATACCACCGGGGAATATCCAATATTGCTGCTGGACGATGTGCTCAGTGAGCTGGACCCAAGGCGGCAGGAGTTTGTTCTGAACCGGATCTTCGGCGGTCAGGTGTTCATCACCTGCTGCGAGGATGACCGGCTGGCAGAGCTTTTGGAAGGAAAAGTGTTTCACGTGAAGCAGGGAAATGTGGAGTGATGATTTGACTTCACAGTGTGGGTGTTAAGTTATGTATCTTCGTATCGGACAGACTGAGATCATACCGAAAAGACGAATCATCGGTATCTTTGACCTCGATAAAGTATGCTATAACCGACGGTCGCAGGAGTTTCTGAGACGGGCGGAGTCAGAGGGCGTTGTGCTGGACGTTTCTGGTGATATTCCCAAATCCTTCGTAGTGTGCGATCACCCCTACCACCCCCAGATCGTATACCTTTCACAGTTCAATACAATAACGCTGCAGAAGCGCGGCGAATCTGACAAGCCGGAGTTCTGAGTGCCGGCAAAACCCAGGAGCAGGGGAACAGGCCGTCTGACCTGTCCCGCAAACCTGACAGAAGGGAGAACCATTCATGGCAGAAAACGAGATCCTGAACACCACGGCGGTATCCGAAGACAGCGAATACGGCGCGTCGGAAATTCAGGTACTGGAAGGACTGGAGGCTGTCCGCAAGAGGCCCGGTATGTATATCGGTTCCACCTCCACCAGCGGTCTGCACCATCTGGTGTATGAGATCGTGGATAACTCCATCGACGAGGCTCTGGCAGGCTACTGCACGGAGATCACCGTCACCATCAATGAGGGCAATACCATTACCGTTACCGACAACGGCCGCGGCATCCCGGTGGATATTCAGGCCCAGACAGGCCGTCCGGCGCTGGAAGTGGTGTTTACTGTGCTGCATGCCGGCGGTAAGTTCGGCGGCGGTGGTTACAAGGTGTCCGGCGGCCTTCACGGCGTAGGCGCCAGTGTTGTCAACGCCCTTTCCGAGTGGCTGGAGGTACAGGTACACAAGGATGGCAAGCTCCATGAGATGAAGTTCTCCCGGGGCCATATTACCCAGGAAATGAAGATCGTGGGCGCCACCGACCACACCGGTACTACGGTTACATTCAAGCCGGACCCTGAGATGTTTGAGGATCTGGTATACAATTATGATACCCTTCATACCCGTATGCAGGAGGAGGCCTTCCTCAACGCCGGCCTGCGGATCACCATTGCCGACAAGCGCAGCGAGTCCGCGGAAAAGCCGGAGGATGAGCGTTATCACTCCATGTGCTACAAGGGCGGTATCCGGGAATTCGTTGCATGGCTGAACCGGTATCAGAAGCCTCTTCATGAGAGCGTCATCTACATGGCGGGCCAGAAGGACGATTCCATGGCGGAGATCGCCATTCAGTACAACGACAGCTTCAAGGACAACATCCACTCCTTTGCAAACAATGTCCGAACCCCTGAGGGCGGAATGCACGAGGAGGGCTTCAAGCGTGCCCTGACCACCGTGCTCAACGCTTACGGTAAGAAGGTGGGCATGCTGAAGGATGACGACAAGGTCTCCGGCGACGACTGCCGCGAGGGCCTGACGGTCGTCATTTCCGTGAAGCTGACGGACGCCCAGTTTGAGGGTCAGACCAAGGCCAAGCTGGGCAACAGCGAGATCCGTACGCTGGTTTCCGCTGTGGTCAGCGACAAGCTGGAGCGGTTCCTGGAGGAGAATCCACAGGTGGGCCGCATGATCCTGGATAAGGCGCTCATGGCCAGCCGCGCCCGCGAAGCTGCCAGAAAGGCACGTGAATCCGTCCGCCGCAAGACGGGACTGGAATC
>CAZQJD010000061.1:0-9993 GCA_964593575.1 uncultured Oscillibacter sp.
CTTGCCCCGCAGGGAGGGGATAACGCAGTACGCGCAGTGGTTGTCGCAGCCCTCGGCGATCCGCAGGTAGGCATACCAGGGCGGGGTGGACAAAATACGCGCGCCGCCCTGCTCCGCCGTATGGATGTTGCCAAGGCGGCAGGGCCGCAGGCCCTGTTCCATCACTTCTTCAATAGCCGCAACGATGTCGCCGTAGCTGCCGGTGCCCAGGATGCCGTCCACTTCCGGCATCTCCTGCAGGATCTCCTCCTTGTACCGCTGGGCCATACAGCCGGTGACCAGGATCTTCTTCAGATGGCCCTCGCTCCGGAGCTGGGCCATTTCCAGAATATTGTCGATGGCCTCGCCGCAGGCAGAGGCCAGGAAGCCGCAGGTGTTCACCACCGCCACATCCGCGCCCTCCGGCGCCGCCGTAACGGTGTGTCCGGCGGCCTGTACCGCCGCCATCATCTGTTCGCAGTTCACCTGGTTCTTGGCACAGCCCAGGGAAATAAATGCAACATTATAACTCAACGCAACGCTCTCCTTACGTTTGATTTCCTCTTTCAGCGGATCACCCAGCGATCCGGTTTGCGGCCGGGCGCCCGGGGGCTCCGGTCCGGCCAGCCCAGCGCCACCAGGCTGACGAACTCCCCCTTGTCCGGGGCAAACAGCTCCCGCAGCGCAGGGCCGTAGCCCAGGCCCGTGGCTGCATTGACCCAGCAGGTGCCCAGGCCCTTTTCGTGGGCCGCCAGCAGCAGATTCTGAATGGCCGCCGCCACGCTCTCCACCATGGAGTCCCGCACCGGGCCGTAATCCTTCTGCAAAAACGCCAGCACATAGACCGGCGCGCCGCCCAGACGGCGCAGGAACGCGGTGGTCTCGTTCACCACTCTGGGGTGCCGGGGAAACAGCTCCTCCAGATGGGGCCGGATCTCCTCCGAGACCCGCTCCATGGTCTGCCGCATCCGGTCGATATCCTCCTGCTGCGTCAGCACCACGAAATACCAAGGCTGGGCGTTATCCGCCGAAGGTGCCCAGCAGGCAGCCTCCATCAGCTCCTCCAGCAGTTCCCGGGAAACGGCCTGCTCCGTATACCGCCGCACGCTGCGGCGTCCGGTGACAGCCTCCATCAATTCCATGTTCCATCCTCCCAGATCTCCGCGCCCAGCCGGTTCAGGGCGTTTTTTACATCGCCCCAGGAAAAGCCCCGGCGGAGCAGCGTGTCCGTCAGCCGTTTTTTCTCCTTTTCGTCCGGTGCTCGGCCGCGGAGCTTGTTCTGTAAAAAGGCGCCGATCTGTTCGTCCGCTTCCGGCAGCAGGGCAACGGCATCGTCCCACAAATCCCGGGGGACGCCTTTTTCATACAGCTTCTGGCGCACGTAAGCCGGGCCGTAGCCCAGCTGTCCGTAGTGATGCGCCAGCACTGCGGCATAATCCGCGTCGTCAATGGCACCGATGGCTTCCATCCATTCGGCGGCATAGCGGATCTCCTGCTCCGACGCGCCTTTTTCCCGCAGCTTCTTCTCCAGACCGGCGCGGCTCATGGCCCGCTTGCCCACAAGATCTGCCGCGGTGGCTTTCACGTCGGAGATCCCGGCGGCCTCTTTCAGCCGCTTCAGAGCCGTCTCATCCAGCTCGTCTCCGGCCCGCAGGCCGAAGTCCAACGCCTCTTGCTCCGTGATCTTCAGGCAGGCGCCGTCCTCCAAAAACACCAGGATCCGCCCCCGCTTATGTTTGGATGCCTCGATCCGCTCAATCCGCATCGTCGAAATCGTCCGCGCTCACATCCACGGCCCGGCCGGCGGCGCGGGCGGCGATCCGGGACTGGTTGCCCATCAGCTTGTCAAAATTGGCACGGATACCGGCCTCCAGCTTGGCGGCCACATCCGGATTCTCCTCCAGATACTTCTTGGCGGCGTCGCGGCCCTGGCCGATACGCACCTCGCCCATGGAGAACCAGGAACCGGCCTTCTGCAGCAGGTCCAGCTTCACGCCCAGATCCACCAGCTCGCCGGTGCGGGCGATACCCTCGCCGTACATAATGTCAAACTCTGCTTCCCGGAAGGGAGGCGCCACCTTGTTCTTGACGACCTTGGTGCGGGTGCGGTTGCCCACCACCTCGCCGCCGTTCTTCAGCGCCTCGATGCGGCGCACGTCGATACGGACGGAGGAATAGAACTTCAGGGCGCGGCCGCCGGTGGTGACCTCGGGGTTGCCGTACATGACGCCCACCTTCTCACGCAGCTGGTTGATGAAGATGACGATGGTGTTGGTCTTGCCGATGGCGCCGGTGAGCTTGCGCAGCGCCTGACTCATCAGGCGGGCATGGAGCCCCACATAGCTGTCGCCCATCTCGCCCTCGATCTCCGCACGGGGCACCAGCGCCGCCACGGAGTCCACCACGATGACATCAATGGCGCCGGAACGCACCAGCGCTTCGGTGATCTCCAGCGCCTGCTCGCCGGTATCCGGCTGGGAGATGAGCATATCCTCCACCTTCACGCCCAGTGCTCTGGCATAGGTGGGATCCAGTGCGTGCTCGGCGTCCACAAAGGCCACCTCGCCGCCGCGCTTCTGGGCCTCTGCCACCACATGGAGCGCCAGCGTGGTCTTACCGGAGGATTCCGGTCCGTAGATCTCCACGATACGGCCGCGGGGCAGGCCGCCGATGCCCAGCGCCAGATCCAGCGCCAGAGAGCCGGTGGGGATGAACTCCACGCTCATATCCGTCTTGTCGCCGAAGCGCATGATGGAGCCCTTGCCGTACATTTTCTCGATCTGATCCATGGCGGTGCTGATGGCACGCTGCTTGTCGCTGACAGCCTCTGCTGCCTTCACGGTCTTTTTCTCTGCCATAATTCCATCTCCTTTATCGTCTCCGGGGGTCTTCCCCGACTTGTATACTCAAACTTCCGTGCACAGAGTGCCGTACACCACTCTGGGGATGCCGTTCAGGTCCTTTTCCACCTGAATGTCGCCGAAGCCCACTGCCCGCATGATCCGCAGGACGGTGTCCGCCTGACCGATGCCCACCTCATAGTAGAGCCGTCCGCCGGGCAGCAGGGCGTCCTTCCACAGCTGGGTGATGGCGCAGTAGAATTCCAAACCGTCCTCGCCGCCGTCCAGCGCCAGATGAGGCTCATAGTCACGGACGGAATTGTCCAGGCCCGGAATATCGCCGCTGGGTATGTAGGGGGGATTGGACACGATGCAGTGGAATTCCCCCAGATTGGCTCTGGGTTTCTCCATAGCGTCGATCCGCATGGACACCACCCGCCCGGAGAAGCCGTTGCGCCGGATGTTCTGCCGGCAGACCCGCAGAGCACCTTCACTGATATCGCCCAGCACAACACGGGAATGGGGCGCGTTGGCCGCCACTGCCAGACCCACGCAGCCGCTGCCGGCGCACAGATCCAGCACGCGACATTCCGACAGGGTATTGCAATAGTCGATGGCCAGTCTGGCCAGCACCTCCGTGTCCGGACGGGGGATCAGCACATCGGAAGAAATATCCAGCGGCAGGCCGTAAAACTCCCACTCGCCGATGAGATAGGCCACCGGCTCACCCTCCAGATGCCGCTGCACCAGCGCCCAGACCTGCTGCTCCAGCTCCGGCGACACATACAGGCCGCTGTCCCGGAACAGCTCCTCACGGGTCTTGCCGGTGGCAAAGCACACCAGCTCCCGTGCCTCCAGCGTAGGGTCTGCCGCATCCGCCAGCCGCAGCTTCTTCCGGATATCCAGATATAAGTTGTTATACGTGATAGCCATTGCGTCATCGCTCCGCTTTCAGTTTTCTTCTTTCCTCTGTCACCACTTGTCGGTGCCCTGCGTTTCCGGGATCACCAGCTCCATGGCGCGGATGGCCACCTCGATCATGCCGTCCTCCGGCTCGTAGGTGGTAAAGTTCTGCAGCCACATGCCCGGTGCAGACAGGAAACGGGTCAGGGCATTGTCATGCCTCCCCACCCAGCGGTTGAACTCGTAGGTGACGCCCACCACCAGCGGCAGCAGCGCCAGATGCACCAGCGTACGCATCCACGCCGCCGTCATGGGCCAGATGCCGAACACTACGCTGGACAGCAGGATGGACACAAAGATCACCACAAACAGGAAGCTGGTGCCGCAGCGGGGATGGTGGCGCTTCTGCGCCCGGACATTCTCCACCGTCAGAGGCAGACCGGCCTCGTAGCAGAAAATGGTCTTATGCTCCGCGCCGTGGTACTGAAATACACGGCGGATATCGCTCATATGGGAGCAAAGACCCAGATACAGCAGGAAAATGCCGATTTTCAGCACGCCCTCCACCACATTGCGTCCCCACAGGGGGAAGCCGGGGAAGAAGTGCAGAATCCCGCCGGTGAGGAAGGTGGGCAGCACCATGAACAGGAACACGGACAGGCCAATGCCCATCACCACCGCCAGTGCGATGACCGCCTTTTCCAGTGCCTTGCTGGACAGCTTCTTTTCCAGCCACAGCTCAAACCTGCCGGGCTTGCTCATCTCCTCGTCGGGGTAGAACTCCGCCGAGTACATCAGCGCCTGCACGCCCTTGACCATGGAATCAATGAAGTTCACCGAGCCGCGGATCAGCGGCACGCCCAGAATGGGATACCGGTCGCGAACCAGCTTCAGCTCCTCCACCTTTTCCACCAGATTGCCTTCCTGATCGCGGACTACCACGGCCTGCTTTTTGGGGCCGCGCATCAGGATGCCCTCGATGAGGGCCTGTCCGCCGATGCTGGTACGAAAACAGCTCTTATTCTCTTCAGACATGGGAATTCCTTTCCAGTAGTGCTGATAACAGGATACTACTCTTTTCAAAATAATGCAACATCTGTTCGATTTTTTCTTATTTTTCCACAGGGAGCCGGATGGTCACGACGCAGCCGCCGCCCTCCGCGTTGTCGATGGTAAACTCGCCGCCGTGGAGGCGGATGATCTCATCGCACACCGCAAGGCCGATGCCGCTGCCGCGGGCCTTGGACGAACCCTTGTAAAATTTCTTCTTGATATGAGGCAGCTCCTCCACAGGGACGCCGGGGCCGTAGTCCCGGACGCGGATGACCTCCGCATCGTCCTCCTGCCGGATGGATGCGGCAATGCGCCGTCCGCCGCCGCCGTGCTTGGCCGCGTTGTCCAGCACATTGCAGAACACCTGCCGCAGCCGCTCCGGATCGCCGTCCAGCGTCGGCAGAAGATCGTCGGCAGGGTCGTATTCCAGCACGATGCCCTCCTGGGCAAACAGCTCGCGATAGGTGAAGATGGTATCTTCAAATTCCGCCTGTACGTCCACCTTCTCCACCTGAAGGGTGAAGCGGCCATCCTCCATCTTGGAGAATTCCAGCAGTTCCTCCACCATGGTGGTCAGGCGGCGGGACTCCTTCAGCACAATGCCCAGACCACGGCGCAGCTGCTCCGGATCACGGT
This sequence comes from uncultured Oscillibacter sp., assembly GCA_964593575.1. Classification (GTDB taxonomy): domain Bacteria; phylum Bacillota; class Clostridia; order Oscillospirales; family Oscillospiraceae; genus Oscillibacter. The sequence goes on from CAZQJD010000061.1 coordinate 5,412, forward strand.
CCTCCAGCATGGTCTCCACCCAGCCGTTGATGGCGGTCAGCGGTGTACGCAGCTCATGGGACACCGAGGAGATGAATTCGCTTTTGACCTTTTCACTGTGGCTCAGCTTCAGGGACATATCGTTGATGCTGCGCACCAGCTCGCCCAGCTCGTCCCGGTACTGGGCGTCGATCTGCACGCCGTAGCTGCCGGCGGAGATGCGCTGCACTGTGTCGGACACCACTGCCACAGGCTCCACCACGTTGTTGATGAAGATCAGGTTGGAGCCAATCACCAGCAGCAGCGTCAGCGCCGCCAGCAGAGCAAGCACCGCAACAGACACCAGGATCTGCCGGTTCATCTGCTCCAGTGCCGTCACATACCGCAGTGCGCCCACCACCCGGCCGTTGAAGATCAGCGGATAGGACACTGCCAGAATGTCCTGTCCGGTCTGATAGTCGGCACCGTGATAGACCGCGGATTTTCCGGTGGTCATGACCCGCTGGATATCCGGCGTACCCGGCGACATACCCGCCGTCAGGCCGGAGGTGGAGGTGCGGATCCTGCCGCTGCTGGAAATGATCTGCAGCTCGATATCCTCTTTTTCCTCAAAGCTGTTGATAAAGCTGACGGTAAAGCGCTCATACTCCGCGTAGCTGGTCATAAAGTAGCTGTTGATGGTGCCGCCGGCCTCCTGCGCTTTCAGTTCCAGACCGTTGCGCATGCTGTTGTAATAGTAGTTGGCCACACCGAAGCTGGCTGCCGTCACCAGAAGCACCAGCAGCGCGGCAATGGGCGCCACGGTGTTGACGATCCAGCGCTGACGCAGGCCGCGGATGTGCCGCATTCTGCTGTGCAGCTTCTTGCTGCGCTTCATGGCGCCCCTCCTTTCTCATATCAGTGCCGCTTCCTCAGAAGCCCCACTTGTAGCCGTAACCCCACACGGTGGTAATATAGGTGGGGTTCTGCACGTTGTCCTCGATCTTCAGGCGCAGACGGCGGATATTTACGTCCACGATCTTCAGCTCCCCAAAATAGTCACGGCCCCAGACCATGTCCAGGATCTCCTCACGGGAAAGGGCCTTTCCCGGATTCTCCATGAAGGTCTTCATGATGGAATACTCCACCTGGGTCAGCTTGATCCGTTCCCCGTTCTTTTCCAGCGTGCGGTTGCGGGTGTTCAGCAGGAACGGCGTCTGGCGGATCTCACCAGCAGCGACCTGCTCCTCCCCGCCGGTACGGCGGAACAGAGCATCCACTCTGGCCGTCAGCTCCGCCGGAGAAAACGGCTTGGTGACATAGTCATCCGCGCCGGTCATCAGTCCCGTCACCTTATCCATTTCCTGCGCGCGGGCAGTAAGCATAATAATTCCGATTTTCGTGTTGGTAGCGCGAATGCGGCGGCACACCTCAAAGCCATCAATACCGGGCAGCATAACATCCAGCAGCGCCACCCGGACATCCGGATTCTCCCGGAGCTTTTCCAGCGCTTCCTCGCCGCTCTCTGCCTCCACCACCGTGTAGCCTGCACGGCTGAGATTGATCACAATAAACCCACGGATACTGGCTTCATCCTCCAGCACCAGAACTTTTTTCATTTCTGTCACACTCCTTCCCTGTTCAGATCTGACACGCGGGGGACTCAGTTCTCCCCCGCCGCCCATTTCCGTTCCACCAGATGAAAGCTGCTGCGCAGCTGATCCTCCGTAACGGTGCCTGTCCAGCCGGCATTGCCCGACAGAAGCTCGGCGGTATAGATCACGTCTGTCTGACGGCTCAGGATCAGACGGTTGCCGCGGGCAGCCTTCTGTTCCCGCCCGCTGCCGGAAATGGCGCAGATGCGCAAAACCGGCATGGCCGTTTCATCACGGCGACTGAATGTCACCGCGATCTCATCGTCGCCGTTTCTTGTACGGCTCACCGTGACGGCGCCGATCCACTCCGGCGGCAGCTCCAGATACCAGCCGTCAGCGGTATTGTGATAGGTAGACGACGATGCTGAACGCAGTCCGCCCGCTTCGTAGCTGTACCAATCCACGCGGTAATGTTCCGTACCGGAGATCATCACCGCTGCGGGCACCTCAGTGATGCCGTCACCGTTGATATCCTCCGGCAGCAAACCACGGTAACGGAACACCTCCGCGGTCATGCCGGTAAACTCCGAAAGCACTGTATTCACAAGCTGCCCCTGGTCTTCTATCAGAATATCGGCTGCCATGGCATTGCCGCTGACACCACTGACAAACAGCGCCGCAGTGCCATCCCGCAGAGCGCCCGTCACTACGCTGCCGGCATTCAGCTCGGTCATGCCGAAGGACAGGGTGCAGGACGAAGCCTTTTCCAGTCCGTCCTTCCACACATAGAGGTCTGCGACCGCAGCCCCTTGTTCATCCGTGCGGAACACCGTCAGCTCCTGCACCGCATCCCCATCCAGATCTGCCGCAGCATAGCGGGCATAGCCGGTACGCGCCAGCTCACGCAGTTCTCCGCTGTGGAAAGCATGCACGGTCAGCGCACGCATCTCCATACCGGTCTCCCAGCCCACCAGCAGTTCCATACTGCCGTCGCCGTTCAGATCACAGGCGTTGAAGCTGTAGATGCTGCTTCCGCTGCCGGAAATCACCGCGGTTTCTTCATAGCTGTCGGCTCTGGAGGTAAAGATATGGATCCGCAGCGGCTGCTCCTCCGCAGGGTTCCGGAGGAAAACCACCGCCTCCTGCTCGCCGTCACTGTCCAGATCCATCAGCTGGACATTCTGCGTATGGGCGCCGGACACCGGAGCCGCATATTCCATGCCAGAGGAAAGCAGCGTCTGAATGCTTTCCCCCAGCGTCGTGTACTCCGCCGGCAGGTTGGGCAGCATATACAGTTCATCCGGCGAAGCCACCAGTCGGAAGGAACAGCCGGTGTTCACCAACAGCAGCAGCGCCGTCAACGCGGCAGCGGCCGCCTTCTGCAGGACTCTTTTCACAGGCCATTCCCTCCCTTCTCCGCCAAATGGGCATAATAGCGCAATTTAACTTTTATATCATACCATAGATTTTTCAATTTGTCAGCAATATGTTCGTGAACGGACTGTAAATATGAAACATCCGGCGCTGCACAGCGCCGGATGTTTGGATTTTTTGGATTTCTTCTCATTTCCGCTTTTTTGCTTTTATGCCCACAAACACCACGCAGCAGAGCAGTACTGCCGCAGCCGCGCCCAGCATCACAGGGAGCGTGTTCCTTGCTGACTCAGTCTGCGCCGTTTCCGACTGTTTCTCCGCCGGCGGCTCCGGCACGCTGCCCACGGCATCCTCTGCCTGCGCCGGCAGATCCACAGCATTGCCGGAGGACGGCGGCTGTTCGGGTGCGGGTACTTCCGTCCCCGGCAAGGCGTCCGGCGGTGTCGGTGTTTCTTTCTCCGTTTCCCCACTCACCGGTTCATCCGGTTTCTGTTCCTGCTGCTTTTCCCCACTATTGGCTGGCATATTGCCATCATCCGTTGGTTTTTCCTCCACCGGTTTTTCCGCAGTACGCTCCAGCTTTACCACGGGATAGGTGTAAAACATCGCATCATCCCAGCCTTTGGCATCGCTGTAGCAATACACCACCAGATCCTCCGGCCCCATATAGAACGGGTCGCCGTTGGTATGGGGCCGGTCACCCTCAAACACCACCTTTTTCAGGTTGAAGCAGTTGGGAAAGGATGCGTGGCGCAGGAATCCTACGCCGGCCGGGATGGTCACCTCTGTCAGCGACATGCAGGAATCAAAATTCATCTGCTGCACATCATACAGGTCATTGGGCAGCTTGACACTGGTCATGGCAGTGCAGCCGGTAAACACGCTGCCGCCCATCTTGGTCAGAGTGTCCGGCAGTTCCGCAGACTCCAGCTTTTCACAGTAGGCAAAGACGAAATTCCCCAGTGTCTGCAGATTGGCAGGCAGCTTCACGGTTTTCAATGCGTAGCAGTTGCGAAAGGCTCCCTCGCAGATCTCTGTCACGCTGTCGGCAATGGTGACCGTCTCCAGATTGTAGGTGTGGGCAAAGATCGTGTCGCCGATGAGGGTAACTCCCTCCTCCACCACTACGTGGCGGATCTGATCCTGAAAATATTCCCACGGCTGACAGTCCGCGTTGCTGACGCCGGACAGCATCCCCTGTCCGGTAATGTACATAGTGTCGCCCTTCAGCGTCCATGTGGCCTCACCGCTGACGCCGGTGGGATATTCCTGCTCCGGCGCGGCTGATGCGGCAATCGTCATGAGCGCTGCCAGCGCACAGATCATCAGCGTCCTCCATCCATATTTTCTCATAAAGACTTCCTCCCGGGAACTCCATTTTTCGCCAGTATAGCAAATATCCTGTTCCTTGTAAAGCAACCGTCACACTGACCTGTTTTCCAAACGCCCAAAAGAAAATTATATTCTCCGGAAATTCCCCGTTGACAAAGCGCTTCCACCTATGATAGTATACTATAAGTGTTCGGAAAGTGTTCGGAAGCCGGCGTTCCGTCCACGGTATGCAGAAGTACCCAAGAGGCCGAAGGGGCTCCCCTGCTAAGGGAGTAGGGTGTCTAAAAAACGCCGCGAGGGTTCAAATCCCTCCTTCTGCGCCA
>CAZQJD010000062.1:0-9975 GCA_964593575.1 uncultured Oscillibacter sp.
TCGTGGAGCTGGCTCCCGGCAAGGACGGTCTGGTGCACATCTCCAAGCTGGCCGAGCGCCGCATCGAGAAGGTGGAGGACGCCTGCAAGATCGGCGACATGATGTGGGTCAAGGTCACCGATATCGACGAGAAGGGCCGCGTGAACCTGAGCCACAAGGACGCAGTCCGCGAGATCGAGGCCAAGAAGGCCAACGGCGAAGTCGTGAAGTAATCCCATCCTTTACCGGGGCGGACGCTGTCCGTCCCGGTTTTTTGATAAAACCGACAGGAGGAACCGCTATGAAGCGCATGAGCGATACCTTTATTTTTCATCAGAATGTCACCCCCGTGGAGATGCTCCCCGGCATCGTGAGAAAGACCCTGGCCTACAGCGAGTCCATGATGGTCTGCGAGGTGCGGCTGGCCAAGGGCGCTGTGCTGCCCTCCCATCACCATGTTCACGAGCAGAGCTCCAACATCATCTCCGGTTCCGTCCGATACACCGTGGGTGAGGAAGAGCACATCGTGGGTGCCGGCGACTCCGTGATGATCGCCGCCGATGTGCCCCACGCTGTGGTGGCGCTGGAGGACACGCTGGTCATCGATGTGTTCTCTCCCCTGCGTCCGGAATACATCTAACCCCCATTTTCGATACATTCCGTTATTTTTCTTTATTATATTACTGATAGTATACAAAGGAGCGTGGTCTTATGGATATCATCGCCGCCATTTCCACCGGCAATGCCGCCACTGCCATCGGTGTGGTTCGCATCTCCGGCGACGGCTGCTTTGCGCTGTGTGACCGGCTGTTCCGCCCCCTGTACGGCGGCGCTCTCTCCAGCCAGCCGCCCCGGAAAATGATCTACGGCGATGTGCTGGACCCCTCCGGCGATGTGCTGGACCGTGCGCTGGCGGTACGCTTTCCCGGCCCCAACAGCTATACCGGCGAGGACTCCGCTGAGTTCCACTGCCACGGCTCCCCCGTGGTGCTGCGGGAAGTACTGCGCAGTCTCTTTGAACTGGGAGCGCGGCAGGCGCTGCCCGGCGAGTTCACCAAGCGGGCCTTTCTCAGCGGTCAGATGGACCTGACTCAGGCGGAGGCTGTCATTGACCTGATCCATGCCGAAACGGCTGCCGCCGCCAAAAACGCCATTGCCCAGCTGGACGGCGCACTGCGCAGACCGCTGGAGCAGGTACAGAACGCTCTGCTGGATGTGGCTTCCCGATTCTACGCCGTTGTGGACTATCCGGACGAGGACATTGAGGACATCTCCCCGGAGGAGGTGCGCCGGGCGCTGGAGAGCAGCGCAGCGGTTCTCGCCCGGCTGCTGGCCACCTGCGGGCGGGGCCGGGTGCTGAAATCCGGCGTCCGCACCGCCATTGTGGGCCGTCCCAATGCCGGCAAGTCCTCCCTGCTGAACGCACTGGCCGGCTACGAGCGGGCCATCGTCACCGACATCCCCGGCACCACCCGGGATACTGTGGAGGAATCCGTCCTCTGCGGCGGCACGCTGCTGCGGCTGACGGACACCGCCGGCATCCGGGACACGGAGGATGTAGTGGAAAAGATGGGCGTGGAGCGCAGCCGCGCCGCCATGCGATCCGCCGATCTGATCCTGGCGGTGGCGGACGGCGCGGATCTCACGGGGGATGACCGGGAGATCCTCCGCACAGTCAGCCAACAGGGTACGCCGTGGGTGCTGATCTATACCAAAAAGGATCTTGGCGCTGCAGCTCCCGAAGTCTCCGGCCTCACTTCCTCCCCTGCCGCTGTTATTCAGCTCTCCTCCGTTACAGGCGAGGGCATTGACCGGCTGGAAGCCGCCGTGGCAGAGCTGTTCCCCGCCGGAAAGGAGCACGATACCGGCAGCCTCCTCACCGATGCGCGGCAGGAGGATGCCGTTTCCCGCGCTCTGGCATCCATCCGCCGGGCCAAGGCCGCCATGGAGGACGGGCTTACCCCCGACGCCATCCTCACCGATGCCGAAGACGCCTTGAATGCCATCGGCGAACTCACCGGCCGTACCGCCCGGGAAGATATCGTCAGTACCATTTTCTCCCGCTTTTGCGTGGGAAAATGAGAACACAGTTTTCTTTGCCGCAGAATGTAGTTTACAAAACCACATTTTAGTGATATACTGATATCCGAATTTTATAATACAGGAGGCTTCCATGGACGAATTGGTTCAGCTGAAGGAACAGCTGCGGACCCACCTGCCGGTAAGCTGGGAGCAATTTCCCGACTTTCCCCTGTACATGGATCAGGTGCTGTCCTACATGGATCGTCAGGTCCTTCGCTTTGAAGATGACGACGGCCTTACCTCCGCCATGGTCAACAACTATACCAAGGGCGGTCTGCTCCCCCGGGCCGAAGGCAAAAAATACAATCAGGAGCATCTGGCCTATCTGACGGTGATCTGCATTCTCAAGCGGGTCATGTCCACCAAGGACATGGGCGTGACACTGGAGGCACAGCTGCAGCAGCAGCCCAGCGTGCAGGCAGGCTATGAACGGTTCCGGGAGAGTCTGTCCGAGGCCATGAACCACATTGCGGATGAGATGGAGCGCTTTCCGGACGAGGATCGCGTTGCAGACGCGGCCGTGCGCTTTGCCTTGATGAGCTATGCCGCCGGTCTGGCCAGCAGCTATTATGTAGCACGGCTGCGGGAGAACGCGCCCCAGGAAACGAATGTCAAAAAGAAGGCCGACAAAGCCAAAAAGGAGGATCACTGATGCGTGATTATATGATTTTGACGGACAGCTGCTGCGACCTGACGGCACAGTTGGCGGATGAACTGGGCATTATTGTGCTTCCGCTGACTCTTTTGATGGATGGTCAGGAGTTCCGCAATTACCTTGATGGCCGGGAGATCAGCCCCAAGGATTTTTATGCCCGTATTCGCAGCGGCAGTATGCCCACCACCTCCGCCGTCAATGTAGGCGCCTTCGAGGAAGTGATGCGGCCCCTGCTGGAAGCGGGTAAGGATATCCTGTATCTGGCCTTCTCCTCCGCCCTTTCCACCACCCATCAGTCCGCCTGCATTGCCGCCGAGGGTCTGCGTGCCGAGTTCCCCGATGCAAAAATTCATGTGGTAGACACTCTGGGCGCCTCCATGGGGCAGGGCCTGCTGGTATATTTGTGCGCACAGCAGAAAAAGACCGGCAAGACGGTGGACGAGGTCCGTGACTATGCCGAGAATACCAAGCTGAACATCTGCCACTGGTTTACCGTGGATGACCTAAACCACCTGAAGCGGGGTGGCCGCGTCAGCGCTGCCACGGCGCTGCTGGGCACTATGCTGGCCATCAAGCCGGTGCTGCATGTGGATGACGGCGGGCACCTGACCTCTGTCAGCAAGGCACGGGGCCGCAAAGCGTCCCTGATGGCGCTGGCAGACGAGATGGGCAAAGCCGTCACCGACGCTGAGACCATCTTCATCAGTCACGGCGACTGCGAGGAGGATGTGAACCTTCTGGCAGACGAGCTGCGCAGCCGTTTCGGCGTGAAGGAAGTCGTCGTCAACTACGTTGGCCCCGTCATCGGCGCCCATACCGGCGCAGGCGTGGTCGCCCTGTTCTTCGTGGGCAGCCATCGCTGAGAACATACTGAACATACGGGGAGCGACACCGCTCCCCGTATTCCTTCAATATCATCTTTACGGGAGGGTCACACCATGAAGTGGCTGGAAGTACACATCGACACCAATCATACCGGTCTGGATGGACTGGTCTCCTTCCTCTCCGCGCAGGGCATCGACAGCGTTGTCATTGACGATGAAACGGATTTCCACGATTTTCTGGAGAATAACCGCCAGTACTGGGATTATGTGGACGAGGATCTGGAAAAGCAGATGCAGGGAAGATCCCGCGTCACCTTCTATCTGGAGGACAGCGAGGCAGGCTACGCTCAGATGGGCAGCGTGCGCATTGCCCTGTCTCAGTATAAGAAGGAGCATCCGGATCACGGCACGCTGCTGATGACGCTGGACAATCTGCAGGATGCCGACTGGGAAAACAACTGGAAGCAGTATTATAAGCCCATGGAGATCGGCGAGCGGCTCATCGTCATCCCCGAATGGCTGCAGGCGAAGACCAACGGGCGCGTGCCCCTGATCCTGAACCCCGGTCTCACCTTCGGCACCGGCAGCCACGCCACCACCCGCCTGTGCCTGAAAGCGCTGGAAAAAACCGTGAAGGACGGCGACCGGGCGCTGGATCTGGGCTGCGGCAGCGGCATCCTCTCCATCGCCGCGCTGAAGCTGGGCGCCAAAACCGCCTTTGCCTGCGATATTGACGAAAAGTGCAGGGCCGTTGCTTACGAGAATGCCGCCCTCAACGGTGTGGATCCTTCCGTCTATCAGGTGGAGATCGGCGACATCCTCTCCAACCGCCGCCTCCGGGAAAAGATCGGCACCGGCTATCAGGTGGTGCTGGCCAACATCGTGGCGGATGTCATCATTGCGCTGGCGCCCGCTGTCCGCCCCCTGCTGGCGGAGGACGGCGTGTTCATCTGCTCCGGCATCATCGATGACCGGGCGGCGGAAGTGGCCGGCAAGCTGAAGGAAGCGGGACTTGTCATTCAGGAGACCCATTCCGCAGAGGGCTGGTTCTGCTATATCTGCAAATAAGGAGCTCCCTATCCAACCACCGTCGGCTTCACATTTCTGCGTGAAGCCGACGGTTTTTTTGCCCTTCGACAGCCTTCGCCACACTTTTTTGTATACCCGGGCTACAATGAAGAAAACCAATGAACTGCGGGGGTACCGATATGAGTGAACACGACGCCCGGCGGGAGATCATTTACCTGCCTATAGGAAGGATCCTGCCCAATCCCAACCAGCCACGGCGCGCCTTTGAGCAGGAAGCGCTGGAAGAACTGTCCGCCTCCATCCACCATCACGGCATTCTGCAGCCGCTGACCGTCCGCCGCACCAACGGCACATGGGAGCTGGTGGCCGGCGAGCGGCGGCTGCGGGCCGCAAAGCTGGCGGGACTTACCAAGGTCCCCTGTATCCCCATCCGCATCGACGACCGGGAGTCCGCCCTGCTGGCACTGCTGGAAAATCTGCAGCGTCAGGATCTGCACTTTCTGGAGGAGGCAGACGCTCTGGCCGCCCTGATCCATTCCGGCGGCATGACACAGGAGGAGGCCGCGGAAAAGCTGGGGCGCTCCCCTTCCGCCGTGGCCAACAAGCTGCGTCTGCGCCGCCTGTCCCCGGACTGCACCGCCCTGATCGTCCAGCATCACCTTTCCGAACGCCATGCCCGGGCGCTGCTGCGGCTGGAGGATGAAACGGAGCGGCTGGCGGCGCTGCGGCATATCACGGAGAAGGAGCTGAATGTAGCCCAGACGGAGCGGTATATTGAATCCCGCCTGCAGGCTCTGCAGACCACGCCCCCTGCCGGACGGCGTACATACATCATCAAAGACGTGCGGCTGTTTCTCAACAGCGTGGACCGGGGCCTGCAGCTGATCCGCAGCGCCGGTGTGGATGCACAGAGCAGCCGCGAGGACACAGAGGACGCCATTCTTCTGACCCTCCGCATCCCAAAAGCAGCTCGAAAAGCTGCAGAACTGTAACGGGATTGTAATGCATTTCCTCCCGAAGCATAGTATAATGACGGAAAAGAAAAACATCGTTTCCTCTGCCGCAGTTCCGGCGGGTGAAACGGCTTTGGGAGGGACCCATATGGAAAAAAAGCCTTCCGTACTCCGACGGATCATCCTCGTGGCTGTGATATTGCTGGCCGTTCTTGCGCTGGCTGCCGGCGGCGCATACATTGCCGGCTGCTGGTGGGTCGATCAGCAGGAGACCTTCTTCCCCGGCTACCATATTGAAAATGTCGATGTGGGCGGCATGACCGTGGACCAGGCGGCCCGCGCGCTGAAGGCAGAGCTCACCGGCCGCACCTTCTCCGTATGGCTGGACGAGAAGGAGGGCGAGCCCGACATCGTTTTGACGGCGGAGCAGCTGGGTCTGCTGCCGGACGGCGCTCAGACCGACTATGCCGCACTGGCGCAGGCTGCCTATGATGACTGCCGCAGCAGCTCCTTCCTCTCCGGCGCTTACGACTACTTTCTGTCCATGCGGCAGGGCCCCGGCTCCTGCTATATTCTCAGTTCCTCTGCCGAAGACATCTGCGAGGAGACCGCCCGCGCCGTAGCCAAGAAGTTCATGGAGCTGCCGGTGGATGCCAAATACACCGTGGAGGGCGACAAGCTGGTGCTCCTGATCCCCAAGGATGGGCGCGTGGTGGGCGCTCTGGAGCTGGCCAATGCGCTGAATGCCGTCCGACTGGAAACAGAAGCGGAAAAAAGAGAGATCGTGGTGCCGTCCTACGTATTTCCTGCCAAAGTCATCACTGCACAGGAGATCCGGGATGCCGTGCTGACAGAGAGCGTCAGCGCCAGGTATGACAGCGCCAACGATACCATCATTCCGGACATCACCGGCGTGGATCTGGATGTGGCCGCCGCCCAGCAGCTGATGGACGCCGCCGCCCCCGGCGCCTATACCACCTTCCCCCTGACCCTGATCCCCGCCACGGTAAGCGCCGAAACGCTGAAGGAAGTCATGTTCCGGGATGTGCTGGCCACCTATACCACCAATGTAGCCGGCACCGCAGCCCGCAAGAACAACGTGCAGCTCTCCGCCAAGGCCATTAACGGCTACGTTCTCAACTACGGCGATATCTTCTCCTACAACGAGGCCGTAGGCCGCCGCACCGCAGCCCGTGGGTATCAGGCCGCCCCCGCCTATGTCGGCGGCCAGACTGTGGATGAGATCGGCGGCGGCATCTGTCAGACTTCCTCTACCCTGTACATGAGCTGCCTGCTGGCCAATCTGGAGATCACCCAGCGGGTTGCACACCGTTATGCCACCTCATATATGCCCTACGGTATGGACGCTACCGTTTCCTGGGGCAGCCCGGACTACAGGTTCACCAACAACACCGACTATCCCATCCGCATCACTACCGAATATAAAGACGACACGCTCACCGTCACGCTCCTTGGCACCAAGATCGATGATATTCAGGTGAAGATGTCCTACGAGTATCTGGAGAAGATCAACTGGACCACGGAATATCAGGAGGATCCCACCATGGCCCCCGGCACGGAAAAGGTCATCCAGTCCGCGTACACCGGCCACAAGGTGCAGACCTACCGTGAGCTGTATGACGGTGACGGCAACCTCATCTCCAAAACCAAGGAATCCTACAGCTACTATAAGGCCCGCAACCGGGTGGTGGCTCGGGGTCCCGCTCTGCCGGAGACTCCCGAGGAACCGGACACTCCGGTGATCGAGCCCACGCCGGACATGCCCGACCCCTCTGTTGCCGACCCGGATCTTCCCACCTTTGACGATGCAGTCGGCGAGCCTCCGGCGCCGCCGGAGCTTTCCCTTGTTCCCGACGAAGCGATTCCTCCTGCATAATAATAAATAGACAAGCCCTCACCGGAAGGTGGGGGCTTGTATCATGCTCCGATTTCCTTCCGACACAGGAAAACACCGGATATCCCCCTTTTCTTTTCCACCGCTTTCTGCTATGATGTGCGTGATATCATACGAAAACTTGTTAAAAAGCTTTTTATAGTGCGAAGCGCGTTAAGCTTTTATGATGCGATAGCCGTTGGCGGCTTTGCCGCCTGACGGATGTCCATGCACAGCTGACGCCGAATTGCGCCGTGGGCGCAATTCCAGCGTGCGCAGCACGCGGGATCCTTGATTAAATTGTTTCACCAAGAATCAGCATCAAAATTCAGCGCGGTGTCTGCCGCAGGAGGATTTTTTATGGCTAAGAGCATTACCGTTGTGGGCATCGGCGGCGTGGGCGGACTTCTGGCCGGCGTACTGATCCGTCAGTACGGGGACAGCGTCAGCCTCATTGCCCGCGGCTCCCGGGCGGAGCATCTGCGCACTCAGGGACTGACCCTGCACTCCGATGCCTACGGCGAGTTCACCGTGAAGCCCGCCGTTGTCACCGACGATCCCACCGGACTGCCGGTTCAGGATCTGGTGCTGGTGTGCGTAAAAAACGACGCTCTGGAAGCCGCCGCCCGGCAGATCATGCCCATCGTCGGCCCCGACACCGTGGTGCTGCCGGTGATGAACGGCGTCACCGCCGCCAAAAAGCTGCGCTCCATCCTGCCCACCGGCACCGTACTGGGCTGTGTCATTTATACCGTTTCCGGCGCAGGCCGGGACTTCTCCATTACCCAGCAGGGCAAATTCACCGAGCTTTCCATCGGCTCTCAGGTATTTGACGCCGCAGAACAGACCAAGGCGGAAGAAACTGCCGCCCTGTTTATGGATGCCGGCATCCAGTGCAATGCCGTGGAGGACGTCGCCGTGGCCATCTGGACGAAATACGTCCTCAACTGCGCCTACAATGTGGCCACCGCCCGCTGGGGCTGCACCATCGGCGGCATCAAGGCTGATGAAAGCCGTGTGGAGGATTCCCGCGCCCTCCTTACCGAGTCCTGGAAGGTGGGCGTTGCCTCCGGCGTTGCACTTCCGGAGGAGCTGCCGGAGAAGCAGCTGCGCCGTATCCTCAAGACCAGCGATAATTCTGACAGCTCTCTGGGCCGCGATTTTGCCGCAGGCCGTGTCGGTGAGCTGGAGGTCTTCTGCGGTGATGTGATCCGCATGGCGGCAGAACTGGGCGTGGAGGTGCCCATGACGCAGAAATATTATGATGCTCTGAAGGAGATCGCCGCCCGGTTCTGAGCCTCGAAGGCTCCTGTTCCTGACAGTGCTCTTCCATTCAGCAGAAATACAACGACCTTGGGCCGTTGCGGAAGGAGATAACACCATTATGATCAATCAGAAAATGTATGAGCTTGGCTCCAAGCGTTCCTGCATCCGGGATCTGTTTGAATACGGCCTGAAGCGTGCCGCCATCGTGGGCAGGGAAAACGTATTCGACTTTTCCCTGGGAAATCCCTCGATCCCCGCTCCGGAGGACGTCAAGGACGCCTTCCTTTCCATCGTGGGAAAGGAATCTCCTCTGGCTGTCCACAGCTACACTCCCGCTCCCGGCGCAGCAGATCCCCGCAAGGCCGTGACTGATGACCTCAACGCCCGCTACAATGCCGGACTGCGTCCGGAAAACATCTACTTCACCTGCGGCGCCGCCCCGGCGCTCATCGCCATGATCCGGGCGCTGGCCGTGGAGGATGCGGAGATCGTAGCCATCGCCCCCTTCTTCCCCGAGTACCGTCCCTTCGTGGAAAGCAGCGGTGCCAAGCTGGTGGTGGTCCCCGCCGACGAGGAGGCTTTCCAGATTCGTCTGGACGCTTTGGAAGCCGCCCTGACCCCCCACACCCAGGCTGTCATCGTCAACTCCCCCAACAACCCCTCCGGCGTGGTGTACACCCGGGAAACGCTGACGGCGCTGGCTGACATCCTCACCCGCAAGAGCAGGGAATTCGGCCATCCCATCTATATTCTGGCGGACGAGCCCTACCGCGAGCTGGTATACGACGGCGTGGAGGTGCCCTACATCCCCGGCATCTATCCCAACACCGTGATCTGCTATTCCTACTCCAAGTCCCTGTCCCTGCCCGGTGAGCGCATCGGCTATTTCTGCGTGCCCGACTGCGCTGCCGACAGCGCCGCCCTCTATGCCGCGGGCGCCGGCGCCGCCCGAATCATCGGCCATGTGTGCGCCCCCTCCCTGCAGCAGCTGGTGGTGGGCCGCTGTGCCGGCATCCGCCCGGATCTGGAGGCCTATGACCGCAACCGCACCACCCTCTATGAGGCACTGACCTCCTACGGCTATCAGTGCGCCAAGCCCAACGGCGCTTTCTATATGTTCGTCCGCTCCCCCAAGGGCACGGCGCAGGAATTCTCCGACCGGGCCAAGGAAAAGGACGTTCTCATCGTCCCCGGCGGCGACTTCGGCTGCCCGGACTTCTTCCGCATCAGCACCTGCGTGGATCACGACATGCTGGTACGCAGCCTGCCCATCTTCAAGGCGCTGATCGAGGA
>CAZQJD010000063.1:0-9702 GCA_964593575.1 uncultured Oscillibacter sp.
TTGCAAGGGATCTCGGGGCATTTGATCCAATTCGAGGCGGGCTTCGCCCCCTCGACCTCCCCCCTGTATTTTGCAGGCTCCGAGCACAGTTTTGAGTTTTCCGACAAGCTGAGGGGGCGTTGCCTTTTGCAACGCCCCCTTCAGCAGCCCGATCAATTGGAATTTCGCCGCTCCTCATTGTACAAAACGGGCAGGAGCTCCAAAAGATTTCTATACTCGACGCAGCAATGCTCCGCCATCCCTCTTGCCAGCTCCTCTGTTAATATCACCCTTCGCAGCAACGGGTCCTTTAACGTTTTCCCCATCCAAAACCTGCTTGCCATAAACAGGCCGTCCTCCGTCTGCCTGAATATATGCGCCATTTCTGTATGCCAGATCAAGCCGTTGAAGGCGCCAACATGGCCGCATACGATCACGGGAATATGATTTTCCCGCATAGCAGCTTTTGAAAATCCAAACGCTTCCGGCGTGACAAAATCTATTCTCAGCGGCATCCTGGTCCCGCCGATCTTCTCATTCGGATATTGCGTATTGTCCTGAAATTCCGGACGTTCTTCACATTCAAAATAGGAAGCCTGCTTTTTGGAATACCCGTTTGAAAAATGCGAGCCCGGAAACCACATCTGATATCGTTCGTTCTTTTGGGGATGCCACCAAAACCACCACTCGATCATGTCCGGGGTAATATCGGGCATAGGACAGTACATAGAAACCAGATAGCTGCCGTCGCTCATTTTCCTGTAACCCGCTTCTTCCTGCAAAGACCGGCTTGCCAGTATATCATTTTTTTCATCAAACGATGTGGGCGTTATCCTGTTCCGACGCATAGCGTCTGATATTTCACGCGGGATCGGAGGCAGGGGCTTCTCCATCCATCTCTTTGTCATCGTTCGTTTTCTCCTTTGCTGCTTCGGGCTTTATTCCTATTCAGAAACATAACACAGGACGCGCTGTATTGCAACCATCCGCAAAACCAATGGATATCTCTCCGGTCACAGCGTCAGGAAAAAGCCGGACAAAAAAGCCGGAAAATTTCCCTTGACAATTTCCCGCCGGCGGGAGTATACTCTTCGCAAGTTCAAACAACAAACCTGTGACGCAGACGAGTAAGCAAAACGAGGTTCTCTCAGAGAGCTGCCGATGGTGGGATGGCAGCAGAAGTTCCTTTGCCGAATGGACTGCTGAGGGCGGGCTGAACGCCGATGGGCAAGTAGGTTCCGACGGGCTTTTCCCCCGTTACCAAGGAAAGACGTGTGATGGCACGTCGCCGAGTGGACGGTTTTCCGTCAAATTGGGTGGCACCGCAGAAGTTTCGACTTTTGTCCCAAGAGAACACTTATCCGGTTCTCTTCGTGGATGGAGGTCTTTTTTTGATGCTCCGCACGCTGAGAGCACACAATTCCGAAAGGAGCAACCCCCTATGAAACTGGAAAAAGAGATCCCTTACAAAATCTATCTCTCCGAGGATGAGCTCCCCCGGTATTGGTACAATGTCCGGGCGGACATGAAGAACAAACCCGCTCCCCTGCTGAACGCCGCCACCGGCAAGCCCATGACCGCCGAGGAGCTGGGTCAGGTCTTCTGCGACGAGCTGGTTGCGCAGGAGCTCAACGACACTGACCGCGAGATCCTGATCCCCACGGAGATCCGTGATTTCTACAAGATGTACCGCCCCGCTCCCCTGACCCGTGCCTACTGTCTGGAGGAGAAGCTGGGCACCCCCGCCAAGATCTACTACAAGTTCGAGGGCAACAACACCTCCGGCAGCCACAAGCTCAACAGCGCCATCGCTCAGGCCTACTACGCCAAGAAGCAGGGCCTCAAGGGCGTCACCACCGAGACCGGCGCCGGCCAGTGGGGCACCGCCCTGTCCATGGCCTGCGCCTATCTGGGGCTGGACTGCAAGGTATTCATGGTGAAGTGCTCCTATGAGCAGAAGCCCTTCCGCCGGGAGGTCATGCGCACCTACGGTGCGTCCGTCACCCCCTCCCCCTCCATGGAGACCGCCGTGGGCCGCAAGATCCTTGCCGAGCATCCCGGCACCAGCGGCTCTCTGGGCTGCGCCATCTCCGAGGCGGTGGAAGTAGCCTCCAAGGACCCCGCCTACCGCTATGTGCTGGGCAGCGTTCTCAATCAGGTGGGGCTGCACCAGTCCATCATCGGTCTGGAGGCCAAGGCCGCCATGGATAAGTACGGCATCAAGCCCGACGTCATCATCGGCTGCGCCGGCGGCGGCAGCAACCTCATCGGCCTCATCGCCCCCTTCATGGGCGAGAAGCTCCGGGGCGAGGCGGACTACCGCTTCATCGCCGTGGAGCCGGTCACCTGCCCCAGCTTTACCCGGGGCCGCTTCGCCTACGACTACTGCGACACCGGCGCCATCTGCCCCCTGGCCAAGATGTACACGCTGGGCAGCAGCTTCATCCCCGCCGCCACCCACGCCGGCGGCCTGCGCTTCCACGGCATGAGCCCCGTCCTCAGCCAGCTGTACCACGACGGTCTCATGGAAGCCATGGCCGTGGAGCAGACCAAGGTCTTTGAGGCTGCCGAGATGTTCGCCCGCTGCGAGGGCACCCTCCCGGCGCCGGAGTCCAGCCACGCCATCTATGCCGCCATGCAGGAGGCTCTCAAGTGCAAGGAGACCGGCGAGGAGAAGGTCATCCTCTTCGGCCTCACCGGCACCGGCTACTTCGATATGTACGCCTACGAAAAGTTCCACAACGGCGACATGGTGGACTATGCCCCCGCCGACGAGGAGCTGGAGGCCGCCTTCGCACGGCTGCCCCAGATCCCCGGTCAGGACTGATCTCCCCATAGCTGCACATATCCCCTGCGGAAGCTCCGCAGGGGATGTTTTTATGCCTTCAGCGAGGGCGTTTTCTTCTGTCGGAGATACCAGACGCCGCAGAGGACGATCTGCACCAGCGTGGAGGCCGGGGTGGACAGTCCCAGCGCAAACAGGGAGTCCGGCAGCAGACGGCTCACCACCAGCGCCACCGGCAGGCGGACGCAGAACGCGCCCACAAAGCCCTGCACCATGACGAACATGGTCTCGCCCCGTCCGTTGAAATAGCCGGTGAAGCAGAACAGGAAGCTGGTGAACAGGCAGTCGATGGCGTAGGCCTTCAGATACTCCCACGCCGCGGCGATGACCCGCGTATCCTCGGCGAAGATGCCGGAGAGCACATCGCCGTGGAACAGTCCCGCCCATGCCATGACCAGACCCGCCGCCAGCGAGGACGCCACACCGCACCACAACGCACGGCGGGCGCGATCCTCACGCCCCGCACCGATGTTCTGGGCCACGAAGGCGGACATGGACTGCATATACGCGCCGGGCACCAGCATCACGAAGGCGCACAGCTTCTCCGCCACGCCCACGCCGGCGGAGGCGATGGTGCCCATGGAGTTGGCGATGGCGATGAGCACCAGAAAGGAGATGCTCACCAGCAGATCCTGCAGCGCCACGGGACAGCCCAGCTGCAGAATACGCCGGATCACTGCGCCGTCAAACCGGATCAGCTGCCGTGTCAGCCGGAAGGGCAGGCTGCGGCGGCGGATGATGACCAGCGACAGCAGCACGCTCACCGCCTGTGCGAATACCGTGGCAATGGCCGCGCCGGCCACGCCCATGTGGAACACCGCCACCAGCAGCAGATCGCCCACGATGTTCAGCACGCAGGCGATGGCCACCGTCACCAGCGGCATTTTGGAATCGCCGATGCCCCGGAACACGCTGCCCAGCAGATTGTAGGCCACGATGAACACCGCGCCTGCGCAGCAGATGCGCACATAGGTCACCGTACCGGCAAAGGCGTCCGCCGGCGCCTTCAGCAGCGCCGCCGCGGCGGGCGCCGCCGCCACCATGGCCACCGTTACCGCCAGCGTCAGCACACCGAACAGGCAGATACCGCTGCCCACCGCCGCGCCGGCTTCCTCCGGCTTGCCCTCGCCGATCTTCTGACCCAGCAGCACCGTGACGCCCATGGCAAGACCGGTGATGATGATGGTGACGCTGTGCATGATCTGCCCGCCGGTGGACACGGCGGAAATGTCCGCCGCGGTGCCGAACTTGCCCACCACCTGCAGATCCACCGCGCCGTACATGGCCTGCAGCAGCATGGCCAGCAGCACCGGCAGCGCAAATTTCATCAGCGCCGATAAAATCGGCCCTTGGGTAAAATCCTGTTGCTTCTCTCTCATGGTTGTCTCCTGACGTGTCAGTCTTCTTCGTCCTTTTTCGGCTTTTTCAGGCCGATCTTCCGGGCGGCGTCTTCGGTTTTCCGCTCAGTCTCCTCCCACGCCTGACGGATGCTCTCCTTCAGCTGCTCCGTCTTTACCCCGGTCTTTCTGCCGGTCTCCTCCAGCGCCTGCCGGAGATTCTCCTTCAGCTTATCCGTCTTTTTCTCCGTTTCCTCACGAAGGTCATCCGCCATCAGCCGCAGATTGCTGCGGAACATGAGGCTGACAAAGGAGGCGACCCCCTCACGGGTCTCCTTATCCAGCTCCTGTCCCGCACGCAGCATGGTGACGGTGTCCTTCAGCCTGCCGTCCCGCAGGTCGGACAGGGTCACGGCGCCGGACGCGCCCAGCACGTCAAACAGCGCCTCCACAAACTGCCGCCGCTGCTCCACCGGCCGCTCCTGCAGCCACTGCTGCAGCTCACGCTCGATGACCTGCAGCTCGCCGCTGACCTCCGGCACCTTCACAAAGCGGTTCCCCGACACCTGCCAGGAGAAACCATCGTGCTGGAAGAAGCCCAGCTGGTCGCTGGCCACCACGGTGTAGTCGTCCCCGTGCTCCAGCAGCATGCCCACGATGGAGCACCGGGGCACGATGGACACGATGCGCTCCGCCACCTGCCGGTACTCCGGCAGCGCCAGCAGCGACTCGTGGAAGCCGGGGCCGTCGTTACAGTAGACCTGCGCGATGCGCCGCTGCACATTCGGCGGACAGAACACGCCGCCGTACACCGCCAGATTGCCGCCCTTGGAGTGGCCGCCCAGCCGCAGCCGACGCCGGGGGTACATCCCCGCCGCCAGCCGCACATACTCCAGCGCCTTCTTCTGGGCAGGCACCTCCGGCATGCAGGCCAGCAGGAAGTCCTCCTTCCAGCCCGCCAGCGTATCGTCCGTGCCACGGAAGGAAAGGTACACCGAGCCGTCACCCAGCTCCACCGCCAGCGCCGCGAACTGCTCGCCGCGCTCCACATTCAGATGATCCACAAAGCAGCCGAGGCGCATTTCCGCAAAGCGGGGGGAATCCGCCATCTTCCGCAGCAGCTCCGGGATGGCCTCCGGCACCAGCACGCCCATGTCGATCTTCTCACCCTGCGGATAGCGGGAAAAATACGATTCCGCCGCCTCCCGCAGCGGCACGCTGACGCCGGTGAATTCCGGCACGATGCCGCGGAAATCCACAAAAGCCAGCTCCGACAGCAGGAGATTATCCACCTCGTTGAAGGGGTCCTGCCGCAGCGTCAGGTCGCCCCGCCAGTCCAGATAGTCCAGAATGTTTGCCATAGGCTCCTCCTTTTCCGGCGATCATTGCTCACTTTATAGTATACTCTGAAATTCTCCGTTTGAAAAGGGTTCTGCGGCGGACGGGCCGTTCATACACTGTCACAAACAAACCGGCACTCTGCCGACAAACGAGGTGCGCAGCTATGAGCGACATCAGCCGCAACGAGGTGGAGCTGGAAGGTCTGGTACTGGACGCTCCCGCCTTCTCCCACGAAAATCACAACACACGCTTTTACCGCTTCTCCCTGCAGATCCCGCGGCTCTCCGGCCAGTGGGACACGCTGCCGGTGCTGATCCCGGAGCATATGACGGCGCAGGTGATCCCGGAGCAGGCACTGCGCCTGCAGGGTCAGCTGCGCTCCTTCAACAACCGCAGCCAGCAGGGGCGGCGTCTGGTGCTCAGCGTCCATGTGCAGACGCTGCTGCCCTGTCAGGGGGAGCCCTGCAACTGCATCCGGCTTTCCGGAAGATTGTGCAAACCGCCCATCCTGCGGCGCACGCCGCTGGGACGCAGCATCTGCGACCTGATGCTGGCGGTGCCGCGACGCTACGGCAGGACGGACTATCTGCCGGTGATCGTGTGGGGAAGGCTGGCCATGGACGCCGCCTCCCTGCCTGTCAGCGCGCCGGTGGAATTGGAAGGCCGTATCCAGAGCCGGCTTTACACCAAGGTCACAGAGGAGGGCTCCTGCCAGCGCACCGCCTACGAGGTGTCGGTGATGCAGTTTCTGGAGGATGGGGACGAGGCATAATTGACATTCCGGGCAGCGGGGCGTAAAATGTACGAAACAGAACATTTTGCGCCGGAAAGGAGCCGCTTATGAAGATCATGAAGTCCATCCATCCCGATGACGATCAGCACTACAAAAAAATGGGACTGATCCGTGGTGTGGTGCAGCCGTGGGAGGACGGCCTGCGCACCGACGGCAGTAAGGGTACTTATGAATGGTGGTACAGCGATGCCCATTTCCCCGACGGCACCATCATGGTCATCATCTTCTATTCCAAGTCACCCATTGAGGTCAACGGCCCGGTGAGGCCCCAGGCCACCATCGAGATCACTCTGCCCGACGGCACCAAATACACCGATCAGGTGGCGGCATCCATTGAAAACAGCCACTTTGCCAAGGACCACTGCGACGTGCGGGTGGGCGAGAGCCGAATCGCGGGCGATCTGAAGCATTACGACATCACGTTCCGGGGCAAGGACATTCAGGCCACGCTGACGCTGGACGGCACCATCCCCGCGTGGCGCTCCCAGACCGGCAGCATCTTCTTCGGCGACAACGAGGAGCATTACTTCGCATGGCTGCCCGCCATCCCGGAGGGCAAAGCGGTGGCGGATGTGACGGTGGCCGGGAAGCAGCTCCATCTGGAGGGCAGCGGCTACCACGACCACAACTGGGGCGATCAGATCATGCTCAGTCAGATGCACCACTGGTACTGGGGTCGGGCCAAGATCGGCGACTACAAGGTGATCTCCGCGTGGATCACCGGCGAGAAGAAGTACGGCTACAAGGAATTCGATGTGTTCATGCTGGCCAAGGGAGACAAGATTCTGGGGGACAACTCCAACCACACCCTGAAATTCCGCTCCACCGACGAGTACATCGATGACCAGACCGGCAAGCCCGTTTACGGCAAGGTGATCTACGAGTACACCACCGAGGACGGCGAGGAATACCGCATCACCTACGACCGCAAGGGTGATATCGCCAAGCAGAACTTCATCGATCTGCTCCACGGCCCCGTGAAGCTGGGGGCCAAGCTCATCGGCTTTGATGGAGGCTACCTGCGCTTTGAGGGCGAGGCCAGCGTGGAGCGTCTGGAAAACGGCAAGGTCGTGGAACGTACCACCGAGCCCTCCGCCGTATGGGAGCTGATGTACTTCGGCAAGGCCGGCGCGGATAAGAGGAAATAAGCAAAGAGGTGTGCCGAGCGGCACACCTCTTTGCTTATTTCATAGTCGCTTTCAGCGTCTCCAGATTCTGCCGCATCAGGGTGAGATAGGTCACGCCGTCCTCCATTTCCTGTTTGGAAACGTTGTGGCAGCTGTGGAACAGCGCCGTCTTCGCGCCGGTGGCTTCGGCGATGCTGTCCGCCACCAGATGGTTGGAAAACTCAATATAATACACAGTGGTCAGCTGCTTCTCCCGCACCAGATCTGTGAGATACGCGATGGTGGCCGCCGACGGCTCCGTCTGGGTGGAGCAGCCGGGAAAGGCGGCGTAGCAGGTGATGTGATATTCCTCAGCGAAGTAGCGCAGGGGGAACCGGTCGCCGAAGACCATCACCGGGTCGGTCACAGTGTCCACATATGCCCGGATCTCGCCGTCCAGCTTCGCCAGCTCCGCCATGTACGCGTTGGCATTGGCGGCGTAGGCTTCGGCGTTGGCCTCGTCCATGGCCACGATCTCCACGCAGATGTGCTCGATGATCTGCGCCGCGTTGACGGGGGACGTCCACACATGCTCGTCCACCTCCACCACCTGACCGTGGCCGTGGTCGTGGTCGTGGACCGCCTCCATGCCCTCCAGAGGCTCCTCCTCCAGCGTAGGCACGCAGTCGATCATCCGCAGGGTCTTTACCGGCTTATCCAGCGAGTTCAGAATGGTATCCACCCATGCGTCGGACTCGCCCCCCAGATACACGAACAGGTCGCAGTTCTGCACCGCCAGAATGTCCCGCGGGGTAGGCTCGTAGGAATGGCTCTCCGTGCCCGGAGGCAGCAGCATGCTCACCGTCGCCAGATCACCGGTAATTGCGCGGGTCAGGTCGTAGCCGGGAAAGTTGGCGGCGATGACCGTCAGCTTTCCATCGTCGCTGCCGCCAGTCTCACCGCCGCAGGCGGCAAGAGTCAGCAGCAGCGCCAGTGCCATCAAAAGGCACAGCAGTTTTCTTCTCATGCGGCGCACCTTACACAGACAGGGAATCGGCAAACTCCAGACCCGGGTTGTGCTTGGTCAGGAAGCCTACGGACCACTCGCCGTCCAGTGCGATGAGGTAATTGCCCTTGAAGTCCTCCAGCAGCTTGCTGCCGGTACACATCAGAAGCTCACGGGGATCGCCGGGGCAGGCGCTGATGCGGCGCAGATGGTCGTAGGGCATGCCGCTCATGCGCATCTCCACGCCGTACTCGTTGCGCATACGGTGCTCAAACACGTCAAACTGCAGCGTACCCACCACGCCCACGATGACCTCCTCCAGACCGGCGTCGGGGATCTTGAAGATCTGGATGGCGCCCTCCTGCGCGATCTGCTCGGCGCCCTTCATGAACTGCTTGCGCTTCATGGTGTCCTTGGGGCTGACACGCATGAAATGCTCCGGCTCGAAGGTGGGGATGCCGGAATATTTAAACTTCTTGGCGGGGACGGTGATGGTGTCGCCGATGGAGAAGATGCCGGGGTCAAACACGCCGATGATGTCGCCGGCAAAGGCCTCGTCCACGATCTCGCGCTCGGCAGCCATCATCTGCTGGGGCTGGCTGAGACGCATCTTCTTGCCGGACTGCATGTGAAAATATTCCTTGTCGCGGTCGAACTTGCCGGAGCAGATGCGCATGAAGGCCAGACGGTCACGGTGGGCCTTGTTCATGTTGGCCTGGATCTTGAACACGAAGGCGGAGAAGTCATCGGAGAAGACGTCGATCTCGCCCACGTCCGCCGTGCGGGGCAGGGGCGCGGTGGTCATCCGCAGGAACTCCTTCAGGAAGGGCTCCACGCCGAAGGTGGTCAGCGCCGAGCCGAAGAACACGGGAGACAGCTTGCCGCTGCGGACGGCCTTCATGTCGAAGTCGCGGCCTGCGCCCAGCAGCTCCACCTCCTCACGGAGGGTGGCGGCCTTGGCCGCGCCGATCATATCGTCCAGCATGGGATCGTCCAGCGCCACCTCGGTCATGGCCGCCTTGCGGCCCTTGCCCTCGGCGTCGAAGAAGAGGATGCTCTCCCGCTCACGGTCGTAGACGCCCTGAAACTCCTTGCCGCAGCCGATGGGCCAGTTCATGGCGTAGGTGTCGATACCCAGCTCACGCTCCACCTCTTCGCACAGCTCCAGAGGATCGCGGGTCTCACGGTCCATCTTGTTGATGAAGGTGAAGATGGGGATGTTGCGCATGGCACAGACGCGGAACAGCTTCCGGGTCTGGGGCTCCACGCCCTTGGCGCCGTCGATGACCATGACG
>CAZQJD010000064.1:0-9625 GCA_964593575.1 uncultured Oscillibacter sp.
AGTTGTTTGAGCTGCGGCAGGCGCTGCAGCTGGAGATGGCGGCGCTGGCGGCCCGAAGCCGCACAGAAGAGGATCTGCAGGCACTGGGCGACCTGCTGGGAGAAATGGAGCGGAAGCTGGATGCCGATGACGATGCCTTTTATGCGTTGGACCACCGGTTCCACCAGCAGATCGTGGAGGCGGCCGGCAACCATTTGGTGCTGAAGCTGATGAATACCATCGGCCCCATGCTGCAGAATCAGCTGCTGCGCCACGGAAAAAAGGACACCACCAAGCAGCGCCGTGCCACGCTGGAGGAGCACCGCCGTATCGTGAAGCAGATCGCCGCCGGGGACAGTGCTGCCGCACGGGATGCCATGGAGCGTCATTTGGCAGATTCCGGACGGGATGCCCGTCTGGAGGGCAGCTTCCCTGTCATGTTTTAAGACTGATTCTCGATTAAAAGCTTTAATCGAGAATCCCGCGTGCTGCGCACGCTCGAATTGTGCCAACGGCACAATTCACCGTCTCATAAAAACTTGACGCGCTTCGCGCTATAAAAAAGCTTTTAAAGCTTTTTAACAAGTTTTAGTATAAGACAAAAACTCCGTGCCCATTTTGCGGGCACGGAGCTTTTGTCTGTTTATGAATCATTCTTCCACGATCAAGGGAACGAACTGGAACTTGGTGCAGTCCACAAGGCCGCGGTTGGTGAGACGCAGCTCCGGCAGGCAGGCCAGCGGGATCAGCGCCATGGTCATAAAGGGAGAGGGCATACTGCAGCCGATCTGCTCCCATGCCTTTTCCAGTTGGGAGACGATCTCGCTCATCTCCTCCACGGGCTTATCGTTCATCAGGCCGGCAATGGGCAGGGGAACGCAGCCCAGCACCTTGCCCTCAGACACCACTGCCATGCCGCCGCCGCACTGGATGAGAGTGTTGGCGGCCAGAGCCATGTCCTCGTCGTTGCTGCCCACCACCAGCAGGTTGTGGGCGTCGTGAGCGACGGTGCTGGCCATGGCGCCTTTGCGGATGCCGAAGCCCTTGACAAAGCCCTTGCCCACGGTGCCGGTTTCGTGATGGCGCTCAAACACGAAGGCTTTCAGCACATCCTGCTCCAGATCGCCCTGCAGCAGACCGCCCTTGGCCTGCAGGGTGACATGCTTCTCCAGATTGGACACCTTGGCGGGGATGACCTCGATGGCCCGAACGGTGGCGCTCTCCGCGCCGGCGGGCGCCTCCACACGGAAGGTCTCCGGGGTGATGGCGTCACGGATGTGCATGGAGTTGGTGGCCCATGCGGGATAGGTGTAGTCAGGGATCTCCGTCACCATCTTGCCGTTTTCGGCAACGATGTCGCCGTCGATGATGACGCGGGTGACCTTCATGGTCTTCAGATCCTCCAGGAAGACGATGTCGGCGCACTTGCCGGGGGTGATGCTGCCCAGCTCGTGATCCATCTGGAAGCACTGGGCGGGATTGATGGTCACCATCTGCAGGGCGGTGACGGGATCGATCTTCTCCTCCAGCGCTCTGCGGAGGATGTGATCCAGATGGCCCTTGGACAGCAGTGTGTGGGGGTGGGTGTCGTCAGAGATCAGGCAGGCGAAGCGGCTGTCCACGGTGTGCTCCGTGATGGCCTTGGCCACCTCCTGCAGATCGTGCCATGCGCTGCCCTCCCGCAGCAGGGCATACATGCCGCGGCGCATCTTTTCCAGCGCGTCCTCGGCGCGGGTGGACTCGTGGCAGCAGCGGATGCCGCTGGCGATATAGGCATTCAGGCCGCTGCCGGTCTCCGGCAGGGAATAGTGGCCGGTGGCGATCTTATCGGCCTTCAGGGTCTCCGCCACGATGTCCTGCGCATGGTCGCCGCAGTAGAGGATGCCGGGGAAATTCATCATTTCACCCAGACCCACCATTTCATCCCACTGCATGGCCTCGGCGATCTCCTTGGGGCCGATGGCGCTGCCGGTGTCCTCGAAGCCGGGAACGGCGGGGACGCAGGAGGGCATGGTGAACATGCACTTGAGAGGTGTGGAGCGGGATTCCTCCACCATGCACTTGACGCCGTCCACACCCAGCACGTTGCAGATCTCGTGGGGATCGGGATAGATGCCGGTGGTGCCGTGGGGGATGACCACCTTGGCATACTCCGCTACGCTGAGCATGGAGGACTCGATGTGGATGTGGGCGTCCAGAAAGCCGGGGGAGATGTACTGGCCCCTGGCGTCGATGACCCTGGTGTTTTCACCGATGCAGGCGGAGGCGTCGCCTACCAGAGCGATACGGCCCTCTGCAATGGCGATATCCAGACCGTCCAGGATCTCGGCGGTGCAGACGTTGACGAGGCGGCCATTACGGATGACGGTGTCAGCGGGCGCTCTGCCTCCGGCCACTGCCGATAAGGTGCGGGCCACGTCCCACAGCGGTTTTTTGCAGAAATGGTTGATCATAATTTCGTTCCTTTCCTGTTTGTTATATGTTCTTTCCGTGCGGATAGGATCAAAGGCGCTGTGCGCTGCCGGGGTCAAACTGTTCGAAGATGACGATGGAGCCTTCCCGCTCGGCGGTCTCCAGTTCTTCCTGTGAACGGATGGTCCAGCTGACGGACTGTGTGCCCCACAGCCCGCAGGAAACGCGGTTGGCCAGCATTTTTCGGTCCTGATAACGGTAGGCCACAAAATCCGGATGCGTGCCGAGGTTGAACAGCAGATGGGTGGCGGCAAATCGCAGCGGCCACGAGAGCTTGGCGCTGGAACGGAAGAAGTTCTCCGCAAGCTGGCCGCGGATCACCTCCGGGCGGTTCTTTTTCAGCCAGGCGATGCAGCGGGGATCAAAGCTCTCCACACAGTATTCCGCATGGAAGCGATCCAGACAATCGGTGGTGGCTTTTGCCAGAGCGGCGTGGTTCTTTCGCAGAACCTTTAGCTCCACGATCAGGGGAGCCACGCCCTCAAACAGGGGAAGAACCTCTTCCAGAAAGGGAATGCGCTCGTCGGTGCCTTCCAGCCGGAAGCGGGCCAGCTCATCAGCGGTGAAGTCCTCCACCAGTCCCTCCTCGCCGCAGGTGCGCAGGAGAGAGGAGTCGTGGATAACGGCCAGCCGCCCGTCCCGGGTCAGGTGGACATCCAGCTCCACGCCGAAGCCGCGCTCCGCGGCCCGGCGGAAGGCGGCCATGGAGTTTTCCGGGATCTGGGGCTTTTCGTGATAGCCCCGGTGGGCGTAGCGGTATTTGCGCAGATTTTCCAGTCCGGGGTGCTGGCGTCTGGGATGCAGCAGCACCACCCACAGCAGCAACAGAAGGATGGGGATCGCCAAAAGGCTTCGGACGGTCAGCGGTAGTTCCGGGTAATTCATGGGGATAAGACCTCTTTTCTGATACGATCAATCGTCAATGTCGAAGGCTTCCAGACCGCGCCTGGCCTCCACCTTCACGTCGCCGTGCTTCACAAACAGCATGGTGACAAAGCTGCAGGCCACGAAGAATGCGGCGTAGGGGAAGAGGATGTGATAGCCCACCGTCCGCAGCAGCGTACCTGCCAGAACAGGGGTGATGACCTGAGCGGCCATGGAGGCGGTGTAATAATAGCCGGTGAATTTGCCCACATCGGAGCCGCGGCACATCTCAACCACCATGGGCAGAGAGTTGACGTTGATGGAGGCCCAGGCAAGACCCACCAGCGCGAACACGATGTACATGAGAATGTTGATAGAGCCAAAGGTGGTGGTCAGGACATAGCCCGTCAGAAAACAGCAGGTCAGCAGGATGACGCCAAAGCGGATCATTTTTCTGCGGCCGTATTTGGACGCCAGCATACCAATGGGCATGTAGGAAACGATGGCGCCTGCGGTGCCAACCAGCAGACAGGTGGACGCGCCGCCGATGCCCTCACCCATGACCTTGCCGATATACACGGTGAACCAGGTGGTGACGCCGTTGTAGCCGGCGAACCAGAAAGCGATGGAGGCCAGCAGGAAACCAAGACTTCTTTTGACGGGCGCGGGCAGTACCTCGTTGCCGGAGCCGTCATCCTTGGCCAGATTCCACTCAGGGTGCTGAGCCTCCAGCGCACGGTTTTCCGCGGAGAGCCTCGGCTCCCGGATGGTGATGAACAGCACGGCGATGGCCACCAGCATGATGAGAGACACGGCAAGGAACAGGGGCTGGTAATCCACATGAGCCAATCCAGCTGTTTTGGAGTTGGGATACATGACGGCGGTGAGGGCCAGATAAAGGATGCCGCCCACAGCGCCCATGAGATTGATAACAGCGTTGCCCTTGGAGCGCAGAGGCTTGGGGGTCACGTCCGGCATCAGGGCAACGGCGGGAGAGCGGTAGGTGCCCATGGAGATCAGCAGCAGGCCCAGCACCGCCACAAACAGCGCGAAGGTAACGGCGGAGGGCTTGGCGGCATAGCTGTTGTCCAGGAAGGGCAGGACATTCATCAGGATCGCGGCCAGCACCGTGCCGCCCAGAATGAAGGGTGTGCGGCGGCCCAGCTTAGTGCTGGTCTTGTCCGACAGTGCGCCGAAGAAGGGCAGCAGGAACAGGGCAAGGATATTGTCCAGAGCCATAATGGCGCCGGACAGGGACTCGTTCATATGGAAGGTCTCAGTCAGGATCTTGGGCACCAGACCGTCGTACATCTGCCAGAAGGCAGAGATGGACAGGAATGCCAGACCCACCAGCAGGGTCCGTTTGTAGTTGAGCTTCATATTGTGTGTTCCCTCTTTCTCTTGTTGTGATGGGGAATATTCATATACAGTACCATACCACAAATTGCCGTGTATTGGCAAGGGAAGCAGGGAAGAAGAATGTGCGGAAAGAGCAGAATGCAAAAATATAGAGAAGTCTCATGTTTCGGGCGAAAAACACAATGTTACAAATGGAGGAAAAAGGTAGAAACGGCAAGGGATGGCTGTTACAATGCAGGCAAAGGGTAGTGCAGTTCTAATGTGCAGATTTCTGGATTTTTCCATATGTGGACAACGGCGGCAGAGACGAGCCTCCTGATAAGATGGTTTTGGGTTCCCATCGGTGTCATGTGCTCTTTTCATGCCGTGTCTGCCGCCGTTTCCGATATATCGGTCATAACGCACCGTGCATAACGGCGTGTTTGATAAAACAAAAACATAGGAGGATGTACCATGAAAAGAATCATCGCACTGATCCTGGCCCTGGTCATGACCATGGCACTGGTGGCCTGCGGCGGCGACAAGCCTACCAGTAGCACCCCCGGCTCTACCCCTGTCGCCAGCAACCCCACCACCAGTACACCCAGCACCACCAACCCCACCACCAGCACGCCCGCTGACAAGCCCGCAGAAGACCCCGACGCCTGGAAGTACGGCGGCGACATGGTCATCGGCACCTCCAATGCCTGGACCAGCTTCGACCCCCATCAGGACAGCGTGTCCACTCTGGGCAACAAGTACATGGCCGCTCACTGTATCGAAGGTCTGGCGCTCAAAGACATCAACGGCAAGGTCTATCCTCAGACCTGCGACGTGACGGAGTCTGCTGACGGCCTCACCGTCACTGTGA
Organism: uncultured Oscillibacter sp.; assembly: GCA_964593575.1. Taxonomy (GTDB): domain Bacteria; phylum Bacillota; class Clostridia; order Oscillospirales; family Oscillospiraceae; genus Oscillibacter. Next base: position 5,525 of record CAZQJD010000064.1, read on the forward strand.
AGCTGCGTGAGCGGTACTTCTCCAACGGGGAGAAGATCACCATGGAGGACGTGTTGGCATCCATCCAGCGCGGTGCAGCGCTTCTGACCGAAAGCGCCTTCAAGAAACAGTGGGACGGCGTCACCATGAAGGTGGAGGGCGACACCATTACCTTCACTATGGAGAAGTTCAATGTGGAATTTTTCCGCGGCTTGGTTTCTGACGGTACCCGCTACAGAGTGCTGCCCAAGGAGATCTGCGATAAATATCCCGTTACCGGCGGCGAGCTGCAGCCCTGCGGTCTGGTGATGGGCGGCACCGCGCCCGACATCGACAAGGTGGAGGATCTCATCGGCTCCGGCCCCTACAAGCTGACCAAGTATACCGAGGAGGAGTTCACCCTCAGCCGCAACGAGAATTATACGGCGATTGAGAATGATGCCGTTGGCATCGCCGCTCCCGCCAGATGCTATCTGGATACCATCACCTTCCAGCTGAACAAGGATGCTGCTTCCCGTACCGCTGCCACCATGGTCGGTGAATATCACATTGGCTCTGTCAGCAACGAGATGGTAGAACAGGCCAAGGCCATGGGTGTGAAGATCGATAAGGCCGGCACCACTTGGACCCACGGTATCTTCTTCAATCTGGATGCATCCAACAGTGACAGTCCCGTGTACAATGTCAATATCCGCAAGGCCATCCGCGCTATTCTGGATGTGGACGCCGTTATGCTATCCATCGTGGGCGGTGATAAGAACAAGATCGACTATCCCCTGACGCCCACTCCTATCGTCAAGGAGAATGCCGCATACCACAACACCATGCTGGTTGACTCCGGCGAGTGGAACGTGAAGGATAAAGAAAAGGCTTTGGACTACATGGCTCAGGCTAACTATGATGGAACTCCCATCGTGTACCTGACTCCCGGCTCCGGCAACTTCTACAACGGCGCCATGGCCATCATCCCCATGATGGAATCCATTGGTCTCAAGGTGGAGATGATGGTCGTTGACTCCGGCTCTCACTCCGCTATGCGCAAGGACCCCGCCACCGGCCATGACATCGGCTGCTGGGAGGTCCAGAAGTGGCTGGACAGTCCTTTGCACTCTACTTTTGTCACCGGTACTCAGGGGTGGTGGGATCATCCTGTGCGGACCGAGACCATCGAGATCATGAAGAACACGCCCCTGAACTCTGCTGAGTCTGTGGCCGCCTATGAAAAGTACACCCAGTTGGTCATCGACGAGTGCCCCTATATCCTCTTCGGCAATCCCACAGGCACCGTCGCCTATCGAGAAAATGTGGTTCGCGGCTCTGTGGGCCAGCTGAACTACTATTACTGGAACGACTACTTCACTGACAACAAGAAATAAGCTGCCTTTTTACAAGACGACGGGCGATGGCCATGGCCATCGCCCGTCGTCTTGTATATTCAGAGTGATCACGGAAGCAGCTTCCGCAGCCATGGCCGCTGATCCACATACTCGCCGCAGCTTTCCAGAAGGGCGTCCACCAGATCCTGATTGGAATAAGCCTTGGAGATCAGGATGCTGTGGATGCTCCGGTGCGGTATGGTGTCCAATGGGCGGATGACCAGATCGCCCCTGCTTCGGTCGGCCAGATGGCGGGCCGTGCTTTCCGGTATCGGTGCCCAGCAGCGGCGGTCCGTCAGATAGTCGCCAATGGAGAGCATCTGGGGTGGTTTGAAGTAAGGGAGAACATCCTCCGGAAAATACGCCCGGTACCAGGCCAGAAAGGCTGCGTCTCCTTCCAGAGTATCTATGTTTTCCTGCAGATAGACGCCGGGGATCACCGCGTAGCGGGGATCCAGCTCTCGGAGGGAGATGGTGCGGTTGGGCAAGGGGGTGTCCGCGGGACAGAGGAGACAGAAGCCTTCGTCAAAAAAGGGGATGGAGCGGATGAGGTCGCTTCTTTCATAAAAGCCGCTGAAAATGGCGATGTCGTGAAAATAGCGGGTGAGGGCCTCGGGGATGGTATTGTTCTGCCACACTCCCATCCGAAGATCAATGCCGGGAACCTTTTCCACCAGTCGGTGACAGAGGGCCGGTATCAGATAACTGTGGAGTGTGTTGTTGCTGCACAGCCGCAGGACGTTGGGGGTCTGGCTCTGGACAAAGGAGGAGATCTCGCTCTGCACCTCCAGAAGTCGCTGGGCCAGAGGCACAAAGGCTTTTCCTGCCGGCGTCAGACCTGTCTGCCGCACGCCCTGTCTGCGGATCACAAGGGGAAAGCCCAGCTCCTTTTCCAGTTGCGCCAGACCATAGGAGATGGTAGGCTGAGAATAATGGAGTGCCTGCGCAGTGCCGGAGATACTGCCCAGCTCTGCAATTTTCAGAAAGATCCTGACGTGCTGCTTGTTCATATTCCCTCCGTAGGCATCCCGTGGAATGGTGAAATATTTAAGAATATTATATGTGTCGATGCAGAGGATGTCAACGGAGATACTGTGCAGCCGGACAGCACAAAAAAGTTCCGCTGCACCGGCAGCGGAACAAAACAGGAGGATTCGGATGAAAAGAGCAGATGGATCAGGTGTTGTCGCGGGAGATGTGCTCCCGCATCAGCAGACGCCGCAGCGCCCTGCCGTTGAAGGGGATCAGGGGATAGAGGTATCCCGGTCCGATGATGGGCTTGCAGGTGACCAGCAGCGCAAGGATGCCTGCCACGCCTGCCGCGAAGCCCCACACATCCCAGATAGCGGACAGGATCAGCAGCACCAGCCGCAGCAGCTTGAAGGCGTAGCCCAGCTCGTAGCCCGGCTGGGCAAAGCCTGCCACGGAGACGAAGGCCATATACACCAGCACTTCCGGACTGAGCCAGCCGGCCTGCACGGCGAAATCGCCCAGGATCAGCGCGCCCAGCATGGAAAAGGAGTTGGAGAGCGCGTCCGGCGTGTTCAGGGAGGCCAGCTTCAGCACATCCACCAGAAATTCCACCACCAGAAGCTGAACCAGCAGGGACAGGGCGGCTGCCTCCTTCGGAGCGATGAACCGCAGCCATTGGGGCAGCCGTTCCGGCGTGGAGGCCAGCAGATACCACACCGGCGTGATGAACAGGGAGAGGAAAAACACCGTCATCCGCAGTACCCGCAGGTACGTGCCTGTCAGGGGCGGGAAGTAGAAATCGTTGGCCTCCTGCATGAAGTCGAAGAAGCAGGTGGGCAGCAGCATGGCGGCGGGGGAATTGTCCACCAGCAGGACGATGCCGCCCTCCAGCACCGTAGCGGCGGCGGTGTCGGGCCGCTCGGAGTAGCGCACCTTGGGGAAGGGATTGTACCACTGCTTGGGGCGGATGGCCTCGGCAATGCTCTCCTGTCCCATGGACAGGGAGTTGACATCGATGCTCTGGAGCTTTTGCCGGATCTCAGCCAGCAGCAGTGGGTCAGCCTTGTCGTTGAGATAGCACAGCGCCGCGTCGGTGCGGGAGCGGCTGCCCAGCTGCATGGCTTCGGTGGTCAGGCGCGGGTCCCGGATGCGGCGGCGGAGCATGGCGATGTTCAGCACCATGGCCTCCACAAAGCCGTCGTGGGAGCCACGCAGTACCTTGCCGTCCGCCGGCTCGTCCACGCTGCGGGTGGGATACTCCTTGGCGTCGATGAGGGCCGCACCCTGTACGCCCTCCACCAGCAGCAGACTCTTGCCCAGCAGGACGCCGGTAACGATGTCATCCACCACGCTGCTGGTATTGACCTCGGAGAAGGAGATGAACCGCCGGATAAAGTCCTCCATGACGGACACAGGGGCCATGTCCCGCTCCGTCAGCGACAGCCAGACGGAGCCCATCCGTTCCAGAATGGCGTCCTGCCCGAAGCCGTCCACCACCCAGATCCGCGCCTGTCTGCCGCCGATGAGGTAGTCCCGGGAGACCATGTCGCAGTTACGGCCCGCCCCCAACAGATCGTTCATTCGCTGCACATTCTCCCGATAATGCGCCGATAGCTTTTCCATGGGTCACCTCCGCACTGATAAGTGGAGTATGCCCGGGGTCATGGACAAATATTCTCGGCAAAAAAAGAAAATGGCCGGCATTTCTGCCGACCATTTTGCTGGTATGACGGGCATGTCCCGAAGCTTGGGTGGAAGTCCCAAGGGGCGTAGT
>CAZQJD010000065.1:0-9602 GCA_964593575.1 uncultured Oscillibacter sp.
TGGCATCAGCTTAAGGCTTTGTTTAAAACACTGATCGGTTCCTCAGTTTAACTTCTAAGCAGGATCTTAACTAGCGGCATGCTTCCCTTCTCCATGGGCAGTGCATAACCCCAGCTGGACAAGAGAAGTCGCCCGGCAGCTGTGGTGGGGCCATCAGATCCCCGCATGGTACTGTGAGGAATGCGGCCACATCAATGTGGATCGTGAGGATCCTACCAAGTGTGCCAAGTGCGGCTGTACCAGTCTGAAGCGCGACGAGGACGTGCTGGATACCTGGTTCTCTTCCGCTCTGTGGCCCTTCTCCACCCTGGGCTGGCCCGAAAAGACGGCGGATCTGGACTTCTATTATCCCAACTCCGTCATGGTCACCGGCTATGATATCATCTTCTTCTGGGTTGCCCGTATGATCTTCTCAGGTTGTGAGCAGATGAAGGACATTCCATTCCACACGGTGCTGATCCACGGTCTGGTTCGTGACGATAAAGGCCGCAAGATGTCCAAGTCTCTGGGCAACGGCATCGATCCTCTGGAGATGGCAGAGAAGTACGGTGCCGACGCACTGCGCTTCAACCTGATCACCGGCAACTCTCCCGGCAACGATACCCGCTTCTATACCGAGAAGTGTGAGGCTATGCGCAACTTTGCCAACAAGATCTGGAACGCTTCCCGCTTCCTGCAGATGAACCTGACTATCGAGAAGTGTGCTCTGCCTGAGAAGCTGGAGCTGGAGGACAAGTGGGTCCTCACCAAGCTGAATACCCTGATCCGCGAGGTCACCGAGAATCTGGACAGCTACGAGATCGGCGTGGCATCTGCCAAGGTCTATGACTTTATCTGGGACACCTACTGCGACTGGTATATCGAGCTGACCAAGACCCGCATGAACGGCGACAATGCCGAGTCCAAGCTGGCTGCTGAAAACGTGCTGTGCTATGTGCTCACCGAGATCCTGAAGCTGATGCATCCCTTTATGCCCTTTATCACCGAGGAGATCTGGCAGGCACTGCCCCATGAAGGCGACTACCTGATGACCTCCCCGTGGCCCGTTTACCGCGAGGAGATGAACTTCCGCGCTGAGGCTGACGCAATGGAGGCCGTTATGGATGCCATCCGCGCCGTCCGTGCACGCCGTGCTGAAATGAACGTGCCGCCCTCCAAAAAGACTGAGATGGTCCTGGTCACCAGTGAGCCCGCTATCTTTGAACAGGCGACCCACTTCATCAGCCGTCTGGCCTATGCCGAGAAGATCACCATCTGCGGTCAGGCTCCCGAGGAGCTGGGTGGTCTGGTGAACATCGTTACTCATAAAGCCAATGTGTATATTCCTCTCAATGAGCTGGTGGACTTTAGGGCTGAGCTGGAGCGTATCGCCAAGGAGAAGGAGAAGGCCGAAAACGGCCTGCGTATCACCATGGCGAAGCTGAGCAACGAGAAGTTTGTTGCCAACGCACCTGAGGCGGTGGTCAATGCCGAGCGTGAAAAGGCGGAAAAGTATCGCCAGATGATCGCTAAACTGGACGAGTCCGCAAAGGCCATGCAGGGCTGATCCACACCGAAAATCGTAATATAGAGACAGAAAATCCGGGGCATCCGCAATTTTGCGGGTGCCCCGGATTTTTTCGACAGAAAAGGGAAAAGGTACCGTGTTATCATCATCCCAGACGAAAGCGGCAGAGTCCGCGGAAAATACAGCGAAGGAAGAAGGAACATGGAAATTACAGCAAAAAGCACAGACAGGAATCTGCTGCTGCAGTTTTCCGGTGAATTGGATCATCATGCAGCCCGGAACACCATCCGGGAGGTGGAGCTGGCCATTGATGCGGCGCTGCCGCGGAATCTTGTGTTGGACATGGCCGGCGTAACCTTTATGGATAGCTCCGGGATCGCGGTGATCCTGCGGGCGCACCGCCGGATGCAGCATCTGAATGGCAGTATGCTGGTCTGCCATGTGCCGAGACAGGCCAGACGGGTACTGGATGCGGCAGGCGTCGGCAGACTTGTCAGGATTCAATAAGGGGGAGTGCAACATGAAACAGAAAATATCCAATTACATAACACTGGAATTTCTTAGCCGCAGTACCAATGAAGGGTTCGCCAGAACCGCTGTTGCCTGTTTTGCGGCACAGATGGATCCCACACTGAATGAACTGGAGGATATCAAAACTGCTGTCAGCGAGGCAGTGACCAATGCCATAGTCCACGCATATCCGGTGTCGCTGGGAAAGGTCACAGTAAAAGCTGCTGTCTGCGAAGGGAATCTTTTGGAGATCACCGTAAAAGATCGCGGACGTGGTATACAGGATATTGACAAGGCACGCCAGCCCATGTATACCACCGGCGGCGAGGAGCGCAGCGGAATGGGATTTACCATCATGGAGAGCTTTATGGATCGAGTTTCTGTCCGGTCAGTGCTGGGCAAGGGGACTACGGTTGTCATGCGCAAGAAGCTGGCAGCCAGACTTCCTGTGGTAAAATGAGCACGCAATCCGCGATGGAACTGCTGCGGGCAGCACAGGAAGGGGACAGCGATGCCTGTGAGCAGGCGGTTCGGGAAAACAGCGGCCTCATCTGGAGTATTGTACGGCGTTATTACGGTCGTGGAGTGGAGCCGGATGATCTCTATCAGTTGGGATGCCTGGGCTTTTTGAAGGCAGTGCAGGGTTTTGACTTTTCCTACGGCACTTGTTTTTCCACATACGCAGTGCCGAAGATCGCAGGGGAAATTCGTCGTTTTCTCAGAGATGATGGAAGCGTAAAAGTTGGGCGAAGCATAAGGGAGAAAGCGTATTTACTTTACACAGCAAGAGAGAAATTGCAGCAGAGCGAAGGCAGAGAACCGACCCTTTCGGAGCTGTCGGAACTGACGGGGATGACGCCGGAGGAGATCGCGCAGGTTGAAATTGCAACAGATGTGCCGGAGTCGCTGCAGGCGGAGAATGAAGATGGTCTCTCGTTAGAGGGTGTGCTGGGAACAAATGCACCGGAGGATGCACTTGTGGAGCGGATCGCTTTGCGGGAAGCCATTGAGCAACTGCCGGAAAAGGAAAGGATGACGATTCTGCTCCGGTACTACCGGGGGTTTACCCAAGCGCAGACGGCCCGGGTCCTTCAGGTGTCTCAGGTGCAGATATCGCGGCTGGAGCGGAAGGGATTGCTTCAGCTTCGGGCGCAGTTTGAGGAATGAACCAGGATTCGTCCTGAAATTCCGTCATAGTATTCCAGAATCTCTTCGGCATATTGCTCATGCGGCAGCGGGGATTTTCACGTTCCTTGATGGCGATGGTGTCATAGAAGCGTTTCCAGAGGAGCCGATAAGAGGCTTCCTGCGTGTCCGGCTTGGTCATTTCAAATTGTTCCAGCGGTGTGATGGCGGATTTGCCGGCAGAGTAGAGGAGGACTTCCCGGTGTGTGCGGTCGTAGATAAAGAAGGTTTCGTTGTAATAGCGTGAACAGAAGTGATTGCGCAGCAGCGGCAGCACGCGGTTTTTCGGTTCGATCTCGCTGGCGAGCACACCGTTCAGGTCAGAGAATCGCACAAATCCCTTGAGCAGATGCGCTTCTCCGTTCATGGCGCGAATGGCTTTTATGATGGGATAGACCGTGGGATCGGTCATGCTGCGAAGAAAACGCGGACCGTCCTGCAAAAGTTTGCGGATCATCCGGTAGAGATGTATTTCCCGCTGGGGCAGACAGGTCAGAAAGCCGCGCCGCAGGATCTGCCCTGCATCCTGTGACAGAGTAAATACCTTTCGGTAAACGCGGTTGGCGTGATCCTGATCTGTCTGGATGTAGCGAGTATCGTAAAGAGTGGGCTCAAAGTCCTCGTCGCTGACAATAGCGGTGAGGACTTCGTGTTTGGCATAGCTTTCAAAGACGCAGCAGAGAAATCCTTCAAAGCTGCCGTCATAGCAATATATCAGAGGCGTCATGTTCCACCTTTCAGACTGCACGATCAAAAAGTGACAACTGTTGAAATTGTGGCTGCGACAGGGAAGAGCACTCAGCGGCAATGAGATTCTGCAGCAGGCTGTCCGGAGTAAACAGCAGACCGGGAACCGTTCTGTGGCTGGCGGTGAGAAAGTATTGGGCCCGTTTCATCACCACACCCAGCTTTTTCAGATCATCTGCGTGCAGCGGTCCGATGCGGCGTGCTGCAAGGATACGCTTGGCAGAAGTCACGCCAATGCCCGGGACACGCAGCAGGGTTTCATAGTCTGCTGTATTGACTTCTATCGGGAAGAACTCCAAATGTGTCAGAGCCCAGCTGCACTTGGGGTCTACCAGTGGATTGAAATCGGGATTTTGCTCATCCAGCAGCTCCTCCGCACGAAAGCCGTAAAACCGAAGCAGCCAGTCAGCCTGGTAGAGCCGGTGCTCACGCAGCAGCGGTGGTTTGACATCCTTTGCAGGCAGCAGGGCGTGCTCCACAACAGGCACATATGCGGAATAGAACACCCGCTTGAGCCGGTACTGGTCGTACAGCCCCTGCGTCAGCCGCAGGATGTGAAAATCGCTGTCCTGTGTAGCGCCTACGATCAGCTGGGTGCTTTGCCCGGCTGGGGCAAACCTGGGCGTGTGCCGGTATTTGACCAGCTCCTCCTTGTTTTGCCGGGTAATAGCTTCAATTTGGCGCATAGGTGTCAGGATGGCCTGCTTTGTTTTGTCCGGTGCCAAAAGCTTCAGCCCTGCTTCGGAGGGGAGCTCGATGTTCACAGACAGACGATCTGCCAGCAGTCCCAGCTGTTCCACCAGCTCCGGAGCTGTGCCGGGAATGGTCTTGGCGTGGACATATCCGTTGAAGCGGTATTGTTCCCGCAGAAGCCGCAGTGCGCGGATCATCAGCTCGGTGGTATAGTCCGGACTGCGGTATACGCCGGAAGAGAGGAATAGCCCTTCAATATAATTGCGGCGGTAAAATTGGATGGTCAGATCTGCCAGCTCTTCCGGAGAGAATATGGCACGCCTGGTATCATTGCTGCGCCGGTTCACGCAGTATTTACAGTCGAACACACAGCGGTTGGTCATCAATACCTTTAGCAAAGTAACGCAGCGGCCGTCTGCTGAAAATGTGTGACAGCAGCCGGCCAGCGAAGAAGATGTGTTTCCGATATATCCTTGTTTGGAACTGCGACGTGCGCCGCTGGACGTGCAGGCGGCGTCGTATTTGGCTGCGTCGGTGAGTACCGTCAGCTTATCCAGAAGATCCATCGGCCATCAGCGTGCGGCAACTGCGCGGCGACGGCTGCGCTGCTTTGCAGGGCGTTCGATCATATCGATGATCCGGAACAGCTGTGCAGCCAGCGTGGTAATGCCCATGACCGTGAAGAAAAATGACCAACCTGTCATATTGATATCCCCCAATCGAACAAATGTCCTAATATGTCTATACTATAGCTCGAACAAACGTTCTTGTCAATAGAAAATCGAAAAAATGTTCGATTCCTTGCAAAGAAAAACGGCTGCTGCGAAAGCTCACAGCAGCCATTTGAAGCCTTTTTGACAGACAGAAGGGGGAAAACGAAGTCAGCGGCACTTAGCCAGGTCGGCAAGAAATGCCTCCACAGCCTCGGCGGGTGTTGTCCAGCTGGTGACAAGACGGATGAGAGTGTTGTTTGCGTCTGTGGCGTGATCGATCTCAAAGGTGTAGTTTTCCTGCAGCTGCTGGATGACCGTGTTGGGGAAGATGGGGAAGAAGAGGTTGGAGGAAGAGGGGATGGGGATCTCATAGCCCAGCTCCAGAATACCCTGACGCAGCCGGTCTGCCATGGTGTTGGCGTGACGGGCAAGCTGGAAATAGAGATCGTCCTTCAGCAGCTCCAGGAACTGGATGCCCAGCAGCCGGCCCTTTGCCAGAATGGCGCCGCGCTGTTTCATATGCCAGCGGAACTGCGCCTGCAGGGCGGGATTTGTCAGAACGATGGCCTCTCCCAGAAGGGCGCCGTTCTTGGTGCCGCCGATGGTAAATGCGTCGGTCAGCGCTGCCAGATCCGCCAGAGTCAGATCGCCGCCGGAAGCAGCCAGTGCAGAGCCGAGGCGTGCTCCGTCCAGATACAGGAACAGGCTCAGCGCGTCGCAGCAGTCACGCAGAGCGGTAAGCTCTGCCCTTGTGTAGATGGCTCCCGTTTCCGTTGCATTGGAGATATATACAATTTTGGGGTGTACCATCATTTCGGTGGAATGCTCGCTGCATACGCCGCGGATCATGTCCGGCGTCAGCTTACCGGACTCGCTGGGGACGGCGCAGACCTTGTGGGAAGTACCCTCGATAGCGCCTGCTTCGTGGACATTGATGTGTCCGGTGTGGGCAGAGATCACCGCCTCGAAGGAGCGCAGTGCTGCATGGATCACCAGCAGATTGGCCTGCGTGCCGCCGGAGACGAAGTGGACATCAGCGGTGGGAGCGGCACATTTGGTACGGATCAGCTCCGCGGCCTCCTGACAGAAGGGGTCATAGCCGTAGCCGGCGGACTGGGTGTAGTTACAGTTGCTCAGAGCCTGAAGAATCCGGGGATGCGCACCTTCGCTGTAGTCGTTCTGAAATCTATATCTCATGTTCTTTTCACCTCAAATAAGTGTCAAAAATCGCAAATTACAGACAAAAAATCTGTTTTCTGCTTGCAATCATACCCGATGATAGGGAATAATACAAGAGTGCGGTCCAATGCTGTGAAAAAATTTATTCATACGGGAACTTTTGGCGCTCCGGCTGCGTCATATAGCAAGGAATCCCGAAGTGAAACAGACAGGAAGCTTGTGAAGCGATAAAGAGTAATGGAGGAGAGGATAAAGTGGTATTCAGTTCACTTACATTTATGTTCGCCTATCTGGTGGTGACGCTGGCAGTCTACTTTGCCGCACCGCTGCGCTGGCGAAATCTTGTGCTGCTGATCGTGAGCCTGTTTTTCTATGGATGGGGGGAGCCGGTCTATATCCTTATCATGTTCCTATCCACATTCATTGACTACACCCACGGCCTGTTGGTGGATAAGTATCGGCATGATGACAGGAAGGCACGCTGGTTTGTGGGACAGAGCGTGGTATTTAACCTGCTTCTGCTGGCCTTCTTCAAGTATTATGATTTTATTGTGACAAACCTCTCCCTGATCCCCGGAATCGATATCAGGCCCATGGGGATCCCACTGCCTATCGGCATTTCCTTCTTTACCTTCCAGACCATGAGCTACACCATTGATGTCTACCGCAAGGATGCCCCCGCGCAGCGGAACATTGTGAATTTCGGTGCGTTTGTCACCATGTTCCCACAGCTGATCGCGGGGCCGATCGTTAAGTACAAGACGGTGGCGGAGGATCTGAATCACCGTGTTCACACCACGGAGAACTTTGCTCTTGGCGTCCGGCGTTTCTGTGTGGGCTTTGCCAAGAAGGTGCTGCTGGCCAACTCCGTGGGCGCTTTGTGGGATGCCTCTCTGGCGGCGCAGGGTGACGGCTCACTGACCATGGTGGGCGGTTGGCTGGGCCTTCTGGCCTATACCTTCCAGATCTATTTCGATTTCTCCGGCTATTCGGATATGGCCATCGGTCTGGGACAGGTGTTTGGCTTCCGGTTTGACGAGAACTTCAACTATCCGTATCAGGCTGATTCCGTGACGGACTTCTGGCGCCGCTGGCACATCTCCATGACCAGCTGGTTCCGGGAATATCTCTATATCCCGCTGGGCGGCAACCGTGGCGGCACCGGCAAGGCGCTGCGCAACATTTTCATCGTATGGCTGTGTACCGGTATCTGGCACGGCGCCAGCTGGAACTTCATTCTGTGGGGATTGTACTTTGCCGTTCTGCTGGTATTGGAGAAGTATGTCCTGCGCAATGTGCTGGCAAAGACTCCTGTCGTCATCAAGCATATCTATACACTGATCCTGGTAATGGTGGGCTGGGGTCTCTTTGCCATCGAGGATCTTGGCCGCTGCGGTGCATATCTGAAAATCTGCTTCGGCGGCGGTGAGCTGTGGAGCGCGGCCAACGGCTACGATCTGCGCAGCTATCTGGTGACACTTGTGATTCTGGCGGTGTCTTCCACCGCGCTGGGCAAGACGGTCTGGCATCGTCTGCCCGAAAAAGCACAGAAGGTGGCCACCCCAGTGCTCATGCTGGGCAGCCTGGTGATCGGAACAGCCTATCTGGTTTCCGGCAGCTACAATCCGTTCCTGTATTTCCGTTTCTGAGAGGGGGGAGTCAACCATGACAAAAGCATACAGTCGTTTTATCACCATTCTGTTCTGCGGCTTTATCGGCGGGATGTTTGTCCTGTCGCTGCTCCTTCCGGATCGTGAACGCTCCGAGACGGAGAACCGTTTGCTGGCCCAGTGGCCGGAGTTTTCCTGGGAAACGCTGAAGTCCGGTGAATTCACAGACGGCGTGGAGGAATATATTGCCGACCAGTTCCCCCTGCGTGATGCCTGGACAGGTGTCAAGGCACGGGTGGAGCAGCTCGTTGGCAAGACAGAATTCAACGATGTTTATCTGGCGGGCGATACCCTGATCTCCAAAGTGGAGACGCCGGACAGTGATTTGGTGGATAAAAGCTTTGGCTATATCCAGAAGTTGGACGGGAAGACCGATGCCAAGGTGCATCTGGGACTGATCCCCTCCGCGGCGGAGATTTGGCGTGACCGTTTGCCTGCCGGTGCCTATAGCTGGGATCAGACACTGCTGCTGGAGATGGCGGAAAAGACCGGCCTGAACACCGTGGATTTTCTGACTGTCTTGAAGGAGCATGCAGACGAGGAGATATTCTACCGCACTGACCATCACTGGACTACCCTGGGTGCTTACTATGGTTATGTGGCGATCATGGAGTTTCTGGGCAGAGACGGCGAGGTACTGCCAATGAACAGCTTTACACCGGAGGTCGTCAGCAGCGAGTTCAATGGTACGCTGTATTCCAATTCCGGCATCCATTGGCTGGAGCCTGATAAGATGGAATATTGGGTGAGGGAGGATGGCTTGACTGTTACCTCTTGGCGCACCGGAAAAGAGGAAGCGGCCTCCCTCTATGACCGCAGTTACTTGGCTGTAAAGGATAAGTACTCGTCGTTCCTTGGTGGCAATCAGCCCCTGTGCGTCATCCGCAATGAGAATGCGGCCGGTGGGAAGCTGCTTATCGTCCGGGACTCCTATGCGGATTCTGTGGCGCCCTTCCTGGCACAGCACTTCTCTGAGGTGCATCTGTTGGATCTGCGTCAGTACCGCGCCTCTGTGGCCAACTATGCCAATGAGAACGGGATTGATGACCTTCTGGTGATGTATAGCGTTCCCAATTTCATCGCCGATGTGAATTTGGTGTTCATGGGTCTGTGATGACTTTCCAACGCTCCGCTCAAAAGAGCGGGGCGTTGCTTTCTGTGTGCGCCCGGTGAGCGCACGTTCTAACGGGTGAAAGACCCGAATCCGCCCGGCAGTGGGAAGGATATAGCCAAAGTCAAGGGTGTCCGTCGTGAGGCGGAATCTGAAGAAAGACGGCGGCAAAACTCTGGCCTGACGAACAGAAACCATATATAAGGCCCCAGACGAGGGTAAGACTCCACGTTAAGTCAAAGTCCAATAGCTGCACGGAATCGTCTGCGGTAAATATGGCAGGTAAA
>CAZQJD010000066.1:0-9516 GCA_964593575.1 uncultured Oscillibacter sp.
CGCAGACGGCGGTTGCCCAGATGGTCAATGTCATCCTTGTTGGATATACCAACAGCCAGACCGTTCATGTAGTGAATGGAACAGAGGATGTCATCCACCACAACATGCTTGGGCACCAGAGCGTCCCTGTGGGCGCGGATCTGTGCCTTCAGCTCATCACCCTCATACTGGCTCAGCAGCTCCTGCAGCACACTGAAGCACACACGCTCCTTGATACCGCACTCAGCAAACGCGTCAAAATCCACATAGTGCTGAATGTCGCACATCTTGTTGGAGGTCACCTTCAGTTCACGGCCGTCAATATCCACGGTGACTTCACCCACGCCGATGCTGTCCAGCAGTTTGGCGTCAGCGTCGGACAGAACGTGGCCCTCCTCGAACAGCATCTCACCGCTTGCGGGATCTGCGACAGGCAGCACCAGGCGTCGGCCGGAGGCTCGTGCCCACAGCGACAGCTTCTTATTGAACTTATAGCGGCCCACCGTGGACAGATCATAACGACGGGGATCGAAAAACAGATTATTCATCAGAGTCTCGGCAGCCTCCACGGTGGGGGGCTCGCCGGGACGGAGCTTGCGGTAGATCTCCAGCAGTGCGTCCTCATAGGTCTTGCAGGGATCCTTCTCCAGAGTGGCCATAATGCGAGGATCGCCGCCAAACTGCTCCTTGATCTCAGCGTCGGTCTTGACGCCCAGTGCACGGATCAGACAGGTGATGGGCAGCTTACGATTCTTGTCAATACGAACCCAAAACACTTCAGAAGCATCCGTTTCATACTCCAGCCATGCGCCGCGGTAAGGGATCACGGTGGCCGTCAGCAGGGGCAGATCGGTCTTCAGATCCATCTCTTTTCCGTAATAAACACCAGGAGAGCGAACGATCTGAGAAACCACAACGCGCTCAGCGCCGTTGATGACGAAGGTACCGGAGTTGGTCATCAGAGGGAAGTCGCCCATGAAGATCTCCTGCTCGGTAAAGTTCTCCGTCTCCTTGTTGTGCAGACGCACCTTCACCTTCAGAGGTGCGGCATATGTGGCATCACGAGCCTTGCACTCCTCCACATCGTACTTGGGAGGCTCATCCATCTTGTAATCAATGAAGCTCAGCTCCAGATTGCCCTGATAGTCATTGATGCAGCCCACGTCTGCAAACACTTCCCGCAGACCACTGTCCCAGAACCACTGATAGGACTTCTTCTGGATCTCCAGCAGATTGGGCATGGGCATGACTTCCTCGTGCCGGGCAAAGTTCTTACGAAGAGTCTTTCCGTAATACTTGTCTTTGGCCATCTGTAATTCACGCAACCTTTCTTTTGCCGCAGGGACGAGCTGCCCCTCTTTCCCGCAGCAGAGTATTTTCATTCGCAATCCGCAAAGCTGGCGCCATTCATTTGACACGCACGGCATTGTTGTTAAAATTGCAAGCATCAGCTATTGCTTTTCGCTGTAAGATATGCTATCTTTAGCTTGCAATGGCAGGGGAAGTTATTTTTTAATCCCGTTATTGCAAGCGATTTATTCTACCATATATTTTTTCTAATGTCAATATGTGTTTTTGTGGATGAGCGCAGTTCATCCACTTTTTGTATTTTCCCCTGTAACCAAAAGGAAGAAGCGGCTTCAGATGACGCCGCTTCTTCCTTTTGTAATTATCTTTGTGAGCGTATTATCCGTACAGCTCGCTGTCGTTGTAGTCATCATACTCGGATCCGCGCTTTCCGGAAATACGAGTCTTCAAGCCTTCCTTGGCTACCACTATGTCATGCCAGCCGCCGATCAGCAGGCAAATCACTGCTGCCAGCGCCAGGCTTGCGCCAACGATCTTCATGACCATACGTGCAGTTTTACCCATTACGATTCCTCCTGTATATTGTCCTTACTAAGTCTTATCATACACTGTTTTGGGGAAAAATACAACTATTTTCCCTCAACCTGTTGCTTCCTCTTCATGGCGGCATACAACTCTTTCGCCCGCGAAACATCCTCGGCCTCCGCGCGCTCTGCATAACGGGCACGAATGTAAATAGAACGCAGCTCCTCCACATTCTCCGGCACGAACCGACACCGTTTGGCTCCCTGCTCCACGTCCAAGCTGGTATGTGTGTTATCCAGTTCACCACCTGCGGAAATATACAACCTCAGGAATTTTCGGTACTGCGCTCTCACACGCTGCACAGCGCTTCCCGGCCGTACCTTCCGTACTTTCTCTTCAGTACCTCCGGGTATGTCAAACCGCTCCTCCCGTGTTTCAGGTGGTCGCTTCTCACCCCAGCCGAGGCGCATCATCCAGCGGAAGAAAAGATACAGCACGACCGCAGCCAGAAGCACGCACAGCAAGATCAGGAATTTCTCCCCCACCGGCTCTCCGGTCAGATCATCCAGACCCAGATCCTTGGCGATGCCGTCCAGCTGGAGCTCGGGTGCTTCTTTCTGATTCTCCGGCAGGCGGATGTTCAGCAGAGACACCAGCCACGCCACCACTCTCAGAATATAGATAAATCCTGACAGAGCCAGCATCAGTACCGGCAGCACAAACGTCCTGTACACGGCAGCAAAAGCCGCCGCGCATATTTCCAGAAAGGCCCTTGTGCTCATCAAGGCCGCGATCACGATCACCACGGCCACAGTGGCTGCATTGAGCAGTTGGTACCATTTCTGGCAATAGGTTTCCGGCTCATGGCGCAAAGAGCGCATCAGCAGAACAGACCCCACCAGCATGATCAGCGCGATGGGCATGGACGCCTGCGCCATCACCGGAAGCATTCCGACCAGCAGCAGAATAGCGGCAAAAAAAGCATAGGCCTTCCAAAAGACGGAAAACAGCTCCACATGCCGACCCCAGTCCAGTGCATATGCACCATTGTATGCCAGATGGATCACATAAACCGCCGGTGGAATAAACAGCAATGTATCCGCCAGCGCAATATCCGGCAGCAGCCAAAAAAGCGCCATGGGCACCAACGCTGCTATGCGCAGCGATCGATTCTTCTCCAGCACAGCGGAAAGCGTGAAGCACATCGCCTGAAGCATCAATCCGACCAGTGCGTATCGGCTGCCGCCGCAGGCAGCGACAAAAGATGCAAACGCATAATAGAAGGACAGCTCCGTCAACCCCCGAAGCCCATGCATCATCACCATGGTTCCACCTCCGATGCAGCAATCACCAGCAGATTTCCGCCGGAAACCTCTCTCAGCCGGTTCAGCGTCTGAGGATGAAGGGCCGTACGATCCGGCGTAATGAGGATTCGTCCTCTCGCAGAACCATAGCCAGCGGAAGCAGCCCCCGTCAGCAGCTTGTCCGCAGAACGGGAAA
The DNA here is from genome assembly GCA_964593575.1 of uncultured Oscillibacter sp. Taxonomy (GTDB): domain Bacteria; phylum Bacillota; class Clostridia; order Oscillospirales; family Oscillospiraceae; genus Oscillibacter. The sequence goes on from CAZQJD010000066.1 coordinate 3,313, forward strand.
CCGTATAGGTCGCGCGGCCCAAAGCCTCCAGAACGCCTTCAAAATGCCGCGACCCCAGACCTTCACTCATAGTGGATAGATCTGACATGGCGCCGGCAATCACGGCATTGGTGACAAAATCATACTGGATCCCCCGTTCCTCCAGCGTTCCGCAGACAGTTCTGGCCAATGAGAAGCAGCGCTCAAGCTCATTTTCGCAGTTGTCCGTCATACTCTCGATATTCAGCAGCACAGAAACGGCAGGCTCCAGCGTATAATCATACTTCTTTACCATGAGTCCCATTCCCCTGGCACTCTGTGTCCAGGAGATCATCTTCATGGGCTCACGACCGGTATATTCTCTGTAGCCCAGCGTCAGCACAGGATCCTCCAGGATAAAGCGCCGAACAGACACATCACCCATAAAACCGCCCAGAGCATCACCCACCGCCTGCTCCGGCGCAGCTTTTGGAACCGCCACCACCTCGCGGAAGCAATTGTAATTCCGGGTACGTTCACTCAGTCCCAGAAAATCACCGCCGCCCAGCACCATCTCCTGCAGAAAATACCGGCCGCGCTGCGACGCCGACACCGGCAAATACTTCCGTACCTCCTGCCGGGGCCGAAGCCATGTGGTATAGGTCACCTGCTTACCACCTCTGGAATCCTTGAGGGTATAGCCGTTTTCCATCAGCAGATTCATACGATACGGGATGCTCTCGCTGACCCGCAGAAACGGGATCAGCCCCCGACCAGTGTTCTTCAGGGAAATCACAATATGAAATTCTTCATCCAGCTCAACAATAGAAGCATCTATCCAGTGATCTTCCTTTACAGGATCCAAGCCTTTCGTCATAGAGCGGTTCTGCATGTACAGCGCCAGCGCAGCTAAAAATACAACAAAAAGTACGATCATACCGTCTCCAGCGGAACCCGGATGCTCTTCAGGATATCATCCAGGAAAGTTGCCGCCGCCCCGCTCTTAGAACCGCTGCCGGCAGAGATGCGATGGATCAGCACATGCGGTGCCACATACTTAACGTCTTCCGGAATCACATAGTCGCGGCCATTCAGCGCCGCCGTCACCTGAGAAGCCTTATAGAGCGCGATGGCGCCGCGGGTAGACACACCGCTGATAAAGCTGCTTCCGTTGCGGGTGCCCTCCACAACATCCATCATATACCCCAGAACATCTCGCGGCACCGTTACTTCGGTATAGGCATTGCGAACATACGCGGTGTCCTCATCCGTCACACGCCGCTCCAGAGACTCAATAATATCCACCGCAGAACGGCGGGAAATGACACCCATCTCCTGCTCACGGGTCATGTATCCCAAGGAAAGCCGCATAAAAAACCGGTCGATCTGCGCATCCGGCAGTGGGAACGTACCGTAGGATTCCAGCGGGTTCTGAGTGGCCATGACCATAAACGGTTCCGACAGACGACTGGTAACGCCATCCACGGTGATCTGACGTTCCTCCATGGCCTCCAGCAGACTGGACTGCGTACGGGGTGTCGCACGATTGATCTCGTCCGCCAGCACAATGTTGGAAAACAGCGGGCCGGGCCGGAACTCAAATTCGCCGCTCTTCTGACTGAAGAAGTTGATGCCGGTCAGGTCGGAAGGCAGCAAATCCGGCGTAAACTGGATCCGCTTGAAATCGCCGCCGATGGTCTTTGCAAAAGCTCGCAGAAGCATTGTTTTTCCGGTTCCGGGCACGTCCTCCAGCAGCACGTGGCCGGAACAAATGAAACACGTCAAAACCAGCGAGATGGCGTCCTCCTTACCCACAATGACCTGTGAGCAATTCTCCATCACCCTGTTGCGATATTCTGTAAAGCGGGAAATATCCATATGGCTGTCCTTTCCTCTGTCAACTATGTTCATTGTCCTTTTTTGAACGTTTTTATCATTATATCGCAGCAGCCTGCCCAGCGCAATCCCGGATTTTCACACTCCGGATACCGCAAATTACAGCTGCGTGTATTCAAAATTCTCAAATTGAAGCTGCGTGCCTTCAAACACAGTATCCGGCAGCAGCGCACGTGCGATAAATACCGGCTCACGCTCCGGATGCTCCGTGTTCTCCAGCCAGGCATAATCTCCGTCGATCTTTTTTACAACATACAGGATGGGATCCATACACTCCTCCATTCCGGCGCCATTCGCCCTTTTCATTTGCTTCCAGCATAACAGATTCTGTGAGAAAAAAACAGCTTCCGGCAAAAACTCTTTGATATTTTTCTCCTCCAGTGATATCATACTTCAGAATAGAACATGATGCAAAGGATACGTGCAAATGGAATGTAAACTGGAAAAGCAGGTGTCTGTCGCGCTAAGCATGTGCGACAACACCGGCAAGCTTGCTATACCCCACCTATTTTCTCTTTTTATGGATCTGGCTGCGGAGCACGGAGATGCGATCGGCGTTGGAATGGATATCCTGTCCAGCAAGGGGCTGTTCTGGCTCACCGTCAAAACCAAAGTATGCATTTATCGCCAGCCAAAGCTTTTACAGACGCTCCACGCCGTTACATGGCCGGAGGTTCCGGGCCGAATCCGCTGCGACCGCTCCTATGAGCTGATCCACAACGGCGAGCTCGTGGCCTCAGGCAAAACAGAATGGGCCATGCTGGAGGTGGAAACCGGCAGACTGGCGCGCATTGCCGACAACTATCCGCCGTCTCTCCAGCATTGTGAACGCAGCGCCTGTGAAGGAGCTTACGCCAGAATCCCGGATGATTTTTCCGCATGTCCTGAGATAGGCAGATACACGGTACGCTCCACAGATATTGATCTGGGCCAGCATATGAACAACGCCGCTTATGTGCACGCTATCTTCGGTGCATTCTCCTGCGAAGAGCTGAACAATATGTCCATCCGGGAAGTAGACGTTTTGTTCCGTACCTCCTGTTATGAGGGCGACCTTCTTTCCATCCGCCGCCGGGAAACGCCGGATGGCCCGGAAATCGGTGTCCTCCGTCAGGACGGCAGCACCGCCGTGGCCGCCAAAATCTTCTGCTGACAATCATCGCCCCCGTTGGTGTTCAGGATACCAACGGGGGCGGCTTTCTTTTATTCACCCACCAGCACCTTGCGGATCTTCTGGTGGAAAAACTGGATGCAGGGTCCCGCGGTAAAGGCTGTCAGTATTGTCACAGCACCGGCCTTTCCGCCCAGTGCCCAGCCCAGAGCGATCATCACGATGTCAAAGACGATTTTGACATAACGATATTCCTTCTTCAGCTTATCCGTCAGCCAAAGGACGATGCCGGTAAAAGGATCCACGCCGATGTCCACGGTTATGTAGGTAGCTACGCCAAAATACAGAGACAGGCACCCAATAACCGAAAACAGAATGTTGTTGGCCAGACTGTCAGAAAACGACAGGATCCCGTAGAGATTCGTGGCGATATTGGCATAGAGTCCGTAGGGCACAAAATAGACCAGCGTGCCCACGCTAATGTAGCGTCTGCCAATGAGCAGCAGCAGGATCACCAGCGCTATGTTCACAATGTTGGAAGCCGTTCCCAGCTGCTCCTGACTCAACCCGAAGAAGCAGCGCATACCGTCATAAACAATGCCGATGCAGTCATTGCCCAGTCCGGCGCACATATTGAATACCGCGCCCGTAGCGGTAAAGAAGACACCCACCGCCGCCACAAGGACATTCTTCAGATCGATTTTTCCCGGTTGGATCATCTCATCATTCTCCTCTCTCAGAGCCGGTCCGCTATGGCGGTCACCGCTCTCTCCACAATACCAACAAGCCTGTCCACGATCTTACGAATGCGGAACATCTCAAAGAAGAAAATCCGCACGCGATCTATCAGGATCGAGAGCACTACAAACGCACACGAGAACGCCAGCACCCAGAATACCAGAACGTGTACGGGTCGTGAGGCAAGAGACGCAAATTTCGCAGTCATCATGTATCTCCAAATCACCCAATGGCAGTTCAGTATATACACCGCAAAAGAACCCGGTGCCGCAAAGGCAATGATCTTCTTCCAGCCTTCACCCACCTTCAATTTAGAAAACGCGATCAGCTGCAGAATGGCCGCCCCCAGCACCATGGGCGACAGATAGGAAATCCATACATCCTTTCCAACCCATATGCCACGCACACTGAACTCCGGTACATACATTTTCCAAAACCATGCCATGAAACACAGCACCGCAGTTCCGATCCACGCCTGAGACGCTGTTAATCCTTTGCCAATGTCGCATTTTTTGATCATAGCGCCCAGTAAATACAGAATCATTACCCACGCGAACGAATATCCACCGGACAGTGCCATTTTCCACACAACAGCTTCGTATGCGGAGAACACCAGGAACAGCAGTACAAAAACCTTTCGTGCTGTTTCCACAGAGCATTTGCGCAGCCCCGCATCCAGCAGCGGCATGACAACAAACAGACCTGTATAGGCATTCAAATACCAATACAGTCCGCCAGTCACCGGCAAAAACATCCGAAGCAAATCGGCCTTCGTCACCAATTCCGGATGGAAGGCATTGAACACCAGTGTGACCGCAACGCCGTATACCACCACCTGGAGCCAAAGCATGACGTAGCTGGACCAGCTTGCCTTTCTATCCCGATCCGTGTAGGAAACATAGCCGCTGACGAGAGCAAAGATATTCACCGCGCAGTAAGTCCACGTCTCCAGAAACCAGGCGGCCTTGTATTGGACAGACCCCACAGCCGCAGCCTCCAGAATACCGCCAGGACCTACCGCATGCAGGATAACCACATAAAGCATGGCCAGTATTCTGAGAAGATCAATGCCATAATTCCGCGGTTTTCCCGCAAATGCATGCGCCTCCATCACAACAGAACTGCCGCCATTCATGTGCCTCTCCTCACTTTCGCTTTGATGGTCGCAGCGTAAGCACTGTTGCACAGCCCCAGAATCGCCGAGATGATAAACAGCAGCTCAATACCAAGTGTTTTCCAGATCCAGCCGCCGAACAAGGCGATGAAAATGGTGATCAGGTGATTGATGGAGACACCCGTGGAAATCGTAGCTTTTACCTCTGCCTCATTGTCCGCGAGGTCCTGTACGTACAAATTTGATGCCATGGATGCCAAAGAGATCACCGAATCCAGCACATAATTGACACAGCACACGACAAAAGCCACATCTCTGGGAAACAGATGGTGCGCAAAGCCATAAAAGAAACACACGATCACCAGGATCAGTGTATCGGAGATCATGACGATCTTATACCCCAGCCGGTCAATGATTCTGCCCACCACCGGAGATGCGAAGAAGCAGGCAATTGCAGATATTGCAAACAGCAGGCTGATGGTGGCTGCATTGGCGCCGTAAAACAGGATCAGAACATAGGGGCCGAAGGTGAAAAACACCTGCTTCCGGGCACCGTAAAACATCTCCAGCATATAGTACTTATAATATTTCCGGTGGAAATAAAACCGCCGCTTGTTGGAATCCGTCTCACTCTTGCCACGAATGCGCAGTGCGCAGATCATGCTCACGCCCACCAAAACGGTTGCTACGCCGAAAAACAGCGCGTAGGGCGACTGCTCCGCAAACGCAGTAAAGACAAGCACGATCACCAGATAGCCAGCCAGTGTGCCCACCTGATTCGCGGCGCTCTGTGCTCCCAGCGCCAAACCACCGCAGCCCGGCTTGGCATACTTCAGCGCCAATGTGCTCTTCATTCCGATTTGAATATGCTCGCCCAGAGAATACATGCAGATGGCCAGCGTCGCCAGCACCTTGGTGGGCGGCAGCACGGCATGCATGCCCATGCCCACCAGCATGATCACCGCACCGGCTTTATACAGCGTCTCCGCAGAGAGCATGTAAAACGCAGCCAGAATGAAGATCAGCAGAATACCCGGCAGTTCCCGGAAAAACTCCGTGACGCCGCGGCCCATCTCGCCCATGCCTACTACTTCCGCCAGAAAGTTGTCCAGCATGCCCTTATAGAGGCCGTAAGCGAGACCGGCGATCAGGATGGAAAACAGAAATGTCTGAAAACCGGAATCCTCCCGAAATGCGTTTTTCGCCTGAAAAATAGAATGTTTGTTCTTCATAAATACCTCCACAGCACCCGATCACGCCTGCGCCGTCAGCAGCACAACCGTCTCGACGGTTGTTTCAGTTTCCAAGGGAAGTTCTTTCACTTCCTCGCCATCAACAGGCACAGGGAAGTTGAACACAATCTTCCTTATCCAGCTTCCGTCTTTCC
>CAZQJD010000067.1:0-9320 GCA_964593575.1 uncultured Oscillibacter sp.
CGCCGCACCGGGCGTCTGCGCCGTACCAACGTGAAGACCATGCCCTACCCCGGCTTCCCCACGGATATGCAGCCCCAGATCACCACCGTCCTCTCTCTGGCAGAGGGCACCTCTCTGGTGACAGAGGGCGTCTGGTCCAGCCGCTACCGCTATGTGGATGAGCTGCGCCGGATGGGCGCCAACATTCAGGTAGACGAGAAGACCGCCATTGTGGAAGGCGTGGAGTGCCTCAAGGCCGCGCCCACCCAGGCCTACGACCTGCGGGCAGGCGCAGCCATGGTCATCGCCGCACTGGCCGCTGAAGGCGAAAGCGAGATCACCGGCATCCACTATATCGAGCGCGGCTACGAGAACATCGTGGAAAAGCTGCGTGGCATCGGTGCCGATATCCGCGAGGTGGAAGTGCCTGACGATGACGCAGTGACCGCAAATGTGGGCTGATCCCTGACATAAGACAACATAACGCGAATTCCATGCGTCCGCGATGGAGGTCGACGGCGTCGTCGGCGTTCTCCATGGCGGACGCATTGCTTATTTCAACCAGCGAGGTTATCCGCTTTGATGGAATTACATACTCTGGCCAGCGGTTCTTCCGGAAACGCGGCCCTTTTGAGCCGAAACGGTACCCATATTCTGCTGGACGCAGGCATCTCCTGCCGCCGCATCACAACCGCTCTGCGGCAGCTGGGCCTGACACCGGAAGACCTGTCCGGCATTTTCATCACACACTGCCACTCCGACCACATCTCCGGGCTGAACACCATTGTCAAGCACTGGGATGTACCCATCCATGCCAGCAGCGAAACCTGCCGGCAGATGGATTACCGCATCGCCGGGATCGGGAGACGGCTGCGCCCCCTTGCCGCAGGCGACACTGTTTCCGCAGGAAATATTTCTGTCACCGCCTTCCCCACCGCCCACGACGCCCCCGGCGCCTGCGGTTACCGGTTTGACAGCGTGGGTTTTCTCACCGACACCGGATACATCACCGATGCCGCCGCTGAGATCCTTTCCGGCGTTCCGCTGTTGGTGCTGGAGGCCAATCACGACATCGAGACTCTGCGCAGCGGCCCCTATCCCTACTATCTGAAGCAGCGTATTCTGGGTGACCGGGGACACCTGAGCAACGATGACGCCGCCGATTTCGCCCGCCGCTGTGCGGAAAACGGCACCCGTGAGATCGTGCTGGCGCACCTGAGCCGGGAGAACAACACGCCCGTAATGGCCTATGACGCGGTGGCGCGGGCACTGGTCTCTCTGGACACGCTGCCGGAACTGTCCGTTGCACCCAGAGATGAGCTGAGCCGCTGTTACCGGACGGAGGAGATACCATGCAGAAAGTAAGCATCCTTTGCGTTGGCAAGCTGAAGGAAAAATTCTACGCCGAGGCTGTGGCGGAATACAGCAAGCGTCTGAAGCGGCACTGCACGCTGGAGATCATCGAGCTGCCGGAATCCCGGCTGCCGGACGATCCCTCCCCGGCCGAGATCCGGCAGGCGCTGGCGGCGGAAGCGGCGCTCATCGAAGGAAAGCTCCCCAAGGGCGGCGCAGTGATCGCCATGTGCATTGAGGGAAAGGAGCTGTCCTCCCCCGCTCTGGCGGAAAGGGTGGAGCAGTTTGGCCTGAACGGCGCATCCCAGCTGACCTTCCTCATCGGCGGCAGCGTGGGACTGGACGCCTCTCTGAAGCAGAAAGCCGACCTGCGGCTGTCCATGTCCCCCATGACCTTCCCCCACCATCTGGCACGGATCATGCTGCTGGAGCAGATCTACCGCGCCTACCAGATCCTATCCGGCAGCAAGTACCACAAATGAATCTAACGAATCAAAACCGCCGCGGTTCACACCCGCGGCGGTTTCTCTTTTACACAGCTTCCTTATTCCACCGACACAGTCATGACGCGCACTTGCCCGCCTGTGGTCGCGCTTCTGTCATAATAGGCATCCATCTGCACATTCATGGCAAGAACCGTCTTCAGACCATTCTCCCCTTCGAGCCACTGGCCTGTTGTTTTCAGATAAATCTGCACACTTTCACTGATGGGGATTTCATAACCATCGATATTTGCATACCATTCCCCATTCTGATAGAACACAGAATCCTCCGTCAGGCCGGACGCCTTCTGCAGCTGCGCCAATGATGTCACGATCTCATAGCTGCCACTGTATCCGCGCAGTGCAATGCCAAAGTAACTGTCGCTGTTCGAGACATAAAGAGCACACAAGTACTTTTTGCTTCCATTCTGATTGCTGCTATTGGTAAGTGTAGCGGCAGCATTATAGGCACTCACTCCACTGGAGCCAAGATCGATACCTTCCTTACCTGTGTATCGCCGCACCACACCATATTCATAACAGTTTCCTGTTACCTCCCGCAGGAGGATCATATCCACTTGGCCTGCAGAATTCAGATGAATCTGGCTGATGCTTCCAGCAGGGATTGTGTCCGTCCAGAAAATCTCATCAAAATCATACGAAGGCACGCCCTGCTGTCCGGAAAGGCTATATACATAGCTTGGGTAGTCAGAAGCCCCCGCGTGTTCATATACCTCGCAAACCGGCGCCAATGTATAGCTTCCCAGTGTCCCTTCCTCAATATCCAGACTTCCAGCACTCTTGGACGTGTAGGCGCTGCAATTGAGGGACCCCTGGTACGCACGCACCGCTACCAATCCGCCATAAAGCTTCGTCTCCGCATTCATGTCGGCTGCTGTCAAAGTCAAACCACTGCCCAGAAGGGTAACAGCTTTTCCATTGGCACTGAGTACGCCAACCATATCTGCGACCATATCGCTCTCAGAGGCTACTGCTGCCGCCTTGCCGTCATCTGTCAGCAGCAGCGTGATCCGATCGCCCAGCGTGTAGCTTTCCAGCATTTCCCACGCCGCCTCCATCACTGGGATCGTACATCCAGCAACAGTGATGGTTTCCGCATTGCTGACATTTGGCGCTGCCGCTTCTATATATCCGGTGAGCTGATAGTCAGATGCCCGCAGAGTTCTGGAAGCCGCATCATAGTAAAGGACATCGTACTGCGCCAGTGCCTTCGCATCAGCGCGTTCTCCATTTTTCGTGATGGAGTATGTTCCGGTGATCCCGAATTTACGAACGGCTTCATTGACCGGTACTTTTGTTTCCGCTACAAGAATGTCCGTATCGGCTTCGGTCACGCCGATGGCCATTTGTACATAGGACACTGCACCGCTGTCATCAGAGTACAGTCTTGCAGTTTTCCCCGCATAGCTCCTGAGCTGAAGATAGCCGGCGTCCTTCCATGTATACAAGTCTTCTCCCACAATGGTAACTGCGCTGCCGGAGATCCGATGAACGACACCATCCTTATCAACAATACCAGATGTTTTGGTAGAGGCAACAACGATCTCTTCCATAGGGGCAGCAGCAGAGATAAATCCTACTACCTTATCGTCATCATTCAGCAGAAGTTCTCCGACCTGTCCCTCATAGGCGGAAGGCAGGGTCACCATTTTCTCAAAATATTCCACAGCCGCCGTGTTTCCGGACAGCAAATACACCATCATCTGCCCTTGCAGCTCACCGTACGCCGCATCCATATCGAGAAGGATGACCTTTTGCACGGAGCTTACCTCCCGTGCTTGGGCATCTGCAGCATCAGTTACCGGCACGCAGATATAGCAGACCTCCCCATTATTATCATAGAAAAGCCACGCGCAATCCCCAGCCCAGCAATTTGCCTGAAGATACCCTGTGCCGCTCCATGCATACACCGATTCCCCTACGATGATCACAGCATTGTCGGCCATCTTATGCTGCTTCCCGCTGCTGTCCGTCAGTTCGGTAGAATCCGCTTCCTGAATGGTCACCATTTCATCGAAGGCAGCATCCGGGATGAATCCGATCACTTCCCCCGCACTGCCCAAAAGCAGATCCCCGGTATAACCCGCAAACTTGCTGGAGATTTGATTTTTCTGGCTATAATACTTGACAGATGCTCCGTTGGAAGACAGCGCCGCCGCCATCAGCAGGCCGTCTGCATTTCCGTGAGCAGCATCCACATCCAGGAGCATTGCGCTCTGTATGGACTGTACACCGCTGATGGTCTCATAATACGCCTTGCCATTTCCGGCCGTTTCTGCTTGCAGGGCATTGTAGACCAGAATAGCCGCCTGCCCCCGGTTCAGTGTCTGATAGGGATCCAGTTCCAACTCTCCGGTGATCCCCAGTTCTTCACAGAAGCTCGTATAATCTGTAGGCCAGACAGATCCTACATCCGCAGCGCTATAACCCAGCATCCGCAGCAATATGGCTGCCAATTGCCCGTATGTAATATAGTTATTCGGGCCAAAGGTTCCGTCACCATAGCCGTTAATAATACCCTTACTGTATGCAAGATTCACATATCCGCCGTACCAGGCCGAGGATGCCACATCCGAAAAGAGTGTCTTACGGGCATAGCTGCTCACCTGTCCGGACAAGCCCATGGCATTGACAATGATCTTGCAGACATGTGCCCGCGTCAGAAGACCATCAGGCGCAAAGGTCGTATCTGTGGTTCCCGAGATAATGCCCATACTCCGCAGGGCAGTCGCCGCCACGGACACGGTATCATCCGCAATATCCGTAAAAACCACCACAGCATCCGCGCTGTCTGCAGAAACAGCACCCGCAGACGGTGCAATGCTCATCAGCAGCGCCGCGCACAGCAGCAGGGACAGTATCCTTTTTTTCATATAAACCCCTCACTTTATCAATTATTTACCGTCAGTCAGCCCGCAGCGCATCCACCGGCTGCAGACCGGATGCTTTTACGGCGGGATACATGCCAAAGCCAACTCCAATGGCCAGTGAAAACAGGAATGCCGCTGCAGTCATCCAGCTATTGGGCAGCAAGATCATATCGTAGATCAGTTTTCCCAGGATCAAAGACCCGCTGTAACCAATGAGGATCCCGATGACGCCGCCGATGCCGGAAAGCACTGTGGATTCTACCAGAAACTGGCTGACAATAACTCCTCGCTGAGCACCGATCGCCTTTTTTATACCGATTTCCCGGGTTCGTTCCGTAACGGTGACCAGCATGATATTCATAATTCCAATACCACCTACCAACAGTGCAATAGCGGCTACACCACCCAGAACCACCTGCAAGGAAGCCGTCTCATCTTCCGCGGCTTCCATGGCGTCGTTTCCGTTTTCCACGGTATAAGTTCCGGTATTGGTATTCACGTTCTGAGTCATCCAATCCTCCGTTGCATTGATGACCAAAGTCATATTCGCAGAACTGTTGACCTTAATGGTGAACTGGGTCACGGTGTCCATATGCAGCAGCTGTCGGTTGAGTGTATATGGCAATACGATCATGTCATCCATGGACTCCTCCGCGCTGCCATCCTTTGCATAGAACACACCTACTACCGTCAGGGGAACACCGTTGTACATGATCGTCTCCCCTACCGCGTCCCGGTAACCGAATAGAGATTCCGCCACATAGGAACCCACCACGCAGACCCGATTTCTGCCCGCAATGTCCATTTCCAGAAGATCCCGTCCCTTGTTCAGGACAAAGTTATTACAGGCCGACCACTGCTCATTGCCGAAATAGACCACTGCGCTGGTATTGGAGTTGTTGTAATACTTCAGTGTCCCCGAAGTGGAATAGCTGGGGCTGACACCCGTAATATATCCGTCAAGGCTTTCTCCCACCCAGTCCATGAACTCACCGGACTGGTCAGTGGTATTGGTCCTGTCAAAGTTCATCAATGTCACATTGACCTTGTTCACGCCCTGCTTTTCATAGTAGGCTGTCAGATCCGCATTGTAGCCCTGTACCACAGAAACCAGGATCAGCACCGCGCCCACACCGATAATGATACCCAGCATGGTGAGAAAGGAGCGTATCTTTTTATCCCGAATGGACTCAAACGCCATAATCACAGAATCCATATCGTGCCTCCTTATGCGCTGGTATTGATGGGTGCCGCCTCATCCGGCTCATTGGCGCAGTCACTCAAGATCCGCCCGTCATACAGACGCACAATCCGCTCCGCCTTTGCAGCGATCCCGTTGTCATGGGTGATGAGAATTACGGTAGTCCCGCTTTTATGCAATCCCCGCAGGATATCCAACACCTGCTGACCGGTTTTGGAATCCAGTGCGCCGGTGGGTTCATCCGCCATAATGATAGGCGACCGGGTAGCAATCGCTCTGGCAATAGCCACTCGCTGCTGCTGACCGCCTGACAGCACCGTAGGGCGGTGTTCCGCCTTTTCCAGAATACCCATGGAATCCAGTGCATCCATGGCCCTCTGACGACGCTCTGCCAGCGGAACACCCTGGTAGGTCATCGGCAGAGCTACATTCTGCCAAACGGAAATGGAGGGGATCAGGTTATAGCCCTGAAATATAAAGCTGATCTTCCGGCTTCGGATGTCAGCCAGCTCCCGCTCCGTCCGCTCCGCAATGGATATTCCTTCCAGAAGATACGTTCCCCGGGTGGGTATGTCCAGACACCCCAAAATATTCATCATCGTAGACTTTCCCGAGCCGGACGCACCCACAACAGCAACAAACTCACCATAATCAACGGAGAGGCTCACACCGTCCAAAGCCCTGACCTCGTTTTCCTGTCCTTCCCCGTAGATCTTATAAAGATCTCTGATTTCGATCAAGCTCATAGCAGCCTCCTTACCGGCTGCCCCGGTTTCCGCCCATGTTGCCGCCTTGACCGCCCATATTGCCGCCCTGACCACCCATGTTGCCCATGTTGCCCATGTCGCCGAAACCAGACATCCCGCCCATGTTGCCCATGCCGGGCATATTACTCATGGTATCGTTGTCGCCGCCCACATTCGAAGTAGTGTCACCACCTCCGGGCGCCGCATTCATATACCGCAGGAACACCGTGGCGCCCTGTTCCACGCCGGACAGGATCTGAATATAACTGCCGTTATAGTCGCCGACCTCTACCGGAACGGCATAATACCCTTCAGGATATTCCGTCACACTTCCGCCGCGCTCAGCGGGATCTATGGTATTTTCCGGCTCCTTGTCTGCCTGGATCAACATATAATACCCGTCATCATAGCGGAACAGCGCATTGATGGGCGCCAATACCGTCTCCTGGACTCCTTCCGCGCCCTCGCCGCTGCCAGGTGTAATAGCGTAGTACACCGTAACACCGGAAGAGAGCTTGCCGTCCGACTCAATGGTGATGGTAGCCGCAAAAGTGCTGACACCGCTGCCGCCGGAGGTGGCTTCCAGACTGAGATAACTCAGTGTCGCCGGATAGGATACCGTGCTGGAAGAGGTCGTGCGGTAAACATATACCTCCATGCCTTTTTCCAGATAATCCGCGTCCAGCTCATCCACATTGATGGATATCTGCATGGTATCCTGATTGTAGATGGTCACCGTACCGGAATCTTTTCCCGTCATGCGGTTGGTGCTGTAGCTGGCATTAACTACCCGACCGGATATATCGGCATACCGGGTATATTCGGTGGCAATGGATTCCTTCAGATCGGCGATCTTTTCCTCGTAGCTTTCGATCTGCTTCTGCAGAGTTTCGAGCTGCTTCTCATAACTGGAGGTATCAATGACAAACAGCTTTTCGCCCTTGGCTACACGCTGATAATTCACCACATTGACAGCCGTCAGCTCACCGCTTGCATCCGCGGTAATGGTTTCCGTGCGGTGATACCGCAGCGTTGTATCATCCACGGCATATGCGGGTACGCCTTCCTCGGTTTCGATCCAGCAGGTAACGGAAGTCCCCTCCGTCAGTGCGCCCGGATTCTCCATCTGGATAGTCACGGCAAAGCACCGCATTCCCACGGGCGTCACATAGTCCACATAATGGATCTCAGAGACGGTGCCAGTGAGGTTCAGCATCTGATCCGGTACCGATACCACAGCCTCCATTCCCGTTTGGATGCTTTTCTCGTAAGCATAACTGAAATACAGCGTCGCCTCCATACAGGAACTGTCTACCAGTGTTGCCAGATTCGTACCGTTTTGTACGTTTTTCCCTTCCTCTGCCTGTACCTTTTCAATACGCCCGGAGAAGGGAGCCGTCACCCATTGGTTGGCGATATTGTCCTGTAGCTCCTCCAGCTCCTCATAGAGATCCTCCAGCTCTACCTCGTACTCCAGGATCTGATCTTCCGCTTCCGAGGCATCCAGCACATAGAGGAGATCGCCGGCCTCCACTTCATCGCCGGCCTCCACATGCCATTCCTTGACCGTGCCGTTGACCGTATAGGAAATGGAGTCTGCCGGCACCGTAGTCCCCGACCCCTCAATGGCTTCATTTAAGGAGCCATAGGTCGTGGTCCCTGTCACCGCCGTTTTCTCTTCCTTCGCGAAAAACAGATGATATACACCGGCTGCCGCAGCCGCCAGTATCACAAGAAGCACGATCAGTATCGCCAGCTTTTTCCCTCTCTTCCTGCGCGGCCGCTGGATCGCATCCTTCTCTTCCGTTGTATAACTCATGCCAACTCCTCCTTGTTTGGTCATTGGTTCCTGCAGAACCATTTTAAACGTACAGGGGAAAGCTGAATTCTTCCTTAAAGTTTTTACGGAAATTAAAAACTTTTTTGATCGAAATGCGTTGCTTTTCAATAGATTTATACTGCTTTTTAATTAAAAGGTTTAATCATCAAATCCCTGCCGGTAATGCTGGAGACAGCTTCATTGGTCAGCGTACAAATCGTATCACAGAGGCGGTCGAGCACTTTGCTGAGGCTTGAGAACACCTCGTTGTGGAAGCCCCGCTTGCGGATTTCCTTCCAAATCTGCTCGATGGGATTCATCTCCGGCGTGTACGGTGGAATATGAAGCAGTTCGATATTCTCTGGGATATTCAGTACGCCAGGCTTGTGCCAAGCTGCTCCATCGCAGCACAGTAGAATCACATCATCTTGATATTCTTTGGATAAGTCCTGAAGAAAAGCGTTCATACAAGCAGAATTGCACCGGGGAAGTATCAGAAAGAAATTGTCTCCCGTCAGCGGCTCCACTGCTCCAAAGACATAGTAGTACTCCCGGATATGGTGACAAGGTACGCTGGGGCGCACACCCTTCTTGCACCAGCAGTATTTTGGCTTATTGATCCGTCCGAAGCCTGCTTCGTCCTGGAACATCAGCCGGACAGTTTTGTCGCTGTGGATAACTTTCAGTTCTTCGATTCGGGACTTAATTTTTTTGAGGCCTCGATCGTCTCATGATATGCTCCCTCTATGAGAGACAATGAATAAATTAAACTGTCATCATGGAGGGAGCATATCAACTCTGCTGCCGCTTCCATTTTTTAATCCAGATCACTCACTCATTTTGAACATC
>CAZQJD010000068.1:0-9208 GCA_964593575.1 uncultured Oscillibacter sp.
GGGCAATAATCTTTGAATTATCCTTAGGTGCGTAGTCCTTTGCGATTGCTTCTGCCAAGATTTTATCTGTGTTCATATCAAGAGCCTCCTTTTGATTTTGCAATTATATTTTACAGGCGCAAAGGAGCTTATTGAACGATACAGAAAGGGTAATTTGTTGAGTTCTAACTGAAATCGAATATTTATGATACATTATAACATATAAGCAATGAGATGGAATAATTGTATAACCACATGAGCTGTGGATATCGAAATCCCCGATTTTTGCGCGGCGCGGAGGATAACGATTACTTTTTTGGAAGAATCCAGCGATTTGGAATTGAAAATGCTATCCTGCAATGGTACACTACATATAAATTATAATGGTGGAGTGTGATCCTTCGCACAGAATACCCTCTCGCGCCGCAGTCTCCGCCGGCGGCAGCCCCTGAAAGGAACCCCTATGATCAGAAAGTGGAAAATCGTGATCCCGGAGCTTACCGGAACAGAAAAGCGGCGGGCCTATGTCTACCTGCCCACCATGTACCGGAATGAGCCGCAGCGCCGTTTTCCGGTGCTGTATATGTTTGACGGCCACAACCTGTTTCTCGACTCTGACGCCACCTATGGCAAGAGCTGGGGACTGGCTAACTATCTGGACTATACCGATGCGCCGCTGATCGTGGCGGCGGTGGAGTGCAACCACCATCCCGACAACGGACGGCTGTCCGAGTATTCGCCCTATGACTGCGCAAGTCCCGTCTGGGGTGAGTTCAGGGGACGGGGAAATGAAACCATGCGGTGGTTTGCCCGGAAGTTCAAGCCCCTCATCGACCGGCGTTTCCGCACCATCCCGGATCGGGAACATACCTTTATCGGCGGCAGCTCCATGGGCGGGCTGATGAGCCTGTATGCCGTTACGAAATACAACCATGTCTATTCCCGGGCGGCGGCACTGTCGCCCTCGGTCTGGGTGCAGCCGGAGAAGCTGCGGCGGATGATCCGCACCGTGCCCATTGCGCCGGAGACGGTGGTGTACATGGACTACGGTTCCCGGGAGCTGGAAAACCATCCGGATATGCTTCGTCACCTGAGGCTGACGGAGGATGCGCTGCTGGACCGCGGCGTGTATCTTACCAGCCGGATCATTCCCGGTGGCGAGCACACCGAGGCCAGCTGGGAAAAGCAGCTGCCCTTTGCCGTGTCCACGCTGCTGTACGGCGTGGATAAGTGATCGACAATTAGGAGGAAGAAACTGTGCAGACGAGATATTTCAAGGAATATAGCCCGGCATTGGGGAGAGACATGGAGTGCAAGGTCTACGGCCATGCGGGACGCCCGCTGCTGTTCGTGCCATGTCAGGACGGCCGCTTTTTCTCCTTTGAGGATTATCATATGAGCGACACGCTGGCCCCCTGGATCGAAAGCGGCCAGATCATGGTCACCGCCATCGATACCATTGATCTGGAGACCTGGTCCGATAAAAACAGCGATCCTTACCACCGCATCCGCCGCCATGAGGCGTGGATGAACTACATTTTCCATGAGGTAGCCCCTTTCATGCAGACTCTGAGCCGTGAGTCCGGCAGCGAGGATACCGGCATCATTGTTTTCGGCTGCAGTCTGGGTGCTACTCATGCGGCTAACCTTTATTTCCGCCGGCCGGATATTTTTACCGGCATGATGGCGCTTTCCGGCATCTATTCGGCCAGCTACGGCTTTGATGGTTATATGGACGGCGTGGTGTACGAGAATTCTCCTGTGGACTACATGGCGAATCTGCCGGAGGATCATCATTACATCCCCATGTTCAACAGCCAGCGCGCCGTCATTTGCGTGGGCCTTGGCCCTTGGGAGGTGCCGGACACCACCTTCCAGCTGAGGGGGATCCTGGAGCGCAAGGGCATCCATACCAGGGTGGATGTCTGGGGGCATGATTGTGAGCATGACTGGCCCTGGTGGCACAAGCAGGTGCCGTATTTCATGCCCTGGCTGCTGGGTCAGTAAGATCCGGATATCAAAAGAGAAAAAATCAGCCTGCGCCGGCTGATTCTAAATCATAAAGGAGGGGCCTCCCCGTGAAAAATTTTGTGTTTATTTCGCCCAACTTTCCCACAAACTACTGGAAGTTCTGCCGCCATCTGAAGGACAATGGCATCAACGTGCTGGGCATCGGCGATCAGCCCTATGACCAGCTGCTGCCGGAGCTGCGTGGCAGTCTGGGAGAGTATTATAAGGTAGACAGTATGGAGAATTATGATTCCGTCTACCGTGCCGTGGCGTATTTTATCCACAAGTATGGGCGTATCGACTGGCTGGAGTCCAACAACGAGTACTGGCTGATGCAGGATGCCCGTCTGCGCACGGATTTCAATATCACCAGCGGCTTCCAGTTGGCGGAGATGGACCGCATCAAGTACAAGTCCAAAATGAAAGCGTATTACGAAAAGGCCGGTATCACTGTGGCCCGTTACCACATGGTAGACGATTTTGACGGCTGCAAGGCATTTTTGGACAAGACCGGCTACCCTGTGGTGGTCAAGCCTGACAACGGCGTGGGCGCTGCCGCTACTTATAAGCTGACCTGCGATGAGGATCTGGCTAATTTTATCAATACATATGATCGTTCCGTGCCGTACATCATGGAGGAGTTCGTCAACGCGCAGGTGAATTCCTACGACGCCATCATCGACTCTCAGGGCGACCCCATTTTTGAGACTGGCAACGTGACCCTTTCCAATCTGATGGAGGTGGTCAACAACAACGACAACTCTCTGTACTTCATCCACAAGGATCTTCCGGAGGACACCCGCGCTGCCGGACGTGCCACCGTCAAGAGCTTCGGCGTCAAGAGCCGCTTCGTCCACTTTGAGTTTTTCCGACTCAATGAGGATCAGGAGGGGCTGGGCAAGAAGGGCCAGATCATGGCTCTGGAGGTCAATATGCGTCCCTGCGGCGGCTTCAGCCCCGATATGATGAACTACGCCAACAGCACCGATGTCTACAAGATCTGGGCGGATATGATCGCCTTTGACAAGTCCACCAAGCCGGAGGGTGAGCACTTCTACTGCGCTTATTCCGGCCGCCGCGACGGAAAGAACTTTGTCCATTCCCATGAGGACATCCTTGCCCGCTACGGTGAACAGATGAAGATGGTGGAGCGGATCCCGGAAGCACTCTCCGGCGCCATGGCTGACCAGATGTATGTGGCTACATTCCCCACCCGTGAGGCGATGGACGAGTTCTACGCCTATACTGTGGAAGAGAACGCCTGATGCAGACGGAAAAGCGTGCTGTCACAGAGGTGGTGGCCGCTCTGATCTGGGCGGGTCTGCCTGCCGATGACAAGCTCCTTCACCGTCTGGCGGCGGTATATGGGAAACATTGAATAAAGAAGGCGTACTATGAAAAAGGTTTTGAGCCCCCGTGGGATGATGGTGCTGTCCATGACCGTTTTCGGCACGCTGGGGCCCTTCGTCCGGGGCATCCCGGTGTCCTCCGGCGAGCTGGCGCTGTACCGTGCCGTGCTGGCGGCGCTGCTGATCGCAGTGTTTCTGACGGTCACCGGGCAGAAGATCCCCTTCGGAAAGATCCGCAGGGAAGTCCCGCTGCTGCTGGCTTCGGGTGTGGCTATGGGCTTCAACTGGATTTTGTTGTTTGAGGCCTATAAATATACCACCGTTTCCGTGGCGACCCTGAGCTATTACTTCGCCCCGGTGATCGTAACGGTGGTCTCGCCCATCCTGTTCCGGGAACGGCTGACAGGCAAGCAGCTGCTGTGCTTCGTCATGTCCACGCTGGGTCTGGTGATGATCACCGGTATCGGCGATCTGGGCGGCGGCAGCCATCTTGTCGGTATCCTGTTTGGACTGGGCGCGGCGGTGCTGTATGCCACTGTGGTGCTGCTGAACAAATTTATCCGGAATGTGGCGGGGATCCACAGAACATTCCTGCAGTTCCTTTCCGCAATTCTCGTCCTGATCCCCTATGTGGCGCTGACCGGCGGCGTAACGCTGGGAACCCTGCCGGTCTCTGGATGGGTGAATCTGCTGATCGTGGGTCTCGTCCACACCGGCGTTACCTATTGCATGTATTTCTCCTCGCTGCAGGAGCTGCCGGGACAGAAGGCGGCCATCCTCAGCTACATCGACCCGCTGGTGGCTGTGGTGATCTCCGTTTTGGTGCTGAAGGAATCCATGACCCTCTGGCAGATGGCCGGCGGCGTCCTGATCCTGGGCTTTACCCTCTGGAACGAGCTCACGCCGCGGCGTGAACAGAAATCAACTTAGCTGCGCATAAAGGAAAGCCGCGCCGACGGGCGCGGTTTTCCTTGGCAACTACCGTGTATTTTAAAGAGGACAACAGCTATGACCTACAATTACCATGCCCATACGTGGCGCTGCAGCCATGCCTCCGGCACGGAGGAGGCCTATATTCAGAGAGCCATCTCCTGCGGTGTTACCCACATGGGATTTTCCGACCACATTCCTCATCGCTTTCCGGATGGGTATGAATCCTATTTCCGGATCCCGGAGGCACGGGTGCAGGACTATTTTGCCACCATCTCTGCCTTGCGGGAAAAGTACAAAGGCCAGATCGACCTGAAGATCGGCTTTGAGATGGAGTATTACCCCCGTTATTTCCGGGAAATGCTTCGCCGTGCGCAGGAGTGGGGATGTGAATACCTGATCCTTGGCCAGCACTTTCTTGGCAATGAGCACCCTTCCGGCGCATATACCGGTGCGGCCAACAGCAGTGAGGCAGATTTGCGGGAATACGTGGCTTGCGTTCTGGCGGCTATGGAGACCGGCGTCTTCACCTATGTGGCCCATCCGGATATTTTCCGATTCCGGGGCGATTTGGGGGTGTACCGCAAGGAAATGCGGAAGATCTGCACTGCCGCAAGAGAGCTGCAGATCCCGCTGGAGATCAACTTCCTGGGCATCCGCGAGGGGCGCCACTATCCCCATGCGCCTTTTTGGCAGCTGGTAGGCGAGGAGGGCGCGCCGGTGACCTTCGGCTTCGACTCCCACGATGTGGAGGCTGCTTATGATGGAGACTCTCTCCACAAAGCGGAAGAGATGGTTCGGGAGTATGGCCTGCACTATGTGGGAAGACCGGAATGTAAAAGGATTTCTTTGTAAATATTGAAACAGGAGCGTTCCGCGGAACGCTCCTGTTTCAATATTTACTGGTCTTCCCGGAATACGATCTTGCCGGGCTCTGCGCTTTCGATGACGGCCAGAGATTTCAGGTTCATGCCTGCGGCGCGAAGGCGGTCTCCACCGCCCTGGAAGCCCTTTTCCACGGCACAGCCGATGCCCACCAGCGTGGCACCGGCAGCATTGACGATGTCGATGAGGCCACGCATGGCTTCGCCGTTGGCCATGAAATCATCGATGATGAGGACCTTGTCATCGGCGGAGAGCCAGTTCTTGGCCACCAGCAGAGTGACCTTTTTTTTATAAGTATAGGAGTAGATGTCGCTGCGGTAGAGGCCGCCCTCGATGTTGTCGCTCTTGGCCTTCTTGGCAAAGATCATGGGCTTGCCGAAATGCTGTGCCACCACGGCGGACAGGGCGATGCCGCTGGCCTCGGCAGTGAGGATCACGCTGACCTCATCCATATTGAACAGTCTGCCGAATTCTTCGGCGATATGGCTCATCAGAGTGGTGTCGATCCGGTGATTGAGAAAACCATCCACCTTGATAATGTGGCCGGGAAGGACGCGCCCTTCTTTGGCGATACGGTCTTTGAGCTCCTGCATGGCGGTGATCCCCCTGTTGTTTCAGTCGTATTGATGTTTCCACTGAGGAAAGCGGTGGTGCATCTATTATCCATGATTTTGTCTTTGTTTGCAACAGAAAAAACGACAAAATCCGCAAAAGGGCGAAAAGGAAGATCCGAAGACCCGGCTTGCGGGACTTCGGATCCTGTTTGCGGAAGGGAAAATCAAAGTGCGTCGGCGGTGGTATCCAGCCAGCTGCCCTGGAAATCCTCGATGCGTCCGGCGTCCACCAGAGCGGCCAGAGCGGGATCAATGGGCATCTGGGACAGGACCTTCAGACCGTGACGCGCGGCGGCGTCGGCAGTCTTGCCCTCGCCGAAGATATAGATCTTTTTGCCGCAGTCGGGACATGCCACATAGCTCATGTTCTCCACGATGCCCACGATGGGCACGTTCATCATTTCCGCCATCTTCACGGCTTTCTCTACCACCATGGAAACCAGCTCCTGCGGAGAGGCTACGATGATGATGCCGTCCAGAGGGATGGACTGGAACACGCTGAGAGACACGTCGCCGGTTCCGGGAGGCATGTCCACGAACAGGTAGTCCACATCCCAGATCACATCCGTCCAAAACTGCTGCACCACGCCGGAGATGACGGGGCCGCGCCAGATGACGGGATCGGTCTCGTTATCCAGCAGCAGATTGATGGACATCACCTGAATACCGGTGGAGGTTTTGTTGGCCAGAATACCGTTGTCGGCGCCGGAAGCCCGGCCATGAACGCCGAAGGCCTTGGGAATGGAGGGGCCGGTGATGTCGGCGTCCAGAATGCCGGCGCTGTGACCGCGGCGCTGCATGGTGACAGCCAGCTGGCTGGTGATCATGGACTTGCCGACGCCGCCCTTGCCGGAAACGATGCCGTATACCTTACCGACCCGTGCTTCGGAGTGGTGTGCTTTCAGCAGGGACTGGGGCTCCGCCCGGGAGCTGCAGTTTTCCCCGCAGGTAGAACAGTTATGGGTGCATTCGCTCATATGCGTGAACTCCTTTAATGCTTTGCAGCAATATTTTATATTGTATGCCGATGACGGCAATCCTATCTTATACCTGCGGAGCGGCTTCCGTCAACCTTTGGATCCGCACTTTCGGATCGTTTCGGAAGAATTCGGCCTCCCGGCTGTGACAGGTGAACAGCAGGATCTGGCGCTGCTCCGCCTCCTTTCGCAGCCAGTTCAGAGCGGCGGCACAGCGTGCGTCATCGTAGTTGGCCAGTGCATCGTCCAGCACCATGGGGGGCGGTGCGTCGGAGGGGAGCACCATTTCGCAGATAGCCAGTCGGACAGCCAGATACAGCTGGTCGGCGGCACCGGCAGACAGCAGCTGGGCGTCCCGGTATACGGTGTCTTCTGCGGGTTCGGCGGACAGGTGGAAGCTGCGGTCCAGCACCACGCCGGAATAGCGTCCGTCGGTCAGCTCCCGGAAGATCTCTGCGGCTCGTCGTCCCAGTGCGGGAGAGAAGCGGCTTTGCAGGGCGGTGTTGGCGCTGTCCAGCGTGGACATGGCCAGCACGATGGCGTCGTATTCGGCGCTGAGGGCGGAAATGGCGGTTTCCAGCTCATCGGCACGGGCGGCCAGCATGTCCGGATCGCCCCCGGCGCTGATCTGGCCGGAGAGCCGGTGGACAACGGAGGCGCAGACGGCCAACTGACCCTGCAGCCGTGTCAGCTCCTGTTCCAACTCCGCTTCCGTCTGAGCGGGTGCCTCCCGCGGCAGATGTGTGGGCGGCTGCAGATCCTGCAGCTGCTGTGCCAGCACATCCTGTCGGATCAGCGCCTGCCGCACGGCTTCGTCAGCGCCGGTGAGAGCCTTGCGCCGGACGGCGCACTCCCGCAGGGCGGCGTCTGCCGCGGGGATATCGAAGGCGGCGGGAGCAAAGCGGCGCACCTCCAGCAGGATGCCCTGCTCATTGGAGGACAGCGTATGATAGAGTGCTTCCGCGGCGGCGGATGTTTTGTCGGACTCTGCCTGCGCGGCGGTCAGCGCCTGATAGAGTGGCAGAAATTTCGCCAGCTCCTGCTCCTGCTGCTGCCGAAGTTCCGCTGTGCGTGCTTCCCAATGGCTCTGCTTTCTGCCGGTCAGCAGACCGATCGCCAGACTGGCCAGACCAAAGAGACCGCAGCCGCCGCCGATGGCGGCAGAGAGATTCTGTGAAGCTGCGAAGATGGCGAATCCGAGGGCTGCGCCCGCCAGAGCGGTCAGAGCGGCGGCCCACAGAGGGAAACGCGGCTTGGGCTCCAGATTCAGAGGCAGCTTTTCCGCCTGCTCCGGCGTCAGTCCCGCGAAGGGGCTTTCGGCGGCCGCGGCCTCTGCCCGGAGGAGCGCCTTGGCGGCGGTATCCCGCTGGTCGCGTGCCTTGTCCAGCGCCTTGCGTGTGGTTTCCAGATTCACGATGGCGCCCCGCAGCCGGGCGATGGTTTCGTTTTCGGGGACGTGGTCGTCCTCCAGTTCGCGGCGCAGCGTTTCCGCGTATTTCCGGGCACGTTCCGTCTGCGTTTTGGATTCTTCCAGCGCGGCAAATCTGCGTCCTGCGTCATATTGCCGGCGAAGAACAAGCTGTCCGTTTGCTTTTTCGGTGTGAATCGTCAAAGCGTCGTGTTCCTGCTGTGCCTGCAAAAGCTCCTGCTGCAGGTGCCGGATCTCCTCCAGCTGCTGCCGGATCTCCGCCAGCTCTGCTTCCGCAGTTGGCAGCTCGCCGGTCTTGTTATGCCGTCGGCGATTCAGCTGTTTCTTCAGCACGGCGTAAGATTCCGTGTAGGAAGTTCCCTCGTCGCCGGTGGTGATGAGAGAAACGATGCGCCGCTCCAGCTCCGCGTTGGCGGAAATGCCCAGTCCGGCCTGCCGGATGAACGCGCTGCGCTCGTATACCTCCCGCGGCACGCCCAGCAGTTCTTCGCCGCAGTTCTGCCCGGTGAGATTGGGAACGGCGTCGCCTGTGCCGGTATACTGTGCGGTAAAATGCCCCATGGGCGCGTTGGCCCGCCGGGTCTCCCGCAGCAGCGTGATCTGGGTGTCGCCGGAGCTGCATTCCAGCTGGCCGGACATTGTGACACCGGACCATGGCGCGTAACGGTTCTTTTCGGCAATGAAGCCGGCCTTGTCCCGCTGCCGGCTGTCAATGCCGTAAAGCATGGACAGAAGGAATGCGCACCAGGTGGATTTGCCGCTTTCGTTGGGGGCCTCCAATATATTCAGACCGGCTCCAAGCTCCAGGGTCTGATGATTCAGCCGTCCATAGGTGGCGGTCAAACGATGAAATTTCAGAGGGCATCACTCCTTGTTGTAAACAGGATACCGGGATACATTACTACATATTGTAGCACATTTGAAAAAGAAAGGGTATACTTTGCGGCAAAAAGGCAATACTTTCATTTGCGGCAAAAAGCTTTAAAAAAATCAAAAAAAGGTATTGACAAAATAGATTTTATCTGGTAATCTAAC
>CAZQJD010000069.1:0-9090 GCA_964593575.1 uncultured Oscillibacter sp.
TCGTGGATAACTACGACAACACCATGAAGGAGCCCACGCTGCTGCCCACCACGTTCCCCAACATTTTAGTGTCTGCCAACAGCGGCATCGCTGTGGGTATGGCCTCCCAGTTCTGCGGCTTCAATCTCCGGGAGGTCTGCGAGACCACCATTGCCTATCTGAAAAATCCCAATTGCGATCTGACGGAAACGCTGCTGGCGCCGGATTTTCCCACCGGCGGCGACCTGATCTGCGACCCTGCCGCTCTCCGGGAGATCTATGAGACCGGCCGCGGCAGCGTTCGGGTGCGGGCCAAGTACCGCTATGTCAAGGCGGAAAACCTCATTGAGATCTACGAGATCCCCTACTCCACCACGGTGGAGGCCATTCTGGACAAGGTGGCGGATCTCATCAAGGCCGGAAAGATCAGGGAGATCTCCGACATGCGCGACGAGACGGACATCTCCGGCCTGAAAATGGCCATCGATCTGAAGCGGGGCACCGATCCCGACAAGCTGATGGCGCGGCTATATAAGCAGACGCCGCTGGAGGATTCGTTCCCCTGCAACTTCAATGTCCTCATTGCCGGTACGCCCCGTGTGCTGGGTGTCCGGGAGCTGCTGGAGGAGTGGACGGCCTGGCGCACGGAGTCTGTCCGCCGCCGGGTGCACTATGTCCTCACCAAAAAGAAGGAAAAGCTGCATCTGCTGAAGGGCCTGAAGCGTATCCTGCTGGATATCGACAAGGCCATTAAGATCATCCGTGAGACGGAGCAGGATTCCGAGGTCATCCCCAACCTGATGATCGGCTTCGGCATCGACCAGATTCAGGCGGAGTATGTGGCGGAGATCAAGCTGCGCAACATCAACAAGGAGTATATCCTCAAGCGCGTGGCGGAGACCGACGCCCTGCGTGATGAGATCGACGATCTGGAGGATATCCTGAAGGATGCCCGCCGGGTGAAGAAGATCATCGTGGACGAGCTGAATACCGTGATGAAGAAGTACGGCGAGGACCGCCGCACCTCCATCGTTTACAGCCATGAGATCGAAACGGTAGTGGAGGAAGAGGTGGTGGAGGAGACCCCTGTCCACATTTTCCTGTCCCGGGAAGGCTACTTCAAGCGTATCACGCCCCAGAGCCTGCGCATGAGCGGTGAGCAGAAGTATAAGGAAGGAGACGGCCTGCGTCAGAGCTTGGAGACCACCTCTCATGCGGAGATCATGTTCTTTACGGACCGCTGTCAGGTCTATAAGACCCGCATCAGCGAGTTTGACGACACCAAGGCCTCGCTGCTGGGCGATTATCTGCCCTCCAAGCTGAGCATGGAGCCCGGTGAGAACGTGATCTATGCCGTGCTGCCCGGAGATTATTCCGGCAGTATGCTGTTCCTGTTTGAAAACGGCAAGGCGGCCAGAGTGGAGCTGGCGGCTTACAAGACCACATCCAACCGCCGCAAGCTCACCGGCGCGTACGCGGACAAGGCGCCGCTGGTGTCTATGACCCGCATCACGGAGGAGCGGGAGCTGGCAGTGTATTCCACGGAGCCTCGTGTGGTGATCTTCCACACGGCGCTGCTGACGCCCAAAACCACCCGCTCCAGCCAGGGCGTGCAGCTGATCAACCTGAAAAAGAGCTATCGTCCGGAGAGGATCTGCCCCGTGGAGGAAACGGCCATCACCAACATCAGCCGTTACCGTGTCCGGGCGCTGCCTGCCGCCGGTGCATTATTGAAAGAGGAGGACTCCGAGGAAAAGCAGATCGGTCTTCTGGAGTAAACGAGAATGAAAATTGATTGGAAGTCTACCATCAAGTCCTATTTTATCATTGCTCTGGGCTCTGTGATCTACGCCCTGGGCTTCGACCTGTTCTACGCCCCCAACGATGTGGCCCTTGGCGGCATCACCGGTCTGGCGCAGGTCATCAACCATGTGCTCCCTGCCCTGCCCGTGGGTGTGCTCACCATTGCCATGAATATCCCCCTGTTCCTGCTGGGCTGGAAGTATATCGGCTTTAAGCTGCTGGTGGGCTCTCTGGTGTCCATGCTGGTGGGCTCCACCGCCATCGACGTCATCGCCGCGAATTTCACCTTCGCCCCCATGGATCCCATGCTGGCCGCCCTGTGCGGCGGCGCGGTGATGGGTCTGGGCATCGGCATGGTATTCACACAGGGCGCCAGCACCGGCGGCACGGACATCGTGGCCCGCCTGCTGCGGCTGAAGATGCCCTGGCTGCCGCTGGGCAAGCTGATGATGCTGCCGGACGGCATCGTGCTGACTTCCGCCGTGTTTGCCTTCGGCAAGCTGGAGACCGGTCTGTACGGTCTGGCGGCGCTGTTTGTCTGCACCCGTGTCATGGACACGGTGCTGTACGGCATGGATACCTCCAAGATCGCCTACATCGTCTCTGACAAGTGGGAGGAAATGTGCAGCACCATTCTGGAGCTGCGCCGGGGCGTTACGCTGCTGCGGGGTCAGGGCGCCTATACCGGCAAGGAGACCAAGATCCTCATGCTGGCCTTCAAGCAGAAGGAGATCGTGCGGATCAAGCGTGCCGTGCATCAGGTGGATCCCGATGCCTTTATGATGGTGTGCAATGCCAATGAAGTCCTGGGTCTGGGCTTCGGTGAATATAAAAAGGAGGATATGGGCAATGGCTGATTTTTCCAGAGTTGAAAAGAATCTGAAGGAGCGGGGCTATACCGTTACCGTCTGCGAGACCAAGGAGGAGGCGGCAGCCTACCTGAACAGCGCCATTGACGGCGTCAGCGTGGCCTTCGGCGGCTCCCGTAGCCTGAAGGATATGGGGCTTTATGATATGCTGAAGACCCATAACAAGGTCATCTGGCACTGGGAGGACGGCCCCGGTGCTCTGCCGGAAGCCATGCAGACGGATGTGTACGTATCCTCTGTCAATGCTATGGCCCAGACAGGCGAGAGCGTCAACATCGATGGGAACGGCAACCGTGTGTCCGGAACCCTGTTTGGCCACAAAAAGGTCTATCTGGTGGTGGGCGCCAACAAGCTGGCGGAAACGCTGGAGGACGCCGTCTGGCGCGCCCGCAACGTGGCCGGCCCCATCCGTGCCCAGCAGATGGGCAAGAAGACGCCCTGCGCCCTGAAGGCCGACCGCTGCTATGACTGTAAGAGTCCTGAGCGTATCTGCCGCGGCATGGTGGTACTGATGGGCCCCATGATGAATGCGGAAACCGAAGTCATTCTGGTACACGAGGAGCTGGGCTGCTGAGCAGGCCCGGCTACGAAGAGGAAGGAGGCGCGGCTATGCGCATTTGCCGATGGAGCGTCATTCTCTTCTGCTGCCTGCTGCTGACTGGCTGTGCTTCCATTCTGGACCGGGAGTACCGGGTGGTGGAGCTGCACTCCAGTAAGTTCTGGGAAAGCGACGCAGATGATATTCTCCGTGCGGAAAGCTATCAGGATATCGTGAACGATCTTTTGCTGCTGGTAGGCGAATATCAGCAGCAGGCCACGCTGCGCCTGTACAGCGATGACAGCGAGGCAACGGTGGCATTTGAGCTGGAGCGTGCGGCTGCAGAGATCCAGAAGGACACGCCGCTGGGGTCCTACGCGGTGAGCTATATCATCACAGAAAGCGAGAAGCAGCACGATCACTATGAGGTGACTGTCCGCATCAGCTACCGCCGCACCAGAGATCAGATGAAAGCCATCGTCAACGCCACCAGTACCACGGCATTGGAAGCCTTGCTTTCAGCCGCCATGGAGAGCGGACGCAAGGAGCTGGCGGTCCGCCTCGGTTATTGGAACGAAGGCGATGAGGAGATCGTCAGCAACGCGATGCTGGCAGTGGAAGAGAAATGGGAATTGGCAGATAGCCAGATCTGGACTGCCAGATACTATCCCTCCACAGGGTATGTAGGCCTTATTGAGTTCCGGCTGGAGTCTGCTCCGCTCAAACCGGCGGTTTCTTCGGAGCCTGAGAAGCCTGTGGAGACTGAAAAGCCCGTGGAAGGCGAAACGTCTGGCGAGGACCGGCAGCCCACGGAAGCAGAAACGCCCGTTGAGGGGCAGCAGCCTGCAGAACCGAACATACCCGAGGAAGGCAAGGTGACCGCTGAAGGCACGCAGCCTTCTCAGGAGGAGCAGGACGCGCGGGGCGATGGGGCCGTTCCGACTGGCGGAGAAGGGGAAAACATTCCTGCGGGAGATGCTGTACAGCCGCCTGAAAATGCTGCTTCCACGGTTGTTGAAGAAAAAATTGAAAAAACTGAAAATTTTTCTTGACATTGGCAGGAACAAGAGATATAATACATCTTGTTCCGCGGGCATAGCTCATCTGGTAGAGCGCCACCTTGCCAAGGTGGAGGTAGCGAGTTCGAGCCTCGTTGCCCGCTCCAAAACGACCGATCGAAAGATCGGTCGTTTCTCTTTGTGCGTTGAAAAGCCGCTGCCTTTTTGATATGCGGCTTTTGACATCATACGTGGTTGCGAAAGCGAGTGTTCCATTTTCGGGCGAGCCGATGCAGCAGGATGTCCGTCAGCACAAACAGGCTGTTGGCGGACAGCAGCAGGATCAACAGCCAGAGAGTGTTCAGACCTTCCAGCTCCTCCAGAACAGACTGCAGCTGAAAGACAAAGATCAGCAGTCCGTACAGCGTCAGCATTGCCAGATTGGACAGAGCCAGCTTCGCAGCGATCCGCAGGGGGCGGGGGCGCAGCCGGTCCAGAAACGGCTGGAGCGGCACATACCAGCCGAAAAACACATAGAGCAGAGCCAGCTCCTTGTCCGGGACCAGCAGCAGCGCCAGAAGGGACACGATGGAATAGGTGGTCAGCGCCGCGCTGCGACCGAATTGCTCCCGCAGGGGCAGCAATGCGGCCATGGCCAGGATCGGGCAGGCGTACAGCGCTGCCGGGATCAGGCTTCCCATCATCAGACACACTACGGAAACTGCCGCAAGAAGGCCGCACCATGCCGTGCGGCGGGCGGATGCTCTCATGGGTCGAGCTCCTTTTGTGTGAGCTTATAGTAGCTCCAGTGGTGCAGCTTGCGGATCAGCTGCTGATGATGGCTGGAAAGTTCTGCCCGCAGGACGGTGTCACCTTCCGCGGTTAGGCAGGCGGCAGGCTGCACCACAGGCAGCTCACGCCGCAGCTGCCCCAGCCATGAGAACCATGGAGAATCGTCGGCCCGACCGGTAAGCTCCAGAATTACCTGGCCGAAGAAGCTGGAGCTGATGCGGTTATCGTCGGGCAGCTCCAGTGCGGATACCGCCTGCGCCCAGTTCAGCTCCTGCGCGGCGGCCTCGTTGGCCCAGACGATATAGGGGGTCTCATAAGCGGAAAAGCGGTTTTCGGCCTGATCCTCCACCAGCGCCGCTTGGGCACCCAGCTCCTGATAGCCGATGCGGTTATCCCCCAGATAGGGCAGATGGTCACCGAAGAACACCAGAACCACAGGCTCGTCGGATGCGGAAAAGGCGTCTGCCAGAAGGCCCAGCATGGCGTCGGCGTCCCGGACGCCCTCAATATACACAGAGAGCAGGGAAGCCACATCGTCAGAGAGAGGAAGATCCGTTTCCACAGGAGGATAGCTGTAGCCGTCGCCGTATTTGTCCTGGGTGTAGGACATGTGGTTCTGGATGGTGGTGATATAGCTGAAGACTTTCCTGCCCCTGGAAACAGAATCGTCAAAGCGCTGGCGGATCAGCTCCACCAGACTGACGTCTGTGACCCAGCGGCCCTTGTAGTCCAGAGCGGACATCTCATCCACGAACAGGGTCTCCTCTGCGCCGAACCAGCGCAGCACATTTTCACGATTGTAGAACCAGTCGTCACCGGGGTGGACATAGGAGGTGTCGTATCCATCGGCCCGGAAGACCCGATGCAGACTGTCCAGCTCCCGGTTCACTGTCCGCATGGCGGAAGTGGTGCCGGCACCGATAAACTGGGTCTGCATGCCGGTGAGCACGTCAAACTCCGTATTGGCGGTGCCTGCGGCAAAGTTGGGCACCACAATGTGACCGGAAAAGGCATAGCTGCTTTTCTGCAGAGAGTGAAAGGTTGTCAGGGGATCGTTGGTTTCCGTGTAGGTGAAGCCATCCCAGTCGGTCAGGTCGGAGAAGGCCTCGTTCATCACCATGATAACGTGGACATCCTTGTTATCTTCTGCCGCTGTTGGTTCGGCAGTGTCCCAGGTCTCTGCTTCGCGGCGGTCATAGCCTGCGGGGCGTTCCACCAGATAGGTGGTGAAGTGATGGCAGAAGCAGTAGGGGAAGCCCATTTCGTTGAACACCGAGGGAACGTAATAGTCGTTGCTGACCCGGAACAGTGTGTACAGAGTGTTGGAGGAGTACACCGTCAGGATCAGAAACACCAGGATCAGCACAGAGGCTGCCGCGCCGCCTGCTCGCAGGACGGCTTCCTTTACGCCGGGCAGCTTCGGGAGCCGGCATTTGATGAAGTGTCCGGCAGCGGCAAAGGCGACAGCGCAGAGCAGTACGATGGCAATATGCACCCAGGGCCATTGGATGTCATAATCCGAAACGGCGCTGCCCACTTCCTTCAGCAGATAGAAGTCCCGGGGAAACACCGGTTCGTCCCGGACCTCGATCTTGATGCGGTTGGCAATGGACAGAACGCACCAGAGCGTGCCTGTCAGCGCGGCGGACCAGAACACGTTTCGCAGCAGGAACGCGCCTGCCAGCAGCGTCAGACCGATGGGCAGCGCGTTGAGGACAAGGAGCACCGGCAGCTGCAGCAGCTGCACACCGGACACGGCGAAAAAGCTGCCGGGCTGCAGACACAGGCACAGCACCGTATAGAAGCCGGCCAGCAGAACGGCTGCCAGCAGAGAAACCAGCGGCGAGAGTGTATATCGGCCCTTTTTCAGTGAAAATTTCAATGTAACAGATCCTCGTAATCAGAGTAGTAGTGTTTTTCGTCCCTCTCCAAGGACTGGCGGCGGCAGCTGAGATCACTCTGCTCTGCCGCAGAACACCGTGTTTCCTGCCACGATGGTGCGTTTTACAATGATTTCTTCGTCGAACAGCACCAGGTCGGCCCGCAGGCCGTTTTCCAACCGTCCACGGTCATGGAATCCCATGATAATGGCGGGAGTGGTGCTCGCCATCTTCACGGCATCGGGCAGCGTGGCGCCTGCCAGACGGATCATGTTGACAACAAGGCGATCCATGGTGGCGGTGCTGCCGGCCAGAGCGCTGCGATCCATCAGCTTGGCAACGCCGTCCTCCAGGCGAACCTGCTGACCGTTGGTGAGACTGCCCAGAACACTCAGCCCCTCCGGCATACCGGCGCCCCGCATAGAGTCGGTGACCAGTGCGGTTTTGTCCGGTCCCTTGAAGCGATAGACAAACTGCAGCAGAGGCGGCGGGAGATGAATGCCGTCGGCAATGATCTCCACGGTGAGGTCATTCATCAGATAGGCGCTTTCCACAATGCCTGCCTGACGGAGCGTGTTTTTTCGGTGTACGGTGCTCGTGCAGGAATACAGGTGGGTGATGTGGGTGTAGCCTGCGTCCAATGCGGCCAGCACCTGATCGTAGTTGGCGTCGGAGTGGCCGATGGAGGCCAGAATGCCCTGCTTTTTCAGCTCGCGTCCAAAGTCCAGCGCACCGGGCAGCTCCGGCGCGGCACTCCAGCGCAGGATGTCCTTACCGGCGCTGAGGATGCGGTTATATTCCTCCGGCGCGGGATCACGGACGAACCGCGGATCTTGGGCGCCCCGCTTCTCCATGGAGAAGTACGGCCCCTCCAGATGTACGCCGGGCATGTCAGCCCCCTGTGCGCTGCGTGTCCGAACCTCCTGAAACACAGCCAGCATAGCCAGCGTTTCCTCACAGGTGCCGGAAGTGGCGGTGGGCACGATGGTGGTGGTGCCGTGGCAGGCGTGGAGCGCGGCGGCCTGCGCAAAGGCATCCGCTGTGCCATCCAGGAAATCCGCGCCGCCGCCTCCGTGGGAATGGATGTCGATGAAGCCCGGGGCGAGGTACAGGCCCCGTGCATCTATTTCCGTGTCAAAGGGCAAAACCCGGTCAGTGATGGCGGTGATGACACCATCCTTAAAGTAAAGGCTTTGGCCGGTGCGGATCCCATCCGGCATGACCAGGCGCGGCGTTCGGATTCTGGTGATCATACGAGTCCTCCGTAGCAAAGCGGGATCTTGCTTCTTTTATTATTCCATCAGCAGCGCGCCGCTGTCGGGATCGCAGAACAGCATGGCATCGGGATGATGGCGCATGACTGTGGCGGGGATCTGGTGGGAGATATCCCCGTTCACCGTCTGTTCCACCGCCCATGCTTTGGAGGCGGCAGGGACGGTGCAGATCAGGTGACGTGCAGCCGCGAGGGCGGGGATGGTCAGAGTGACGGCGTGGGTGGGCACCTGGTCCAGTGCGTCGAAGCAGCCGTCGTTGACCTGCTGTTGGCGGCACACCGGATCCAGCGGGACGATCTTCACAAGCTCGCTGTCCTGAAAATCCGCGACCCACGGGTCGTTAAAAGCAATATGCCCATTTTCACCGATCCCCAGACATACCAGATCCACTGGGTGAGAGGGCAGAAGGCCGCTGTAACGTGCGCACTCCGCCTGAGGGTCTTCTGCCTGACTGTTGATATAATGGATGCTGCCAAAGGGGACCTTGGAAAAGATATGTTGGCGCAGATAGCGTCCGAAGGCCTGGGGCGCACCGGGAGCCAGGCCGATGTATTCGTCCATGTGAAAGGCGTTTACCCGCTGCCAGTCAATGCCGGGCTCCTGTGTCAGATAATAAAGGATTTCGTTCTGGGAGGGGGCAGCGGCGAAGATGATGTTGACGGTTTCCTGCTGTGCCAACAGGGTGCGCAGACGCTCTGCGGCAGCAGCTGCAGCTGTACGCCCCATTGCGTCCCGGCTATCCAGTACCGTGACCTGCAGCTTGTCTGCGGTCAGTTGTTTCAAAATTGCCATGTTTTCACGCCTTTCCACGGTATTCGGATATGGAAGTTCATTTTATAGTGTATTATAAAAAATTTCCGCAAAGAATGCAAGGTGTGGAAAAAGTGTTTCTTTTTTACCACTTTTGTGGTTTTAGGGCATAAAATCACCTCCCTTCGTCAAGATGACGGAGGGAGG
>CAZQJD010000070.1:0-9005 GCA_964593575.1 uncultured Oscillibacter sp.
TCGCCGAACAGCTTCTTCTCGCCGGTGGCGGGGTTACGGGTGAAAGCAACGCCGGTGCCGCAGTCATCGCCCATGTTGCCGAAGGCCATGGACTGGACGTTGACGGCAGTGCCCCAGGAGTAGGGGATGTCGTTGTCACGACGATAGACGTTGGCGCGGGGGTTGTCCCAGCTGCGGAAGACGGCCTTGACGGCGCCCATCAGCTGCTCCTTGGGATCAGCGGGGAATTCAGCGCCGATCTTGGCCTTGTACTCGGCCTTGAACTTACCGGCCAGCTCCTTCAGATCCTCAGCGGTGAGCTCAACGTCCTGAGTGACGCCGCGCTCTTCCTTCATCTCGTCAATGAGGGCCTCAAAGTACTTCTTGCCGACTTCCATAACGACGTCGGAGTACATCTGGATAAAGCGGCGATAGCAGTCCCATGCCCAGCGGGGGTTGCCGGACTTCTTGGACAGGACCTCGACCACGTCCTCATTCAGACCCAGGTTCAGGATGGTATCCATCATGCCGGGCATGGAGGCGCGGGCGCCGGAACGGACGGAAACCAGCAGAGGATTCTCCTGATCACCGAACTTCTTGCCTGTGATGGTCTCCATCTTCTCGATGTACTCCATGATCTCGGCCATGATGCCATCATTGATCTTCTGGCCATCCTCATAGTACTGAGTGCAGGCCTCGGTGGTGATGGTGAAGCCCTGGGGCACGGGCAGGCCGATGTTGGTCATCTCGGCCAGGTTGGCGCCCTTGCCGCCCAGCAGCTCGCGCATGGAAGCGTTGCCTTCGGTGAACAGGTAGCAATACTTTTTGCTCATAGTTTTCCTTACTCCTTTTGTTTTTCTGTTGTCTCCGGAAGACGGAAAATTGACCGCCGGAGATAATACTGCAAAATTAGCATATAAATTATAGCCTGTCCCAGCAAAAAAAACAACACACAAATTCGATAATTCCCCTTTGTTTTGGGATTTTATTTGTATTTTTTCCTGTGCATTCTTCACATAGCGGAAGATTTTCCTCAAAATGCCGTCCTGCGCTTCTTTTCTTTTGTTGCTTTTTATGTTATTATTAATTTGGAATGTTTTGCACCACACAGGAGGACGAGACAGGAATGGCACATTGGGATCTGCCGGGAAATCAGGATATCGCGCAGCGTCTGCGTCAGGCCGCCGGCCGGGGCGCGCTGACCCACGCTCTGCTGTTTACCGGCAGCGGCGATCTGCAGTCCGCGGCAGCCTTTGCCGCCGCTGCCTTCCAGTGCACCGATCTCGCCCAGCGGCCCTGTGGACAGTGCGAGGCCTGCCGCAAGGTCCGTGCGGGTATCCACCCCGACGTCACCGTGGTGGAGGACCGGGAGCATAAGAATATCTCGGTGGACATCGTGCGGGCCGTCCGCTCCGACGCCTGGATCCGCCCCAACGAGGGCAACCGGAAGGTCTATATTTTCCCCGACTGCTCCATCCTTACGGAGCCGGATCAAAACATCCTGCTGAAGGTGGTGGAGGAGGGCCCGCCCTACGCCGCCTTCTGCTTCTGCGCAGAAAACGCCGCCAGCGTTCTGACCACGCTGCGCTCCCGCTGTGTGGAGCTGAAGCTGCGTCCGGCAGAGGACGCTCCCGGCACAGATGCCGTCTCAGACAACGCCGCCCAGCTGTGCGGCGCCATCGCCGCCCGGAAGCCCGGCGGGATCGCCGAGGTCACTGTGCGCCTGGAAAAGAGCAAATGCAGCCGCGAGGAGCTACAGACTCTGCTGGAGGACTGCATTCGCATCCACTCCGCCGCCCTGTTTTTGGAATACGGGCGAAAAATCCCCGAAAATGCCGGAAAATCCCCGGCGCAGCTTGCGAAAAACTTGACAAAACCGCAAATCATGCGCACAATAGAACTGTTGCAGACTTATCGCAAACAATGCTTTTATAACGTAAGTGCCGCGCAGGTGCTCGGCGCTTTGACCGTTGAATTGGAGGTATCCTTTGACTGAAGTGATCAGCGTCCGTTTTCGCGGCGGATGCAAGAATTATTATTTCGACCCCAAGGGCAATCAGGTAAAGATGGGCGATCAGGTGGTGGTGGAGACCGCCCAGGGCCTGGAATTTGCCACCTGCACCGTGGGAAACCACGAGGTGGATGATAACGCCATCGTCAAGCCCCTCTCTTCCATGGTCCGCATGGCCACAGACAGTGACCGCCGCACCGTGGAGTATAGCCGCAAGCGCGAGAGCGAAGCTTTCGACATCTGCGAAAAAAAGATCGCCGAACACGGTCTGGACATGAAGCTGGTGAATGTCAGCTGCAGCTTTGACGGCAGCAAGATCCTGTTCTTCTTCACCGCCGACGGCCGCGTGGATTTCCGCGAGCTGGTGCGCGATCTGGCCGGCGTGTTCCGCGCCCGGATCGAGCTGCGCCAGATCGGTGTCCGTGATGAGGCCAAGATGATCGGCGGTCTGGGCATCTGCGGCCGTCCCTTCTGCTGCTCCCAGTTCCTGGACAGCTTTATGCCCGTATCCATCAAGATGGCCAAGACTCAGAATCTCAGCCTGAACCCCGCCAAGATCTCCGGCACCTGCGGCCGCCTGATGTGCTGCCTGAAATATGAGCAGAACGCATACGAGGACGCCGCCCGCCGGATGCCCAAGCAGGAATCCTTTGTGCAGACGCCGGACGGCCCCGGCAATGTCAAGAGCGTTGACCTTCTCCGGGAGCGGGTGAAGGTGGCGCTGGACAACGCCGGCCCCAACGAGCAGCCCAAGACCTACCGCAACTGCGAGATCTGCGTCCTGCGCAACGGAAAAGGCAGCCGCGACGGCATTGATATCCCCGATGAGCGCCCCGCCCGCTATGTGGAGGAGCGTCCGCCGGAGGAGGACCCCCTGCTGGCCGCCCCCGTCTCCACTTCCTTCTATATGTCCTCCGCCGCCCGCCGTTTGGAGGACGAGGAAGCCCCTGTCCGTGAAAAGATCGGCGGCCCCGAAAGCGGCGAGAAGCGCCGCCGCAAGCGCCATCGGAGCAAGCACACCGGCAGCGAGGCCGCCGCAGCCAAGCAGCCTGCAGACAAGCAGCCTGCAGACAAGCAGGAAAAGGCCGCGAAGCAGCCCGCCAAAAAGGAGAAGCCCGCCAAGCCGCACACGCCCAAGCAGGCCGCTCCCAAGGCGGAAAAGCCTGCCGCCAAGTCCGCTGGCGAAAGTCAGGCCGCAGCGCCCGACAGCGGCGAGCAGGCCCACGCCAAGCGCCGCAGGCCCCATCACCGGGGCGGCAGGCGCCACCACCGGGGCGGCAAGCCCGGCGAGGGCGGCTCAGCGTCCGGCGCCGAATAAGCATGATCCGACACCCAGCAGCAAGGGGGGGGAGGGCTCGCCCTCTCCCCCTTGCTTGATTTTATAAATCACAAAGGAGAACCACCATGGGAAAATTTGACGGCGTCTTGCTGGCCAGTGATTTTGACAACACCCTCATTTACACCAGCGGAGCCCTTCACAGCGGCAAGCCCATTCCGCCCCTGAGTGAAGAAAACCGCCGCGCACTGGAATACTTCATGGTCAACGGCGGCCGCTTCTGCGTCGCCACCGGCCGCGCGCTGGCAGCCTTTGAGCCGCTGGTACCGCTGGTGCCTGTGAATGCCCCCTGCGTCCTGTGCAACGGCGCCGCCATTTATGACTTTGCCTCCGGCGAGTATCTGGAATTTGCCACGCTGGACGCCCTTGCACGCACCCGTGTCCAGCAGGTACTGGAGGCCATTCCCGAAGCGGCGGCAGAGGCCTACAATTTGGGCAATACCATCTATGCCGTCCACCCCAACCGGCACACCAGAGATCACGAGCGCATCACCAAGGTCACCTGTACAGAAGCCGCTTCCATGGAAGACGTCCCCCTGCCGCTGGGCAAGGTGCTGTTTGAGGGCCCCACCGAGACCCTGAAGCAGGTCCGCCAGTACTTCGCGGAACAGGGATGGGCCAAGGATTATGAGCTGATCTTTTCCAACACCACGCTGTTTGAGATGACCCGCCGGGGCGCCACCAAGGGCGGCATGCTGCGGCGTCTTGCCGATCTGCTCGGCATCTCTCCGGAGCATACCTACGCCGCCGGTGACGAGGCCAACGATGTCAGCATGCTCATCACCGCCGCCGAGGGCTTTGCTCCCGCCAACTGCTCCGACGCTGTCCGGGGCTGCGGCGCCACCATCGTTTCCGACGCCCGGGAGCGTGCCATGGCGGACATCATCGAAATTCTGGACAGCCGCTATTGAGTCCACACAATTCTGCTCAAAGGAGGGCCGCGACCATGTCTGTTTCCCACCAGCTGGAAGTTATCTGGTGCCGCGCATTTCAGGGCGTTTTGAAGATCGGCAACTATTTCATGGGCTACCGGATGCCGGAATATCTGGAGGGCCCCGGCAAGCTCCGGGAGCTGGGCGCCTTCCTGAAAGAACAGAATATCAACGATGTGCTGGTGGTCACCGGCGCGGGTATGGTACGCCGCGGTCAGGTGCAGCCCATGCTGGACGGCTTTGCCGCCTGCGGCATCCGATATACCCTGCAGACCTTCCGACACCCCGATCCCACCTCCGACGATGTGGAGCTGGGCTATCAAGCCTACCGCGATCACGGCTGCCGCGCCATCGTGGCCATGGGCGGCGGCTCCCGGATCGACTGCGCCAAGGGCATCGCCGCCAAAGCCGTTCATCCCCGGAAACGCGTGGCGCAGCTGCAGGGACTTTTGAAGGTACACCGCCCCATCCCGCCCTTCATTGCCATCCCCACCACCGCCGGCGCCGGCTCGGAGACCACCGTGGCCGCCGTCATCACCGACTCCGCTACCCATCGGAAGGCCGCCATCAATGATCCGTTCCTGATCCCCAGATACGCTGTGCTGGACCCGGAGTTGACGGTGGCGCTGCCGCCCGACACCACTGCCGCCACCGGCATGGATGCTTTGGCTCACGCGGTGGAGGCTTATACCAACCACACCTACAATACCAAGCTGGAAAACGAGCTTGCCCGGGAGGCCGTTCGGCTGATCCACGGCAATCTCCTGGCGGCCTTTGAAAACGGCAGCGATCTGGCGGCCCGTCAGAATATGCAGCGGGCAGCCTTTTACGCAGGCCGGGCCTTCACCCGCGGCTGCGTGGGCTATGTCCATGCCATCGGGCACACACTGGGCGGTCTCTACGGCGTGTCCCACGGTCTTGCCATGGCGGTACTGCTGCCCCATGTGATGCGTGCATACGGCGCTGCCGCCCACCGGCGGCTGGCTGAGCTGGCTGACGTCTGCGGCATCCCCGGCACCAACGACGCGGAGAAGGCAGACGCCTTCCTGCGTTGGATCGAGGATACCAACCGGAAAATGGGTCTGCCGGATTCCTTCGACATGATACAGGCAAAAGACATTGACCAGATGGTAACGTGGGCAAAGAAGGAAGCCAACCCCCTCTATCCCGTCCCTGTGGTCTGGGGCGAAGCGGATCTCCGCCGGCTCATTGAATCTGTCCGCCCATAAAGTCAGCACCGCGTCCAGGCTGATATTTTGCCAAAAAAATCACAAAAACATCTTGCACGCCCTGACAGATTCCTGTATAATGCTCGCATCAAAGACAAGAAAACGTTTATATGTCCTTGTATAAAACACAGCACTCTTTCCGCTCCGGATAGCGAGCGGAAAATCATTGGGAGGAATCCATATGCTGACCTTGGAAATGATCCAGGAGGCCAGAGAGGCTCTGAACGGCGTGGCCCGCGTCACTCCGTTGAACGAGGCAAAGAATCTGGGCAAGAATGTTTACATCAAAGCAGAGAACCTGCAGAAGACCGGCGCCTTCAAGCTCCGCGGCGCCTACAACAAGATCCGTTCCCTGTCTCAGGAGGAGCGTGAGCGGGGCGTCATTGCCTGCTCCGCCGGCAACCATGCCCAGGGCATCGCCCTGTCTGCCACCACGCTGGGCATCAAATCTGTCATCTGCATGCCTGCAGGCGCACCTCTCAGCAAGGTGGAGGCCACTAAGAACTACGGTGCGGAAGTGGTGCTGGTCCCCGGCGTGTATGACGACGCCGCCAGAGAAGCCGCCCGTCTGGCCGAAGAGAAGGGCTACACCTTCGCCCATCCCTTCAACGATCCCTATGTGATCGCCGGTCAGGGCACCATCGGTCTGGAAATTCTGGAGCAGCTGCCCGCAGTAGAGCAGGTGGTGGTTCCCATCGGCGGCGGCGGGCTCATCAGCGGCATCGCCTTTGCCATCAAGTCGCTGCGGCCCTCCTGCAAGGTCATCGGCGTGCAGGCCGCGGGTGCGGCCTCCATGTATTCCTCCCGCCAGAACGGCGGTATTCTGGAGCTGCCATCCGTCTCCACCATTGCCGACGGCATTGCTGTGAAGCGTCCCGGCGACCTGACCTTCGAGCTGTGCCAGAAGTATGTGGATGAGATCGTCACCGTCAAGGATGACGAGATCGCCACCGCCATTCTGGCTCTGATGGAGGACCAGAAGACCGTTGCAGAGGGTGCCGGCGCCACAACCGTGGCAGCCGTCATGTTCGGCAAGGTCAACGTGGTGGACCGCAAGACCGTGTGCGTGGTCTCCGGCGGCAATGTGGATGTCACCACCCTGTCCCGCGTCATCACCAAGGGTCTCAGCAAGTCCGGCCGCATTGTGGAATTCACCACCAAGATATCCGACAAGCCCGGCAGCCTGGTGCAGCTGCTGCAGATCGTCTCCCGTACCGGCGCCAATGTCATCAGTGTCAACCACTCCCGTGAGGGCAAGGAGGCAAACGTCCACTTCTGCCTGCTCTCCATGGTTCTGGAGACCCGCAACGCCCAGCATGTGGACGACATCGAGCAGGCGCTGATCTCCAACGGTTATCAGCTGCACTGACCCTCTCCCCTTTGCGGCTGCAGTCCCCGACCATTTGGCGCGGGCTGCCAGTGCGGGTATCGCAGGCGGCTATGAGGACGGCACGTTGAGGCCGGCCGCTGCCGCCATCCGCGGCGCATTCGCAGCGATTTTGTACCGATATTTCGCGAAGTAACACCCTTCGACTTCAAGGGCTTGCCGCAGAATGAACGTTCTGCGGCAAGTCCTTTTCCCATGTCATACGAAAACCTGTTAAACACCTGCTGTTCAAAAAAATCCTGCAAAATCGCAGCTTGTTGCTTATGCAACTTGACAAACCGCTGCATGCTCTTTATAATAAAGCCATAAGTTAGCCATAACTAACCTTGTCGGAAAGGGGGGCCGCACAGTATGATACACTGGAGTTATCTGTTCTTATCCGGAGCCGTTGCCGCCGTCGTGATCCTCCTGCAGGAGGGCATAAAGCGCCTTTGCCGCAGGTACTTGTGCAGGCTCCGTTTCTGACACCCTCCTCTACAGGATCAATGTTCTTTTCATTTTCCTTCTTTCCTCTCCTTTTCAAAAGCAGCGGGACAGGCGTTTTGCCTGTCCCGCTGCTTTTGGAGCTGTATTCAAGAAAAGAGCAAAGCAATATCCAAGCCCGCGGGTTTTTCATCCGTATTTTCCTTCAGAGGTAGTATCCTCCGTTTTATTAAGTAGGTCATTGGAGGATTCCTCCGGGGTAGTCGTTTCGGCAAGGGTTGCCGCCGGTGTTGCTTCGGGTGTCGGCTCTGCCGGAGTGCTGCTCTGCGCCGGGGGATTTTCCGTTATGGGCTCGTTAGACCGCTGGCCCAAGAAGTAACCGCCGACGCCGACAATCACCAAGGCCAGAACAACCAGAACGGGAACGGTTTTCTTTTTT
Source organism: uncultured Oscillibacter sp. (assembly GCA_964593575.1). GTDB lineage: Bacteria > Bacillota > Clostridia > Oscillospirales > Oscillospiraceae > Oscillibacter. The sequence goes on from CAZQJD010000070.1 coordinate 7,737, forward strand.
CATATCACAATCCTCCAAAAGATTGATTTCCAAGGTTAATATAGCGCTCCATGCAGAAATAGTCAAAAAATATCCACATCATAATCAGCGGTATTCAAGACGGTTACTCCGTTTTTCATGGCGTAGCGAACTGTATAGGCGGTGCCGCCGTAGTTGCGGGTGCAGTAAGCAATACAATACGCTGAATTGTCTACAAGATGACGATTCCGGGACAGGTACGCTTCGCGGCTGCCTGTTTTCTCTTTGTAAATCACCTTGTCATAATGCGACAGCATTTCTTCAAAACGGTCTTGCTGATCTTGATGCCAGCGAATTGTAAAGCCATCAAACGGACATACCAAAATAACCTTGATATTCAGGCGCCGTATGTCCCGAAGATAAAATAAATACCGCGCTACCAGTGCATCAAACCCGATTGCGCCACCGACACTAAAATAACGGACACGTTTTTTCACTAAGGCACGGACAAGCGTATTCACCCGGTCAAGAATCCGGTCAACATCTTTTTCCGGTACGATTCGATGCCCCGTAAAACAACAGGTTTTCTCTTTCACTGTGCATCACCTCTTTCAACAAAAATTATAAAGTGATGTCACTTAGTTGCAAGAGATTGCATATTTGCGAAGAAATATGAAATACAATAAAGCCATAAATCTGCAAGGGGTGGCAGCATGGCGACAAATAAACGTGTATTTACTTTGCGTCTGGATGACGAGGTTTTTGAACGAATTGGAGCATTAGCAACCGCTGAACACCGCTCCATGACGAACTATATTGAATTTGTGCTCTTGAAGCATCTGGATGAAATTGATAAGAGCGAGAACGACAAGAGCAAGGATAGCTAATCTCGGTCGCACAAAGCAGTATACGGATTCTATTGGTGTGCAAGACGGAAAACTGCAGCGTAAGCCTGCCGAAGCGCCAGTGGTTCCAGTTGGCGAATAATCACCTAAAATTGCACATTTTTAAACGACAAATGATATTTGACGATAGGGATGTGATAGTGTATGAAAAAGATAGGTACATACTTTGCGTCAGGATGTCTGATCGCAATAATAGGAATGTTCTTTTCTGACATTTGCGGAGATTTCTTTAACGGAATGGACTACGGAAGCGCATGTGTTTTAGGCATTGGAATGTATCTTTGCGTTGTGGTTATTACCTGCACTGGTATTATCGTTTCAAAGATCGACTCCAAGCCAAAGGCAGAAATCCCTGACGAAAAAGAAATTTGACCAATTCCAAGCTATACGGCTGTCACTATCTGAA
>CAZQJD010000071.1:0-8998 GCA_964593575.1 uncultured Oscillibacter sp.
GCATGGTGTTCCAGAACCCCGATAACCAGATCGTCGCCAACGTGGTGGAGGAGGATGTGGCCTTCGCACCGGAGAATCTGGGCGTTCCCTCGGAGGAGATCCGCCGCCGGGTGGACGACGCGCTGGAATGCGTGGGCATGAGCGAGTTTGTGCAGCACGCGCCGCATCTGCTCTCCGGCGGACAGAAGCAGCGCATTGCCATCGCCGGCGTCATCGCCATGGAGCCGGAGTGCATCGTGCTGGATGAGGCTACCGCCATGCTGGACCCTGTGGGACGGCGTGAGGTGCTCAGCACCATCCACCGGCTGAACCGGGAAAAGGGCATCACCGTGGTGCTCATCACCCATCATATGGACGAGGCTATGGAGGCTGACCGGGTCATCGTCATGGACGGCGGACTGGTGGCCATGGAGGGAACGCCTGTGGAGGTATTTGCGGAGGTGGATCGCCTGCGTTCCATCGGCCTCACCGTGCCGGACACGGTATCCCTCCTGTATGAGCTGCGCCACGACGGCTGGACGGTGCCGCTGAGCGCCATGAGCGTGGAGGCCTGCGCCGAAGCCATCGCTGCCGCGTGGAAGAAGTAAACGCATCTGCGTCCGGCGGACTGCAGAACGGATCAAGGAGACAGAGCATTGCAACCGATTCTGAAGATCGAAGATCTGACACATACCTACAGTGTCGGAACACCTTTTGAGAGAAGTGCGGTGAAGGATATTTCCTTCGCTGTGAATAAAGGGGAATTTCTGGGCATCATCGGGCATACCGGCTCGGGAAAGTCCACTCTGATCCAGCATTTCAACGGATTGCTGCGCCCCACCTCCGGCCGTGTGCTGCTGGATGGGACGGATATCTGGGCGGCGCCCAGGAAGATCCGGGATGTGCGGTTCCGGGTGGGGCTGGTGTTCCAGTATCCGGAGTATCAGCTGTTTGAGGAGACGGTCTATAAGGATATCGCCTTCGGCCCGAAGAACATGGGCCGAAGCGGCGAGGAGCTGGACCGCTGTGTCCGCTGGGCGGCCAAGCTTGTGGGACTGCCTACGTCTGTGCTGGAGAAGTCGCCCTTTGAGCTGTCCGGCGGCCAGAAGCGCCGTGTGGCGCTGGCCGGCGTCCTTGCCATGGAGCCGGAGGTGCTGGTGCTGGACGAGCCTACCGCCGGACTGGACCCGGCGGGACGGGAAAACCTGATGGCCAATATCCGGGATTACCATGCGAACCACGGCGGCACGGTGATCCTCGTCAGTCACAGCATGGACGAGATCGCGCAGAATGTGCAGCGGATCATCGTGCTGAGATCCGCCGGCATCCTGATGGACGGTACGCCCGCGGAGGTCTTTGCCCGCGGCGACGAGCTGCTGGCTGCCGGTCTGGAGGTGCCTCAGATCACCCGTGTGGCCATGGAGCTGCACCGGCGGGGCGTGGACATTGATCCGGCGGTGTATACGGTGGAGGCGCTTCACCGTCAGCTGCTGGCGCTGAGAAAGGGTGGTGGCGTATGCTGAAGGATATCACCCTGGGCCAGTATTTCCCCGGCGATACCCCGGCGCACCGTCTGGATCCCCGGACGAAGCTGCTGCTGGTGGTCATGTATATCGTGGCGCTGTTCTGTGCCAAGGGCGTGTTCAGCTACGGCCTGACAGCGCTGGCGCTGATCCTCTGCGTCCGGGTGTCCCGTGTCGGGTGGAAGCAGCTGCTGCGGGGCCTGAAGCCGGTGCTGTTCATCGTGGTGTTTACCGGCCTGCTCAACATGTTTATGACCCCCGGCGATCCGCTGGTGAAGCTGGGCTTCCTGCAGATCACTGCGCAGGGTCTTGCCAACGCGGTGCGGATGGTGCTGCGGATCATGCTGCTGATCATGGGTACCTTCCTGCTGACCTATACCACCAGCCCCATCAGTCTCACCGACGGACTGGAGCGGCTGCTGGAGCCTCTGAAAAAGCTCCGTGTGCCGGTGCATGAGCTGGCCATGGTCATGTCCATTGCACTGCGGTTCATCCCCACCCTCATTGAGGAGACAGACAAGATCATGTCCGCCCAGCGTGCCAGAGGCGCCGATTTTGAAAGCGGGAATCTGGTGGAGCGGGCCAGAGCCATGCTGCCCATTCTGGTGCCCCTGTTCGTCAGCGCCTTCCGCCGTGCCGATGAGCTGGCGGTGGCCATGGAGTGCCGCTGCTACCACGGCGGCGAGGGCCGCACCAAGCTGCGGGTGCTGCGGTACGGGAAGAACGACGCCGCGGCGCTGACTGCCGGTGTGCTGCTGACGGCAGCGACCATCGTGCTGGGACGGCTGGGGCTGTAAGCAGCGCGATACCCGAAAAGGAAGGGGATTTTTCCATGCGCAATATTGCACTGAGGCTGATGTACAACGGCACCGCCTACCACGGCTGGCAGGTACAGAAAAATGCGGTGACGGTCTGCGAGACGCTGCAGAAGGCCATCGAGAAAATCACCGGCGCACCGGTGCATCTCACCGGCTGCGGTCGTACCGATGCCGGCGTCCACGCCGAGCGGTATGTGGCCAATTTCCGCACGGAATCCCGCATCCCGCTGGATCGGCTGCCCTTCGCCATCAATACCCACACGCCGGTGGACATCGCCGTGGAAAGCGCCTTTGAGGTGGCGGAGGATTTCAACGCCATCGGCTCCTGCATCAAAAAAGAATATACATACCGGATCTACAACTCCAAGGTGAAGAATCCGTTTTATGTAAACCGAGCGTATTTTTACCCCAAGCATCTGGACGAGGAATATCTCGGCAGTGCGGCGCAGCAGTTCGTGGGCACTCACGACTTTGCGGCGGTGCGGTCCGTGGGAACTGAGACCCGCTCCACGGTGCGCACCATCTACTACTGTGACGTGACCCGCAGCGGTGAGCTGCTGGAGCTGAAGGTCTGCGCCAACGGCTTCCTGTACAACATGGTGCGGGCCATCACCGGAACGGTGCTGTACGCGGCGGAGGGAAAATTCACTCCGGAGGACATCCCCGGCATCCTGGAGAGCGGCGACCGCAGTGCGGCGGGTCCCACTGTTCCGCCGGGCGGCTTGTACCTGACGCGACTTTGGTATGAGGATGAGAGACTCAATGGCTGATAAGAGCAAGGACTACAATGTAAAAAAAGTTTCCGACGACAGCGCGGTGAAAAAGCCGGAGGAGCCCTCGGAGGGCAAAGGCGTCAAGCTGCTGAGGGCGGCGGCCAACGGCGCTGTGCTGCTGCTGGTGCTGGCGGTGGTGATGCTGGCTGCCTATCAGGACGGCACCGGCTTCGATTTCCTGCGCCGCTGGTTTGCTTACGGTACCACGGAGCAGGCGGACAGCTATGCCTATGATGCTGCGGTGAACAACCGGTTCGCTCTGCTGGGCGACGGCATGGCGGTGCTGTCCGGCACAGAGCTGCGCATTCTGGCCGGTGACGGCACGGCGGCGCTGTCCAAGCCCATCAACATGCGCTCTCCCGCGCTGGTGGCCGTGGGAACCATGGCGGTGGCCTATGATGTGGGCGGTACGGAGCTGTGGCTGGTGAATGCAGACGGTGAGGAACTGCTGCATCTGCAGCAGCCGGCAGATCTGCCGCTGATCGCGGCATCCGTCAACAAGGCCGGGTATCTGGCGGTGACGGCGGAGAAGAACGGCTGCAAGGGCTGTGTTTCCGTCTACGATCCCAATCAGACCCTGATCTTTGAATTTAACTCCGTGGAACGCTTTGTTACCGATGCCCGTGTGGCGGAGGACGGCAAAACGCTCACCGCTGTGACGCTGGGGCAGGAGGCAGGTGCCTTCGTCAGCAGAATGGTGGTTTATGACCTGACCAAGACGGAGCCACAGACCGGCTGGAGCGTAGCGGACGGCGTGGTGCTGGCGCTGGAGGAACTGGGGGGCCGCATGGCGGCGGTGTGCGACACCGTGCTGGCCTACGGCGATCCCCAGGGCGAGACCTACGGCACCTACGATTACGGCGGCGCCTATCTGCGGGACTGGTCTGTGGGTGAAAGCTACACCGTGCTGCGGCTGAACCGGTATTACGCCGGCAGCATCGGACGCATCGTAACCGTGGATATGGACGGAAAAGAACGGGCATCGCTGGATGTCAATGAGGAAGTCATTGCCGTCAGCGCGGCGGGGCGCTACATCGCCGTGCTTTACGCCGGCCGCGTGGTGATCTATACGCCGGATCTGGTGGAATACGCCCGTATGGAGGGCACGGAGCGGGCCAAGGATGTTCTTATGTGCGAGGACGGCTCGGCGCTGGTGCTGGAGTCGGAGCGGGGAACACGGTTCTTGCCCTGAGAGCATTTCCCGGCACTGGAATAACATAGAATACATTTGCAGGAAACAGTGAAATCGTTCACAAAAGATTTACTGTCTGGAGGTAGGAAGAATTGGCGCAAGCTGTTATAATAGACATCGCCATCGCGGCGGTATGGATCCTGTTTACCATTTGGGGCGCCCGGAAGGGACTTTTGAAAAGTGTCGCGGGATTGGTGATCCTGCTGGTGTCTCTGCTGGGCGCTCTGCTGGTGTCCAATCTGGTGACGCCCTTCATCAGCGCAGCGGTACAGCCCATGATCGTGGAGACTGTGGAGAGCAAGCTGGCTGAGCTGGCGGAGGAGAGCGCCGGTACGGACGGCGCCGATCTGGGCAATGTCCGGCTGGAGAATATTGACCTCAGCGGTATTCAGATCGGCGGCATCGATCTGGGAAGCATCGATCTCAGCAAGATCGATCTCAGCGGCATCGATTTGGGCAGCTTTGATCTGAGCGATATTTCCCTGCCGGCGCTGGGCAGCAGCTCCGGTGAGCAGGCGGAGCCAACAGGGCAGATAAACGACCTTCTTGGTGAATTGGGTATCGACCCGGCACTGACTGCCGGACTGGCGGAGTCTGCCGTGGAGAAGATCCGCGAGACCGGTATTTCCGTGGTGGAGGCACTGGTGCAGGTGGTTGTGGAGACCGTCGTACACGCCGTTGTCTTCCTGCTGGCCTTCGTGGTGCTGAACATCCTGCTGCGGATCGTGCTGGCGGCCTTGGATCTGGTGCTGATGCTGCCGGGACTGCGGACGCTGAACTCTCTGGGCGGCGGCGCAGTGGCGTTTGTCGAGTGTGCGCTGCTGCTGTTCCTGCTGGTCTGGATCGCACGGCAGTGCGCGGTGGATGTGACGGGACTGTCCAAGGGGACGGTGCTGCTGCAGTTCTTTGTCAATAACACACCGTTGAGTGTGCTGGCGCTCCTGTAAGGCAACAGAACCCGGATCTGTTGACTTATGGGGAGCAAACGCGGGCGAAGACATCGTTCGCCTGTGTCGATCAATCTGGAGGTATATCAATGCAGCCTACATTTTGCGCAAGATGCAAAAAAAATATTGCCGTGGTGTTCCTGTCCCGTATGGAGGGTGACAAGACCATCAACGAGGGCCTGTGCCTGAGATGTGCCAAGTCCCTGGGCCTGCCCCAGGTGGATGAGACCATGAAGCGCATGGGCATCACCGATGAGGATCTGGACAATCTCAACAGCGAAATGCTGCAGATCATCCACGGCGTGGAAGATCCCGACGAGCTCCCTGAGGAAGCGGAGGATGAGGACGAGAGCAACACCGCCACATTCCCGTTTCTGAACCGCTTATTTGGCGGCGGTGAGCGCCGGGAGCAGCCTCCCGCGGAGGAGGGACGTCCCCCGGAGGGCGGCGAACGCGGCCGGAAGGGCGAGAAGAAAGCGAAAAACAAGTATCTGGAAGGCTACTGCCGCCATCTCACCGGCGCTGCCCGGGAAGGCAAGCTGGATCCCGTGGTGGGCCGTGAGCAGGAGATCGAGCGCGTCATCCAGATCCTCAACCGCAGACAGAAGAACAACCCCTGCCTCATCGGTGAGCCGGGCGTCGGCAAGACCGCCATCGCGGAGGGGCTGGCTCAGCGCATCGCCGCCGGTGAGGTGCCCTTCAAGCTGCGGGAGAAGGAGCTGTATCTGCTGGATCTGACGGCGCTGGTGGCCGGCACCCAGTTCCGCGGCCAGTTCGAGTCCCGTATGAAGGGGCTTATTGACGAAGTAAAGAAGCTGGGCAACATCATCCTGATGATCGACGAGGTCCACTCCATCGTGGGCGCCGGCGACGCCGAGGGCAGCATGAATGCCGCCAACATCCTCAAGCCCGCCCTGTCCCGCGGCGAGGTGCAGGTCATCGGCGCTACCACCTTCACTGAGTACCGCAAGTCCATTGAAAAGGATACCGCGCTGGAGCGCCGCTTCCAGCCGGTGACGGTGAATGAGCCCTCTCTGGAGGATTCCATCGCCATCCTGAAGGGTCTTGCACCCCGCTACGAGCAGTTCCATGGCGTGAAGATCCCGGAGGGGATGCTCCGTCAGGCGGTGCTGCTCAGCGAGCGATATATCACAGACCGTTTCCTGCCGGATAAGGCCATCGACCTCATCGACGAGGCCTGCTCCGATCTGAATCTGAAGGATCCCAACATTTCCCGGCGCATGGCAGTCCAGCGGGAGCTGGACGACTATGAGCGGGAGCGTGCCATGCTGGAGGAGGGCGCTGCCCAGAACGGTGCAGAGCCGGACTATGAGCGGCTGGCATGGCTGCGCAGCAAGGATCTGCAGCTCAACCATGAACTGCAGGAGCTGTGCGCCGCCGGTGATCCCACTCTGGGCATGGAGAATCTGGCCCATGTCATCGAGCTGTGGACCAAGATCCCTGCCGCCCGCATCCGGGAGCAGGAGTTCCAGCGGCTGAGCCTGCTGGAAAACCGTCTGAAAGAGCACATAATCGGTCAGGACGCCGCCATCGCCGCCGTAGCCTCCGCCGTGCGCCGCAACCGCGTGGGCATCAGCCCCAAGCGCAAGCCGGTGAGCTTCATCTTCGTGGGCTCCACCGGTGTGGGCAAGACGGAGCTGGTGAAGCAGCTGGCGGTGGATATGTTCAACACCCCGGACGCCCTGATCCGTCTGGATATGTCCGAATTCATGGAGAAGCACTCCGTGTCCCGGATCGTGGGCTCTCCGCCGGGTTATGTGGGCTATGACGAGGCCGGTCAGCTGACGGAGAAGATCCGCCGCAAGCCCTACTCCGTGGTGCTGTTTGACGAGATCGAAAAGGCCCATCCCGATGTGATGAACATCCTCCTTCAGATCCTGGACGACGGCCGCATCACCGATGCCCAGGGCCGCACCGTGAACTTCGAAAACACCATCATCATCATGACCACCAACGCCGGCTCCGACAAGCGGGTAGGCTCTCTGGGCTTCGGCCAGTCCCTGGGGGACATGGGCAAGGAAAAGGCTATGAAGGCTCTCCAGGAGTTCCTGCGTCCGGAGTTTATCAACCGCGTGGACGAGATCGTCTATTTTGCCCCCCTCTCCGAGGACACCTTCCGGGGCATCGCCGATCTGATGCTGCGCCAGCTGAAGGACGTGATGACCGAGCGGAACATCGACTTCACCTGGGATGGCTCCGTCATCGACTATCTGGTGGAGAAGAGCTTCTCCATCGCCTACGGCGCCCGGAACCTTCGCCGCCAGATCCAGAAGGACATCGAGGACGCCATTGCCGCCGAGATCATCGACAAGCACAAAGGCCAGGTACGGAGCATTTCCGTTGCCGCCGCCGACGGCAAGATCCTTATTGCGGCCATTTGATAAGCCACCGATTTCAAACGGGCCGGTTTCCATGACCGGCCCGTTTCTCTATTCTCCCGAAAGGAGCGACACCATGAAGGACTTCACAAAGCATCCCTTGAAGGTCTTCGCCGCCTACTATAAGCCCCATATCCGCCTTTTCATTCTGGACATGTTCTGTGCCCTGATCTCCTGCATCGCGGATCTGGCCTTCCCCTACACCACCCGCTACGCCCTGAATACCATGCTTCCTCAGAATATGTTCCGGGCCTTTTTCGTTGTGATGGCCATTCTGGCGGCTGCCTATGTGATCAAGGCCGTCTGCAAATTCATCATTACATATCTGGGCCACCTCATGGGCGTGCGCATCGAGGCGGATATGCGCACGGATATCCTCACCCACATCCAGGGCCTATCCTTCTCCTTCTTTGACAAAAACCGCACCGGCGTCCTTATGAGCCGGATCACAAACGACCTCTTTTCCATCACGGAGCTGAGCCACCACGGTCCGGAGATCGCCATGATGAGCGCCATCACCATCCTGGGCGGCTTCGCCATCCTCGCCACCATCTGCCTGCCCCTGGCGCTGATCTTGCTTCTGGTCATCCCCGCGTTCGTGCTCTTCACCATCCACTGGAACAAGCGCATGGACGAATCAAACGACAAGGTCAAGGAAAAGCTGGCGGACATAAACGCCACCATCGAGTCCGGCATCTCCGGCATCCGCACCGCCAAGGCCTTCGCAAACGAGGAAGCCGAGGGACAGAAGTTCCGGGCCGCCAACGACGCCTACAAGAGCTCCAAGGCCGACTGGTACAAAACCATGGGCATCTACCACTCCGGTATCGACTTCACCATGGGCATCCTTCAGGTCATCACCATTGCCGCGGGCGGCTTCTTTATCCTGCGCGGAAAAATGGATTATGTCGACCTTATTACCTTCTCCCTCTATGTCTCCACCTTCACCAAGCCCATCATTAATCTGGCGGATTTCATCGAGATCTTCACCGACGGCATGACCGGCTTCAAGCGCTTCCGGAACATCATGAACACCCAACCGGAGATTCAGGACAAGCCGGACGCCGTGGAGCTTCGGGATATTCAGGGCCACATCGAATACAAAAATGTGTCCTTCGCCTACAGTGAGGACATCCCCGTGCTGGAGAATGTGAGCCTCACCCTGCCCCAAGGCAAAAGTCTGGCGGTGGTTGGTCCCTCCGGCGGCGGCAAGACAACATTATGTCAACTTCTCCCCCGGTTCTACGACGTCTCCTCCGGCGCCATTACCATCGACGGCCATGACGTGCGGGACGTGACCCAGCAGAGTCTGCACCGGAACATCGGCATCATCCAGCAGGATGTGTTCATCTTCGCCGACACCATCC
>CAZQJD010000072.1:0-8886 GCA_964593575.1 uncultured Oscillibacter sp.
GCGGCATGCTGATCTCCGCCGTCCACACCGAGAAGGGTGAGGAAAAGCTGAACCTCATCATGCTGGACGATAAGATCCCTGCCGGCGCCAAGATGTGCTGATTTTTCCCATAACAAAGACTGCCGCCGGAGCAAATGCTCCGGCGGCAGTTTTCATATGTGTCAGGTATTGATGCGAACCACCGGGATGAGGACTTTGTCCCAATAGACCAGATCATCCCGAAGGGTAAAGCCCTGTTCTCCCCAGAAGGCGTTGCCGCCCTCGTTTTTGCTGAAGGCCACCAGCGTCACCTTGACGATGCCCTCTTCCTTCAGTGCGGCCAGAACAGCTTCGGTCAGCGCGGCGGCAACGCCCTGTCTGCGGGCATCCACCGCCACGGCGGCGTGGTGAATGTATCCACGTCGTCCGTCGTGACCGCCCAGAATGACGCCCACGACCCTGTCACCCTCCTCTGCCACAAAGCAGGAGGTGGGGTTCCGGTCCAGAAACTTACCGATCCCCTCCGGGGAATCGTCGGTGGTGTTCAGTGCCACGCCGGGGCAGGACAGCCACAGCTGATATACAGCCTCATAATCTTCTTTGTGCATCAGTCGAACCTGCATATGTTGATCTCCTTTCGGAATCTGTCGTACTATTGGTTCACAATAGCACATCCTTCCGCATTTTTCAACGGCTGCCTGCCTTGCAATCCTGCTGCAAACCACCTATAATAAACGAATCGAACAAGAATCCCGGAGGTCACTATGATTTTCGATACCCATGCCCATTACGATTCCGGCAGCTTCAACGCTGACCGTGACGAAGTCCTCGCCTCCCTGCCTGCCGCCGGTGTGTCGCTGGTGGTGAATCCCGGCTGTGATGTGGAAAGCTCCCGGCGGGCTGTTGCGCTGGCAGAAAAGCATCCCCATGTCTATGCCGCCGTGGGCATCCACCCCGGCGACTGTGACGACTGCACCGAAGAGGACATTGCCGCCCTCCGTGCACTGGCTGCACACAAAAAGGTGGTGGCCATCGGCGAGATCGGTCTGGACTATTACTGGAAGGACAATGCGCCGAAGGAGTTCCAGCAGGACATTTTCCGCCGTCAGCTGGCACTGGCGGAGGAGCTGGATCTGCCCGTCATCGTCCATGACCGTGAGGCACATGGAGATACGCTGGCGGTGGTGAAGGAGTTCCCCAATGTCCGGGGCGTGTTCCACTGCTTCTCCGGCTCACCGGAAATGGCGGAGGAGCTCATCAAAATGGGCTGGTATCTGGGCTTTGACGGCCCCATCACCTATAAAAATGCCCGCCGCAGCCCGGAAGTGGCGGCGGTGACGCCGCTGGACCGCATCGTCATCGAGACGGACGCCCCCTATCTGACGCCGGAGCCTTTCCGGGGCAAGCGGAACGATTCCACCAAGCTCAGCTATGTTGTGGAAAAGCTGGCGGAGTGGAAGGGCGTTTCTCCCGCTGAGATGGAGGAGATCACCCTGCAGAACGGTAAACGGCTCTTTGGACTGGAGGACTGAACGTGGAAAAAGCCATGACCATCACCTATGAATACGGCGGCAGCCTGTATGTGAATACCACCAACCGCTGCGATCTTGCCTGCGAATTCTGTTTGCGGAAGAACAAAAGCTCCGGCGGCAGCATCTATACCGACAATCTCTGGCTGGAGCGAGAACCCACCCATGAGGAAATTCTGGCCTCCATCGAGAGCCGCGACCTTTCCGCATACCAGCAGCTGGTGTTCTGCGGCTTCGGCGAGCCGGTGTACCGGCTGGAGGATATCTGCTGGGTCATCGACCGGCTGAAGGAGAAGGGCAGGAAGATCTTCACCCGCATGGACACCAACGGCACCGGCTGCCTGATCCATGGCCGGGACATCTGCCCGGAGTTCGCCGGACGGTTTGACAAGCTGAGCATTTCCCTGAACACCGACACGGCGGAGAAATACGACGCCCTGTGCCATCCCGTGCATCCCGGCTCCTATGAGGCCATGAAGGCTTTTGCCAAAGAGGTGCGGAAGTATGTGCCGGAGGTGATGATGACGGTGGTGGATACCATCTCTCCGGAAGAGATCGAAAACTGCCGCCGCATCTGTGAAGAGGAGATCGGCGCGGTGTACCGCGTCCGGGAATACATTGCCGACTGACGGAAGGAGTATCATGCCATGGAAAACACCATCCTTCGCCGTCTGACGGCTGCCGGCTGGGAACCGGAGCTGGCGTCTGCCTGCGTGCCCCGGCTCATCCCCGTTCTGGAGCGGACGTCTGCCTGTGACGCCCGACCCTGCATCATCGCGCTGGACGGGCCTGCCGCCTCCGGCAAAACCACACTGGCGGAGATGCTGAAGATCCTGCTTCCTGCCGATGTGATCCACATGGACGATTTTTTCCTGCCAATTTCCCTGCGGACGCCGGAGCGATTTGCTCAGCCCGGCGGCAATGTCCACTACGAGCGTTTTCTTGAGGAAGTGCTGCCGCAGCTGCGGCAGCGGTCGGGCTTCACTTACCGTCGGTTTGACTGTTCTGTGATGGATTTTGGCGGTGAGCGCACCGTGGGGACGCGGCCCTTCCGCGTTGTGGAGGGCTCCTACAGCACCCACCCGGCGCTGGGCCGCTATGCGGATATCGTCGTTTTCTCTCAGGTGGAGCCGGAGGAACAGATGAAGCGCATCCTGCACCGCAGCGGCCCGGAGAAGGCGGAGCGGTTCCGCCGGGAATGGATCCCTCTGGAGGAAGCCTATTTCTCCGCCTGTGAGATTCGGCAGAAAGCCGACCTCTGCTGTTGATAAAGTCAAGACCCGTATGCATCCAGTCCACGGTGCATACGGGCCTTTTTCATGGAGTGTTCAGCAGGACCTCCGCCATGTTTTTGGCAAAGAGCCGGGCAGCCAGCATGGCTTCGTCCGGGGAATTGCCCGCCGCGCCCACCTCCACCAGCAGAGACCCGGTGGTGGTGTGCTGATTGTACCGGGAGCTGCGCAGCAGCATGGGGCGCATCAGGGTGGGATACTGGGCCAGCAGGCTTTCCTGCAGAGCCGTGCCCAGCTTCAGGTTTTCCATCCAGTTGGGGTGCGCCAGCCCTCCGGCGCTGCTGCCCATCACCAGCGTCAGCTGGGCGGCCGTTCCCTGTCCCTCGATGACGGATACCACCTTATATTCATTTCCATCTGTGTCCTCAATGGCGTCCCGGTGGACATCCAGCACGAACCGGATGGAGGGATAATCCTTCAGATACTGGTTGATGGCCGCCAATGAGCGGTCGTACGCGCCGGAATACTGGGGATAGTCGTACATATTCCGGTCATGGATGACGGAGATGCCTGCCTGCGCCAGCGCCCGTGCCATCTCATCCCCGATACCCACCACGTTGTAGCGGCTGTCGGTGGTGCGGTGGTCGCCGGACCAGATCACCTCGCTGTCATCCACGGGAGTATACGCCTCGCTGCCGTGGGTGTGGACAATGAGGATCTGGGGAGCTTCGTCGGTAAGTCTGGCATCAAAAGGCTCCGTCAGTTTTTCCGCATCCAGCGCATAATTCGTGGTGTTGCTGATATACACCCGCCCGCAGACGGTATAGCCGGAGGGATCGCTGGGCACCAGCGTCCGGGCGGGGATGCCGTTGTCGGTGAAATCCAGATCGTTTTTCGGAGCGGTCGTGGGCGCAGGCGGCGAGACCACCGGCGTCTCCCTGACCGGCTCCGTCACATCGGTGATTTCCGAAGGCGGGTCGGCGGCGGGGATATCGTCACCGCTTTCCCGTGACCAGAGCGCCGTCACCTGTGCCCGTGCGGAGAGCAGGATGGGCGATTCCCCCAGCACCATCACCGCGGCGGGGGAAAGTCCGTCATCCGGCCACAGGTCAGCCAGCTCCCACCGCAGCAGCGTCATGGGCGAGGATAGCCCTTCCCGCAGCGAGGCAGCCGCTGCCGACAGGGTCTTGCTGCCGGCGGTGATGGCAGCGGTCCAGAGCGTCACAGCGGCTGCGGCCAGAGCCAGCAGCCGCTGCCGGAGCAGTATGGTGTGCTTGCGGGAGGCCACGGGCATCCCTCCTTCCGGGACAAACCTATGCCCATCCCGGCGGGAATATGCCCCTGCCGGTCAGAACCGGCTGTAGAACTCCTGCGCCGCGTCGAAAAACTGCCGCATGGCGGGAGAAAACACCTGATTCTTTCGCCAGACGAGCCCCAGCTTTCGCTTTTCGGCAGGATATGTGATCGGGATATGCGTGACATTCTTGGCGTCTGTTTTGCGGGCAGACAGCCGGGTGGTGACGCTGATGCCGTGGCCGTCGGCCACCATGTGGTCGCGGAGGGTATAGTCGCACACCATGATGACCCTGGGTGTCACGCCTGCCTGGGCAAACAGGGAGTCGACGAACTGCTGGAGATTGGTGCCGGCCTCCAGATTGATGAACCCCTCCTCGCGGCACTGGCGCAGGTCGATGGATTCCTCCTTGGCCAGCGGGTGGGAATCCGGCACCAGCACCACCATGTCATCTTCATACAGCGTGTGGTACTGGATCTTGGCGGCAGACAGCCTATCGATGCCGTTGAGACCGCCCAGATACAGGTCGATCTTTCCCTCCAGCAGCCGGTCGATGAACTGAAAGCCCTCTGCGGAGAATCGGTTCACCTGCACGTCCGGATGCAGCTGTGCGAACTCCTGAAAGACCTCCGTCCACACATAGGGGCTCAGCATTCCCAGATTCAGCGTGCCCGCGTCGGTCTGCTGCATGGCGTCGATGGTGCGTTTTCCGTTTTCCAGCGCCAGAAAAGCCTCCTCCACGAAGGCTCTGTACGCCTCGCCGTAGGGGGACAGCGTGATGCTGCGTCCCTTCCGGGTGAACAGCGGTACGCCAAGCTCCCCTTCCAGTTTCTTGATGGTGGCGCTGAGGGACGGCTGGGAGATGTGCAGCAGCTCCGCCGTTTTGGACACATGCTGAATGCTGGCCAGCTTCAGAAAGTACTGCAGCTGCAGAAGATCCATAAAAGCACCTCATATATAGATTTAGATTTATAATTATATAATCAATTATATCTTGGACTTTATGATATGTCAAATGTATACTGTGCTTATCCTGAAAAGCCTTGTATATTTGATAAGGAGGCAATTATGGAAAAAAGAACCATTCGCATCGGCGTTGACGTGGGCGGCACCAACACCGATATCTGCGCCATTGATGAGAACACCGGCGCATTGATGGTGTATAAGCTGCCCTCATCCCTGTACGACCAGTCCGCGGCGGTGGTGGAAGGCGTCCGCGTCATCGCTGAGGAGTACGGCTTCAGCGGCGGGGATGTCAGCCGCTTCATGCACGGCACCACCGTGGCCACCAACGCCATTCTGGAGGGCCGCGGCGCAAAGACCGCGCTGATCACCACCGGCGGTTTCCGTGACCTGCTGGAGATCGGCCGCCAGAAGCGTCCCCACCTGTATGATCTGCAGGCGGACAAGGCGCCTACCCTCATCTCCCGCGACCTGCGTTACGAGATCAACGAGCGTCTGGACTGCAAGGGCGAGGCGGTGCGGGAGATCAGCCGTGAGGAAGTGGAGAAGATCGTGGAGGCCATCCGCGAGCAGGGCGCCGAGGCCGTCGTAGTCACGCTGCTCAACTCCTACCTGAACCCTGAGAACGAGGAATTCGTCAAGTCCGTCATTCAGGAGAAGTATCCTGAGGCGTTCCTCACCGTTTCCAGCGACCTCTCCCGTCAGTTCCGCGAGTTTGAGCGGCTGTGCGGCGCGGTGCTGAACTCCTTCGTTGGCCCCGAGGTCAAGAAGTACATGAACAACCTGAAGAAGACGCTGGAGTCCATCGGCATCACCAGTACATACATCAACCACTCCAACGGCGGCCTGATGTCCATCGACGAGTCCATGAAGTTCCCCGTGAAGACCGCCCTGTCCGGCCCGGCGGCCGGCGTGGTGGGCGCCCGGTACATCTGCGACCTCATCGACGAGAAGGACATCATCACCGTGGATATCGGCGGCACCAGCACCGACATCAGTCTGGTGGTGGACGGCCGTCTGGAGGCCTCCGACGAGAAGGCCATCAGCGGCTATCCCGTCCGTATCCCCTCCATCGACATTTCCACCATCGGCGCCGGCGGCGGCAGCATCGGCTGGATCGACAGCGGCGGCATCCTGAAGGTTGGCCCCCGCAGCGCCGGCTCCTATCCCGGCCCCGCCTGCTATAACCTTGGCGGTCAGGAAGCTGCCATCACCGACGCCCGCGTGGTGCTGGGCCACCTGAATCAGGAAGCCCTGCTGGCAGGCCGTCTCCCCATCAAGGCGGAGAACTCCCGCGAGGCCGTTGGCAAACTGGCCGAGAAGCTGGACATGGAGCTGCTGGAGACTGCCCGCGGCATCATCGCCGTCAGCAACGCCAACATCTGCCGTGAGATCAAGAACGTCACCGTTGCCAAGGGCTACGATCCCAGCGAGTTCTGTCTGGTGGCCTTCGGCGGCGCCGGCCCCCTCCACGCAGCGGAGCTGATGGAGGAGATGGCCATTCAGAAGACCCTGATCCCCAAGACCCCCGGCCTGCTGGCCGCCTACGGTCTGCTCACCGAGAATATGCGCCGCGACTTCGTCCAGACCTACGTCATGGATCTCTCCGAGGACTGCGCAGCCATCCTCTCCCAGCAGTTCGGCGCGCTGGAGGCTGCTGCCGACATGTGGTTCGACGAGGAGAAGATCGACCCCGCCATGCGCAGCCGCGAGTATTTCCTGGATATGCGCTATAAGGGCCAGAACCACGAGATCCGCGTGCCCATCCGCCGTGAGGCCGTTTCCTCTGCCGAGAGCCTGCGTGCCGAGTTCACCGCGGCCTATGAGCGCCTGTACTCCTTCAGCTCCAAGGACGCCGTCCAGATCGTTAACTTCGGCCTGTCCGCGCTGGGCGACATCGTCTATCCCGCCATCAACGAAGACCCCTGCGCCGGCGAGGACTGCTCCGCGGCCGTCATCGGCAGCCGTCATGTCTATGTGGGCGGCGGCAGGTTTGAAGACTACACCCTCTATGACCGCGACCTGCTGCACAACGGCAACGTGGTTCAGGGCCCCGCCATCGTTGAACAGATGGACTCCACCACCATCATCCTCTCAGGCCAGAAGGCCACGGTGGACCGTTACCTCAACATGATGATCGAAAGAAAGGACGGGTGAGAAGGATGGCCATGAAAGAGATCAACTCCATCGAGCTGGAGATCATCTCCAACGGTATCACCTCCATTGCCGAGCAGATGGGCGTCATTCTCGCCAAGACCGGCTACAGCACCAACATCAAGGAGCGCAAGGATCTGTCCGTGGCGGTGTTCAGCCCCGAGGGCAAGCTCCTGTCTCTGGCCCAGCACATTCCCCTGCACTTCAGCTCCCTTTCCGGCGCTGTGGAGGTGCTGACCCAGAAGTACCGCACCGAGGATATTCACGACGGTGACGTGTTCATCGCCAACGACCCCTATGCCGGCGGCGGCTCCCACCTGCCGGACATCGTGCTGCTGAAGCCCGTGTTCCATCAGGGCAGGCTGGTGGCCTTCATGGTCAACACCGGCCACCATGCCGACAAGAGCCGCAAGGGCCCCACCATCTATGACGAGGGTCTGCGTATCCCGCTGGTGAAGCTCTACAGCCGCGGCCAGCTGGTGCAGGACGTGATGGACATCATCATGCTGAACTTCCAGATGAAGTACGAGCGCCACGGCGACCTGAATGCCCAGATCATCACCAACCAGTTCGGCGCCGACAAGCTGAAGGAGTTCATCGACCGCATCGGTCTGGACACCTACGAGGCCTTCTGCCGGAAGTGGCTGGAATACGGCGAGCGCAAGGCACGTGTTGCCATCGCCGAGCTGCCCGACGGCGAGTATTGCTTCGAGGACTATCTGGACGACGACGGCGCGGGAACCCGCAACATCCTCATCAAGACCAAGATCATCATCGAGGGCGACCAGATCACCTTCGACTTCACCGGCTCCGCACCTCAGGGCAGAGGCCCCTACAACTGCGTGCCCTGCGCCCTGAAGGCCACGGTGTATTACTCCATGCTCTCCATTCTGGATAGCACCATCCCTGCCAACTCCGGCTTCTTCGACAGCATCCGCGTGGTGGCCGAGCCCGGCAGCATCGTCTGGGCACAGGAGCCAGCTCCCACCTCCGACCGTGAGACCACCGCTCAGCGCATTGCGGACGTGATCTTCGGCGCCTTCTCCAAGATGGACCCCAAGCGCGTTGCCGCGGCCGGCAACGGCGCCATGAGCTACTTCTTCTTCTCCGGCACCGACAAGCGCTCCAACCAGCCCTATGTGTACGTGGAGACCATCGGCGGCGGCTCCGGCGCCCGGTACAACAAGGATGGCATGGACGCGGTCCATGTCCACATGACCAACACCTCCAACCTCCCTGTGGAGGCGCTGGAGATGGAATATCCCCTGCTGGTGGAAAAGTACGCCCTGTCGGAAAACAGCGGCGGCCCCGGCAAGTACCGCGGCGGCATGGGCATTGTCCGCACCATCCGCATCCTGGAGGAAAGCGGCGACTCCATGCTCATCAGCGCCGCCACCGAGCGCGGCATCATCAAGCCCTGGGGTCTGGAAGGCGGTCAGGGCGGCGGCAACGCCAGCATCCGTGTGTACCGTGACGGCGAATGCATTCTGGACGATCCCAAGCCCCGCAATGTGGTCCTGCAGACCGGCGACGTGGTGGAAATGGTCACCGCCGGCGCCGGCGGCTACGGCGACGTTGCCGAGCGCGACCCCCAGCTGCTCCGCAGGGAGCTGCGGGAGGGCATCATCGACGAGGCCTGGCTGGAAGCGGCCGGCGTGAAGCTGGCCGACTGACGCGAACCTCAAGAAATTCAAGGCAGGTACCTGCCTTATGCTCTATGTTCCACAGAGCATAA
>CAZQJD010000073.1:0-7340 GCA_964593575.1 uncultured Oscillibacter sp.
CGGCGGCCATGATGACGTCCTGACCCAGCAGCTGGCTCAGACGCTCAGCCACGGGCTTCAGGCTCAGCTCAGCCAGAGACTTTTTCCACGCGGCTTCGGTGAGCTTTTCGGGAGCCTTGCCCTTCTCCATGCCCTTCTTCACAAACTTGTCAAAAGAGGGGATGGGCTTGCCCAGATGGGAGCAGGCGATGACGGCGGCGCCGTTTTCCAGCAGATAGCGGATGGTGGGCAGGGCGGCCGCGATGCGCTTGTCGTCGGTGATGGTGCAGCTGCCATCCTTGGCCATGGGAACGTTGAAGTCGCAGCGCAGCAGGACCCTCTTGCCCCTGACGTCAACATCCAGAACGGTTTTCTTGTTATAATTCATCGATCAATTCCTCCAAATCAAAACGAGTGGATACGACAGAGTATTCCGCTGCCGTATGTAGCCATGCAGACGGTCACGGCTGTGCCATCTCGCCGAAGCCCTGCAGACCGGCAAAGCCGGTCTGGCGCAGCGCCTCGTAAACGCAGACGGCGACCGTGTTGGACAGATTCAGACTTCTGGCCTCCGAGATCATGGGGAGGCGGATACACCGGTCGGCATGCGCCTCGCGGAAGGCCGGCGGCAAACCGGCGGTCTCCTTGCCGAAGAAGAGCCAGCTGTCAGCGGTAAAGCGAGCCTCCTGATAGGAGCGGGGCGCTTTGGTGGTGGTGAGCCACAGATCCGGAAGGGCTTCCGGATGGCGGGCAAACAGGTCGTCCAGATCCCGATAGTCGGAAACCTCCACCAGATGCCAGTAGTCCAGACCGGCACGCTTCACGGCACGGTCGGAAATATCAAAGCCAAGAGGACGCACCAGATGCAGACGGCTGCCGGTCGCCGCACAGGTGCGGGCAACGTTGCCGCAGTTCTGCGGGATCTCCGGTTCCACAAGGACGATATTCAGCAAAAAAACACTCCCTTTCCAGGCGCGAAGTTCATTGTAATCCATTACGAACACAAATTCAACTATAAAATGATGAAAATGATGCTTTTTTTTCAAAAAGAAGCACAAAAGAGGGGAGGTCGCGCGGAAAAGGCGGAGACAAAGGCCGCGGTGGAGGAAAGAAATCACGAAAAAACGGACAGAATAGAAAAAGTCCGGCCAAACTGCCAAAAACAGGGTGGAAATTTCTATGCTTTCGTAACAGGTGCATACTGGATTTTTACAAGAACTCTGTTATAATAGTAGTGTATTTGCAATTTGGGGTGCGTCAGGCACCTGCGGGGAAGGAGGATGATTCCCATGGATCAGACGAGAGCGATCTTTTGTTTCGATGCTGAGGATTATTTTTCCCCGGAAGAACGACCGCTGATGCTGGAGACTGTTCTGTTTTGCCCTGTTCTGCGATGGATGGGTCGGCAGATGAAGACCGATGGCGCCAAGCGGTTTTTTGTTTTGTGTCCGCAGGAATATGCTGCGGAAGCGGCCGGATGCTTTGACGAAGGAGATGATGTCATCATCTCCGGAGAAAGGGCGGCGCTGTTGGATTTTCTGCGGGAGGATGGTCCGGTGACTGTGTTTCCCTGTGCGCAGGTCCCGCTGGAGCTGGCGGGCGGCAGCGGCTATGGTTATACCGCTGAGGCAGCCGTGCTTCGGGAAAGCTGGGGCAGCGAGACCGGCGGCGCTGCTGCCGGTGCGGAGAAGCTGACCGGCTGGACGGCGGTGTACCGCCACGATCTTTCGGAAACGGAGCTGGCCTGCCGGGATATTCTGGTGAAGCGGCACATGGAAAAGGGTGTGCGGTTTCTGGATCCCGGCGCGGTCTATGTGGATCCCAGAGTGACCATCGGAGGGGGGACCTTTGTTCTGCCCGGTACCATCCTGCAGGGAGAGACCTGCGTCGGAAGGAACTGCCGGATCGGCCCCAATACCATGATCCGGGATTGTACCGTGGGCGACCATACAGAGGTCAACGCCTCACAGATGACGGAGAGCGTGGTGGGCGCGCATACCACGGTGGGGCCCTTTGCCTATCTGCGGCCCAATTCCCGGGTGGGCGACCATGTGAAGGTGGGCGATTTCGTGGAGGTGAAAAACTCCGTCATCGGCAGCGGAACCAAGATCTCTCACCTGACTTATGTGGGCGACAGCGACGTGGGCGAGAACGTCAACTTTGGCTGCGGTACCGTTACCACCAACTATGACGGACACCGGAAATACCGCTGCACCATCGGAAACGATGCGTTCCTGGGCTGCAACACCAATCTGGTGGCGCCGGTAACGGTTGGAGAGGGAGCCTATACGGCAGCCGGCAGCACCATTACCAAGGATGTACCAGCGGATGCACTGGCACTGGCCAGAGCGCCGCAGACCGTCAAGGAGGGCTGGGCAGCCCGCCGGAGACGGATGTATGAGAAGAAATAAAAGCGTCATTCAATAAACCATTCATATACGAAAACACAAAAGAAAGAGGGAGTTCGCATATGTTTTCTCATGGTAAGGATGTCAAGATTTTCACTGGTAACGCAAACAGACCCCTGGCAGAGGAGATCTGCAAGCAGATGGGCGTGAAGCTGGGCGAGGCTGAGGTCGGCATCTTCTCTGATGGTGAGATCTTCGTTTCCCTGTATGAAACCGTTCGCGGCAGCGACGTGTTCGTGGTTCAGCCTACCTGCGGCCTTGTGAACAAGAGCCTGATGGAGCTGCTCATCATGATCGATGCGCTGAAGCGCGCCTCCGCGGGCCGCATCACCGCCGTCATGCCCTATTACGGCTATGCCCGGCAGGACCGCAAGGCCAAGGCCCGCGATCCCATCACCGCCAAGCTGGTGGCTAACCTCATCACTGAGGCCGGTGCTGACCGTGTTCTGACCATGGATCTCCACGCCGCTCAGATCCAGGGCTTCTTCGATATCCCTGTGGATCATCTGGCCGGCAACCCCATCTTCGTCGACTACTATGCCAAGAAGTTCGGCGCAGAGTGCGAGAACATGATGGTGGTCTCTCCCGACGTGGGCAGCGTGGCCCGTGCCCGTATCTTTGCCCAGAAGCTGCATATGGATATGGCCATCGTGGATAAGCGCCGTCAGAAGGCCAATTCCTGTGAGGTCATGAACATCATCGGCAGCGTGGAGGGCAGAGACTGCATCCTCTTTGACGATATGGTGGATACCGCCGGTTCTCTGTGCAACGCCGCCAAGGCTCTGGTGGAAGTGGGCGGCGCCAAGAGCGTCCATGCCTGCGCCTCTCACGGCGTCCTGTCCGGCCCTGCCATCGAACGCATCGACAACAGTGTTATCACCGAGCTGGCTCTGCTGGACACCATTCCCGCGGGCCCGGTCACCAGCGACAAGATCAAGTATCTGTCTGTGGCGCCTATGTTCGCTGAGGCTATCGAGCGTATCTATCAGGAGGTTTCCATCTCCAAGCTGTTCCGCTGAACACCTGGATGGTGATATTTGAGTACATCACGCAAAGGCGGGGAAGGAAGCTTCCCCGCCCTTGCGGCATTTCTTCGCGGGACATCCAAGGTGCCGCGGAAAGCATCAACGGACAAGGAGCAGGCATATGCTGTTTGGAAAGAAGAGCACCGGCGTGGAATGGCTGGTGGTGGGTCTGGGCAACCCGGGTGAAAAATACGCAAAGACCCGGCATAATATGGGGTTTCTGACTTTGGATCTGCTGGCAGAGAAGGAGAAGCTCCGCATCGACCGGCTGAAATTCAAGGCCGTCACCGCACAGGTCACCTTCGGTGGCGCGCGCTGCCTGCTGATGAAACCCCAGACCTTCATGAACCTCTCCGGTGAGGCGGTGCGGGAGGCGGCGCAGTTTTATAAGATCCCGCCGGAAAAGGTGCTGGTGATCTACGACGATGTGTCCATCCCCGTGGGAAAGATCCGGGTGCGTCCCTCCGGCAGCGCCGGCGGACACAACGGCATCAAGAACATCATTGCCCATCTGGGTACCGATCGATTCCCCCGTGTCAAGGTGGGAGTGGGCGCCCCCGGGCAGGAGGACGACATGATCGACTGGGTCATCGGAAACCCCTCTCAGGCGGAGCGGAAGGTCCTGCAGGACTCCTTCGAGCAGGCCATCGGCGCGGCGGAGTGCATCATCCAGAACGACGGCGACTGCCAGAAGGCCATGAATCTTTTCAATTGATGGGACACCGCCCCACTGTGAGGCGGCCCGGTATCATAAGATGCAGCACCCCCGGACAAGTGCGTCGGGGGCGCTGTGTCGTCCGCAATAATTTCCAAATTTTGACAGAGGTTGCGCTATGGATGCTTTTCTGAAAAAACTCAATACCATCCCTGAGGCTGCGGAGCTGGCGAACCGTGTGGAGGAGGGAGGCTGCCCGGTGGCCGTTACCGGCCTGGCCGGTGTGCACCGCGCCCAGATCGGCGCGGCGGTGACTGCGGCGGCGGGACGGCCCGCGGTGTTCATCTGCGGCGACGAGCGGGAGGCTCATACGCTGACGGCGGATCTCACTGCTCTCACTGGCCGGCAGCCGGTGCTGCTGCTGGCCAGAGAATGGCAGTTCCGGCCCAACGCCATCGCTTCCAGAGGATGGGAGCAGGCGCGGCTGGCGGCCCTGTATGCGCTGGCGGAGGGGTGCGCGGACACGGTGGTGGCTACCGTGGACAGCCTGATGGTGCGCACCATGCCGCCGGAGCTGCTGCACCGCTCCGCCATGCGGCTGGCTGTAGGCGAAACGGTGGATCTGAAAACGCTGGCAGACCGGCTGGTGGCTGCCGGATACAGCCGCTGCCATCAGGTGGAGGGCGTGGGACAGTTTGCCCTCCGGGGCGGGATTCTGGATGTGTTTTCTCCCCTGATGGAGGAGCCGGTGCGCTGCGAGCTGTTCGACGATGAGATCGATTCGCTGGGCGCCTTTGACACGGCCACCCAGCGGCGTACCCGCAACGTGGAGGAGGCACTGATCCTGCCGGCGGCGGAGGTGCTGCCCCACAGTGCGCCCGGCGGACTGACCGGGCTGGCAGATGCGGTAGCCGGACTGGCGGATAAGGCTGCCCGGCGGAAGGGGACGGAGGCCGTTGTCAAAACGCTGCGGGAGGATGCTGCCCGGCTGCGGGACGGTGCGATGCCCGGCGGTATGGACCGGTATCTGGCGCTGATCCATCCGGAACCGGCCTGCGGCCTGGATTATCTGCCGGCGGATGCCCTGGTGTTTCTGTGTGAAAGCGGCCGTGTGGACGAGCGTGTCAAGGGAACGCTGCTGCAGGTCCGGCAGGATACGGAGGCGCTGATGGAGGCCGGACTGCTGGCCGGCGAGTGCGCGGATATCACGCTGGGGGATACGGAGTTGTATGCCCGGCTGGAGGATTATCCCGTCATTATGATGGATTCTCTGCCGACTTCCCGTTTACCCCTGAAGCCGAAGGGACTGCTGGCCATGCACGCCAAGCAGCTGAGCTCCTACGGCGGCAGTCTGGAAACGGCGGTGTCGGACATGGCCCATTACCGGGAGGCCGGCAGCGCTGTACTGGTGCTGTGCGGCGGCGAGGCCAGAGCAAAAAATCTGCACCGCCTGCTGGAGGAGCGGGGCATCCATGCCGTGCTGGACCCGGAGGGCAGGGCCATGCCTGCCGCGGGGGAGGTGCGGATCACCATCGGCGCCCTGTCCGCAGGCAGCGAGTATCCGTCCCTGCGGCTGGCGGTCCTGACGGAGGGACAGCTGACAGCTGCGCCCCGGCGGAAGCAGAAGCTGAAAAAGGACAGCAGCCGGAAAAAGCTCCAGTCCTACACGGATCTTTCGCCGGGTGATCTGGTGGTGCATGTCCACCACGGCATTGGACGCTTTACCGGCATCCAGAAGATGCCGGTGGACGGTGTGGAGAAGGACTATATCCGGATAGAATATGCCGGTGGTGATTGCCTCTATGTGCCGGTGACACAGCTGGATATGGTGAGCAAATATATCGGCGGCGGAGAGGACGCTCAGGAGCGCACACGGCTCAATAAGCTGGGAGGTACGGAATGGGCCAAGCAGAAATCCCGGGCCAAGGCCGCCGTCAAGGAACTGGCCAAGGGGCTTATCGCTCTGTACGCCCAGCGTGCCCGCCAGCCGGGCTTCGCCTTCTCGCCGGACTCTGAGTGGCAGCGGGAATTTGAGGATTCCTTTGAATACGACGAAACGCAGGATCAGCTCCGGGCGGTGGCGGAGATCAAAAAGGACATGGAGCGTGCCCGGCCCATGGATCGTCTGCTGTGCGGCGATGTGGGCTACGGCAAGACGGAGGTGGCGCTCCGGGCGGTGATGAAGTGCGTGCTGGACGGCAAGCAGGCGGCCATTCTGGTGCCCACCACTGTGCTGGCGCGGCAGCATTTTGTGACAGCGTCCAGCCGCTTCCGGGCCTTCCCGGTGACCATCGAAGTGCTGTCCCGCTATACCACGGCCAAGGATCAGAAGCGCATCCTGCAGGCCATGGAGGAAGGCAGGGTGGATCTGGTCATCGGTACCCACAAGCTGCTGCAGAAAAACGTAAAGTTCCACGATCTGGGGCTGCTGGTCATCGACGAGGAGCAGCGCTTCGGCGTCACCCACAAGGAGCGGCTCCGGGAGATGGCAAAGCAGGTGGATACCCTGACCCTCTCTGCGACCCCCATTCCCCGGACGCTGAACATGGCACTCTCCGGCCTGCGGGATATGTCCACCATCGAGGAGCCGCCCCGTGACCGCCAGCCGGTACAGACCTATGTCATCGAACAGGATTGGGCCATTCTGGAGGATGCCATGCGGCGGGAGCTGGCCCGGGGAGGGCAGGTGTATTATCTCCATAACCGGGTGGAGACCATCGACCTCACCGCTTCCCGTATCCAGAAGCTGCTGGGACCGGAGGTGCGTATTGTCACCGGACACGGCAAGATGAACGAGCAGGAGCTTTCCTCCGTCATGCAGGCCATGATAGACGGCGAAGCCGATGTGCTGGTCTGTACCACCATCATCGAGACCGGTATCGACATCCCCAATGTCAACACCCTCATCATAGAGGACGCTGACCGGATGGGCCTTGCCCAGCTCCATCAGATCCGGGGCCGTGTGGGCCGCAGTGCCCGCAGAGGCTACGCATATCTCACCTACCGCCGGGGCAAGGTGCTGCAGGAGAATGCCGCCAAGCGGCTGGCGGCCGTCCGGGAGTACGTGGAGTTCGGCTCCGGCTTCCGCATCGCCATGCGGGATCTGGAGATCCGGGGCGCCGGAAACCTATTGGGCTCTGAACAGCACGGTCATATGATGATGATCGGCTACGAGCTCTACTGCAAACTGGTGGAAGATGCCGTGAAGCGACTCTCCGCCGGCGGCGAAGAAGGGCCGGCACCGGAAACGCCCGAGGTTTCCATCGAACTGGA
>CAZQJD010000073.1:7350-8817 GCA_964593575.1 uncultured Oscillibacter sp.
GCTGGCAACCTGTTGGGGCCGGAGCAGTCCGGCTATCTCATGAGCGTGGGCTATGACCTCTATTTGAAGCTGCTGGAGGAGGCTGTGCTGGAGGAGAAGGGCGAGCGCCGGACAGTGGCGCCGGAATGTTCCGCAGATCTCACCATCAACGCCAACATTCCGGAGAGCTATGTGGTGTCTCCGGAGCAGCGGATGGACATTTATCGGCGGATCGCCGCCATCCGGTCTCAGGAGGACAGCGCCGATGTGCTGGATGAACTCATCGACCGCTACGGCGAGCCACCCAGACCGGTGCTGGCGCTGCTGGATGTTGCCATGCTGCGTGCCGCGGCGGTGGTGGCCGGCGTGTCGGAGATCGTGCAGCGGGGCGACCGCCTGAAGCTGACGCTGGATCACTTCCAACCGGAGGCGCTGGTGCAGGTCTGCGGTCTGGCCAAATACCGCCGCAGGCTGGTGCTGAACGCCGGTGAAAAGCCGTTCCTGACGCTGACGCTGCTGTCCGGCACCAATGTGCTGGACGCGGCGCTGACGCTGGTGGAGGATCTGAAGCTGGCGGCGCAGCCGGAGAACGGAACGGACGGTTCTGTCAGCGCGGCGCCGTGAGTAGGATGGAAAAAGCCGGCGGCAAAGGCCGCCGGTGCATGCGGAAAGTTCTGGAAATCAAACGAAAAAAGTGAGGAAATCGAAAGCAAACGATTTTGTTCGCAAAAAGTCAGAAGATTGATATTTTATTAACGAAATGACGGAAAAAAATCAAAAAATTCATTGACGAAATAAAAAAGTATGCCTATAATGAAAGATGGCAAGAAGAAATCTGCCATTTTCCCGGAAACGGTACAGCATCACGCATAGCCGTTTGATGGAAAGCTCGCAGAGTATCGCCCCGGCAGAAAGGGTTCTGCCGGAAAAAATATGAATGAAAAATAACGGAGGCACATCATGAAAGAGATCTATGTTGTCAATTGCTGCCGCACCGCCATCGGCTCCTTTGGCGGCTCCCTGAAGGACACTCCCGCTGCTGAGATGGGCGGCATCGTCATCAAGGAAGCACTGAACCGCGCAGGCGTCAAGCCTGAGCAGGTGGATGAGGTCATGTTCGGCTGCATCCTGACCGCCGGTCTGGGCCAGAACCCCGCCCGTCAGGCTGCCATCAAGGCTGGTGTGCCCATCGCTGTTCCCGCTTACACCGTGGGCATGGTCTGCGGCTCCGGCATGAAGTCCGTCATCGAGGGCGCCCGTTCCATCGCTGCCGGCGATGCTGACATCGTTGTGGCAGGCGGCATGGAGAATATGTCTGCTGCTCCCTACTCCATCCCCGCTGCCCGCTGGGGCGCCCGCATGGGTAACAACAAGATGATCGATACCATGGTCAACGACGGTCTGTGGGACGCTTACAACAACTATCATATGGGCACCACCGCTGAGAACATCTGCGACATCTGGGGCATCACCCGCGAGGAGCTGGAC
>CAZQJD010000074.1:0-8813 GCA_964593575.1 uncultured Oscillibacter sp.
ACGCGGATGACTTTGTTGATGGTCTCCACCACATGCACGGGAATGCGGATGGTACGTGCCTGATCGGCGATGGCACGGGTAATGGCCTGACGGATCCACCAGGTGGCATACGTGGAGAACTTATAGCCCTTGGTGTAGTCGAACTTTTCCACAGCCTTGATGAGACCCAGATTACCCTCCTGGATCAGATCGAGGAACAGCATACCGCGGCCCACATAGCGCTTGGCGATGGAGACCACCAGACGCAGGTTGGCCTCGGCCAGTTTTTGCTTAGCGGCTTCGCCTTTGGAAACCAGCTTTTTCAGAGCGGCGATCTCATCATCGGTGAGGGGGGCGGCCTCTGAGGCTTCCTCTGTTTCGGGGCTGGCCTTCAGCTCTGCATCGGCATCCAGCTTCTGCTGCGCTTCGTTGCCGGCGGACATGGTCTGTGCAAGATGCTTTTCCTCGTCGGGATTCAGCAGGGGAACCTTGCCGATCTCCTTGAGGTACATGCGCACGGGGTCGTCGATGGAGAAGTTATTTACCAGTGTGTTGGGGTCCACCAGCTCTTCTTCTTCCACATCGGCGATCTCGTCGTCGTCAGGTTCGTCATCGGGCAGGCCGGTCAGAATGTCCTCGTCGGATACAAGGGTGATCTGCAGCGCTTCCAGAGAATCGTATACCTGATCGATCTGGTTGCTTTCCAGATTCATCTCGTCCAGAACTTCCATCAGCTCGGAGGAATCCACCTTGCCCTTCTTTTTGCTCTTGGAGAGCAAGAGCAGCAGCTTTTCGTTGGCGTTGATGAGAGCGGCGGCTGGCAGAGCGGCGATCACCTTTTCTTCAAGCCGCACAACGGGCTGGGCCTCTTTTTCGGCGCTTTCCGCTTTCTTCTTGCTTTTTTTGCGGATGGGCTGAGACTCCATAGGCTCCAATGTATCCATGATTTCCAGATCGGCGGCGGCCAGAATGGCGTTTGCCTGCGCTTCCAGTTCCTCGGGGGTCATACCCTTCTGTTCATCCATGTTGCTTTCCTCCTATGCCCGATTTGTTTCTGTATTTCTGTGTGGCTGCCAGCAGCGGGTCTTCCTGCGCATCGGATGCGCTCCGCTTCTGGTGCTCCTTATTGATGATGCGTATGTAGTCGGCCAGCGCCTTGTGCCGGTTGTCCAAGGACTCCGGCTTCTGGCAAATACCGGTGAGATGACTCATTTCCTCCGGAGAGAGGTCTGCGGACAAAGCCGCCAGAGTTACAGGCTGTCCTGCACGGCGCTTTTCCCAGAGAAGGGAGAATACGCGGCCCAGCAGCGGAGCAGAGAATTCCTCCGGCTGCAGGGGCGGTGATTCCGGGAACAGACTGTCATCCAGAAGCATCAGCCGGATGACCCCCTCCTCTGCCAGTGCAGAGGCTACATTTTCGTAGCGCAGGGAGCGTTCCTGAGGCTGCAGCTGGGCGGCAGGATTGAGGTCCTTGCGCAGCTGTGCCCGCTTTTCCTGTGATAATTTGCGGCGTGCGGCACGCTCCACCTCCAGCCGCATGGCATCTGGTGTGATCTTCACGGTTTCGGCGGCGCGGTGGGTATAGACCTCCCGCTCCACAGCGCTGTTCAGGGTGGCCAGCAGATTGCTGATCTCCTCACAGTAGGCGATGCGGCCCTGATCGTCCCGGAGGTCGTATTTTCCGGCGATCTGTGCCATGCGGAACTCGATGCCGTTTTCACTGCCGGTCAGCAGCCGTTCAAAGGCATCTGCACCCTGCAGCTTAATGAAGTCGTCTGCGTCCTGCTTGACATATTCACCGTCTTCCGTCCTGCGCTTAGGCAGCTGCAGGACGCGGACGGTGAATTCCGAATTGTTCAGCAGCTGCAGCGCCTTTTCTGTAGCGATTTTGCCGGCATTGTCGTTGTCGTAGCAGAGGATCAGCTCCTTGGTAAAACGGCTGAGCAACCGGATCTGCTCCGGAGTCAGTGCCGTGCCCATAGAGGCTACCGCGTTGTCAAAGCCGGCCTGATGCAGTGTGACGATGTCCAGGTTTCCTTCGCAAAGAATAATGTTGGGGCGCTTGCTTTTTTTGGCCAGGTTCAGTCCGTAGAGGGTGCGGCGCTTGCTGTAGACCGGCGTTTCCGGAGAGTTCATATATTTTGGTTCTGACTTGTCCAGCACGCGGCTGCCAAAGGCCACCACGTTGCCCTGCACATCAATGACCGGGAGCATCAGCCGGTTTCGGAACTTATCATACAGCTTTCCGTTCTTTCCCTGAACCACCAATCCCACACTCAGAAGTTCAGCTTTGGTATAGCCCTTTTGGATCATGGCCGTCATCAGGGCATCCCAGCTGTCTGGTGAAGCGCCCATACCGAACTTTACCGCGGTGGCTTTGCTGATCTGTCGGCGTTCCAGATAGTCTCGCACGCCCTTGCCTTCTGGTTGGAGCAGCGTCTGATAGTAGAACTTGGCCGCGTCCCGGTTCAGCTCCAGCATTCGCCGGCGCTTTCTGGCGACGTCCTGATCGACATTATCTGCCGGAACCTCCATTCCGGCACGCTTGGCCAAAAACTGTACAGCCTCAGGGAAGGTGAGCCCCTCTATATCCATGACGAAATTGATAACGCCGCCGCCTTTTTTGCAGCCGAAGCAGTAGTAGATCTGCTTGTCCTGCAAAACATGGAAGGAGGGGGTCTTTTCGTTGTGGAAGGGACAGCAGCCCCAGTAGCTGCCGCTTTTGATGTTCAGCGGCACATAGCTGCCGACAACATCTACAATGTCGCTGCGGGCGATCAGTTCGTCCATAAAAGGCTGAGGAAACGCCATAGTGCCGCTCCTTTCCCAACGAGATAGAAAACGTCCCCGAAGGGACAGAAAGCAGTTCCTATTTAGATATACCCAAAAAAATTGAGATTTCCTCTTTTTTTGCAAATCTTTTTCGAAAAACTTTTGCAACGACCCTGTACAAGGGGAAAAGACGGGAGAATGTGCGGAAGTTTGTGGTGGGAAACGCCTGTTTTTAGGCGGGATGCCTCTTTACATTGTCGGCGGATTGAGAGTAAAATAGCATCAATGATTCTGTCGGGGAAGGACACTGCAATGCTGACGGGGGGTGGAAGCGTGGATGTCGGCCTATGGGCGGCCCGTATGGAAAGGCCGCTGACAGAACGGGAGGAGAGCGCCATGCTGCGCCTGCTGCCGGACAGCCGGCGTCAGCGCCTGCTGCGAGTGCAAAAGCCTGAGAAACGCATTGAGGTGCTGTGTGCCTATACCATGCTCCATCTGGCTCTGCGGGATCGGTACGGCTGGCGGCAGATCCCGGAGATGACGCTATCCTCCATGGGAAAGCCTTACTTTCCGGAGCATCCGGAGGTACACTTTAATATCAGCCATACCGGCGGCGCTGTACTGGTGGGAACATCGCACGAGCCTGTGGGCGTGGATATTGAGCGGATCCGTCCCGTAAGCGAGCGTGCTATGCAGCGTATTGCGGGAGTCGCATCGGAGGAGGCGTTTTTTCAAAGCTGGGTACGCCGCGAGGCACTGGCAAAGCGTGCCGGCGCCGGAATTGGCACACTGATGGGGGAAGCCTCGCTGCGGGACGGAGAACGGTTTTTATTTGTGGATACTTTTGAAGGCTATGTGGCCGGTGTTGCCGCCGGAAGCAGAACGGAGATCGGGAAAGTACACCGCTACTTCCTGGATGAATTATTGTAAGACTGCGGACGGATGGATCTGTCTGCTGTTGTGTTAGGCGCAAAAGAGAGAAGGAGAAATAAACTATGAATGAGAACAAGGGAAATCTGAAGGCATTGCTGCCCATTGCTGTGTTTTTGGTGCTGTATATCGGCGGCGGTATTGCATTGGGCAGCTTCTACACGCTGCCGACGGTGTTTGTGTTTCTGGTGGCGCTGATGGTGGCGTTCCTGCAGAACAGGAAGCTTGGCTTTGATGAAAAGATCCATGTGATCGCACAGGGTCTGGCAGACGACAACATCATCACCATGTGCCTGATCTTCCTGCTGGCCGGTATCTTCTCCGGCACCATCGGAGCAGCCGGCGGCGTGGACTCTACGGTGTACCTGTTCCTGTCTCTGGTGCCAGCCCGGATGGCGGTGTGCGGCATGTTCCTGATCGCCTGCTTTATCTCCCTGTCTATGGGTACCAGCGTGGGCACTATTGCGGCGCTGGCACCCATTGCTGCCGGCGTCAGCCAGACAACGGGTTTTTCGCTGCCTCTGTGCGTGGCGTCCGTGATCTGCGGCGCAATGTTCGGCGATAACCTGTCCATGATTTCTGATACCACCATTGCTGCGGTCCGCACCCAGGGCTGTGAGATGAAGGATAAGTTTAAGATGAACTTCCTCATCGTCCTGCCTGCAGCCATCATTACATTTGTTCTGTTCTGGGTCATTACCCCAGGACAGAACAGTGTTATCGAGATCCTGCCCTACAATGCGCTGAAGGTGATCCCTTATCTGGTGGTCTTGGCCGGCGCGCTGGTGGGCTTCAATGTGTTCGGCGTGCTGGTGGCTGGTACGGTGCTGTCTTTGATCGTGGGTCTTGTGACCGGCACCAGCTTTGTGGATCTTCTGTCCGGTCTGGGCAGCGGCGTTACCGGCATGTATGACATCACCGTGATCTCCATCGTGGTGGCCTGCATCAGTGCACTTATTAAAGAGTACGGCGGCATTGATGCAATCCTTCACTTTGCCCGCAGCCACATCCGCAGCAAGAAGGGGGCCCAGTTGGGTATTGCTGGTCTGGTGATGGCGGTGGACGTGGCTACGGCCAATAACACAGTGGCTATTATTTTGACCGGTGCCATTGCCAGGGACATCAGTACGGAATATGATATCGATCCCCGCCGCACGGCTTCTCTGCTGGATATCTTTGCCTCGGTTGTTCAGGGTATACTGCCCTATGGCGCACAGCTGCTGTATGCTGCCTCTGGTGCCGGGCTGGCCGCGGCTGGCTATTCCGTTATGAGCTTCCTGCCCTACCTGTTCTATCCTTATCTGATGGCGGTGTGCGCAGCGGTGTTCATTTTCTTCGTTGGCGATAAAAAGAAGTAAGCTGCACATTATAATATAATGAAGCAAGTAACAGAACCGCTGTCGGGTCGGCAGCGGTTCTGTGGCTTTATTCCGTTGTCCAGGGCAGATCCACCACTTTGGGCTCGTGGCCGGTGTGGGGGAGGAATACCCGGAGAATGTCGGCGGTTTTCAGCTTCAGGGTGCTGGTGCAGATGCAGGGGTGGCAGCTGATGTACTCCGCCTCATAGATGGGACGATCCATCAGCAGATGCACCCGGTGCTCCGGGTCATTCATCAGACCCAGCACGGTAGCGGAACCGGGGGTCACGCCCAGCTTGTCCGCCAGATCCTCCGCGGATGCGAAGGACAGGCGCGCGGAGCCGATCTGCTGGGAGAGATACTTGGTCTTGAAGGGCTTGTCGGGCTCCATCAGCAGCAGGTAGAACTCGGTCTTTTGCCGGTTGCACAGGAACAGATTCTTGCATACCGGTACACCGAGGGTTTCGCCGATGGCGGCGCATTTTTCCATGGTGTCGGCGTTCTCACTGCTGACGCGGTCGTACTCGATGCCCAGCTGTTCCAGCAGGTCAAAGGCGGCGGCCTCCTGCGGCAGCAGCGTTCCTTCCGGGCGGGTATTGTGATACAGGGGTGAGATGGTCATGGCGGTTACTCTCTTTCCAGAAGTTTCTCGCCGGCGCGGTAGATATCGCCGGCACCTACAGTGAGGATCAGGTCGCCGGGGCGAGCCAGCTCAGCCAGCTTGTCGGTGACTTTGTCCAGCGTGGAGCAATAGACAGAGCCGCTGATTTTACGGCAGAGATCGCTGGAGGAGATACCCAGCGTATTGGCCTCGCGGGCGGCATAGATCTCGGCGACCACGGCGGTGTCCGCTCTGCGCAGTTCCTGCACAAAATCGTCAAACAGGGCTGCCGTGCGGGTGTAGGTGTGGGGCTGGAAGGCCAGAATGACCCGCTCATAGTTGAGTTCGCCGAGAGAATCCAGCAGCGCGTGCAGCTCGTCGGGGTGATGCGCATAGTCGTCGAAAATATCGGCGCCGTGATAGTTGCCTTTGAATTCGAAGCGGCGTCCGGCACCGGTAAAGATTGCCAGACCGCGCTCCACGGCGCTGCCGGGAATGCCCAGTGCGTAGGCGGAGGCAGCGGCGGCCAGCGCGTTGAGTACGTTGTGCTTTCCGTGTACCTGCAGGGCAATGTGGGCGTAGGTCTCGCCGCGGATCACCACGTCAAAGGAGGGGAACCCGCCTTCGTGGCTAAGCCGGACGGCCGTGCAGTCGGCGGGATTGTCAATGCCGAAGGTGAAGACCGGCCGGTCCAGATCGCGCAGAGCGCCCATGGCACCGGGATCGTCGGCGTTGGCAATGATCCAGCCGGAGGCTGGTGTCAGCTGTGCGAAACGGCGGAAGGAGCGCTGGATATCCTCCAGATCCTTGAAAAAGTCCAGATGGTCGGCTTCCACGTTCAGGATCACGGCGACGGTGGGGAAGAAGGAGAGGAAACTGTTGCAGTACTCGCAGGATTCCAGAATGATGGTGCTGCCTGTGCCGACACGGTAGCCGGAATGCAGTAGGGGAAGGGTGCCGCCGATCATCACGGTGGGATCGGCTTCCGCAGCCATGAAGATATGCGTGCACATGGATGTGGTGGTGGTCTTTCCGTGGGTGCCGGATACGCACAGCGCATTGGGATAGCCCTGCATAATGGCGCCCAGCGCCTGCGCGCGCTCGTAAACGGGGATGCCGCGGGCGATGGCGCCTGCGATTTCGGGATTGTTGTCGTGTACGGCGGCGGTACGGATCACAAAGTCGCAGTCCCCAAGGTTCTCTGCGTTATGCCCGATGGACACGGGAATCCCCAATGTCATCAGGTGCTGCACGGATCTGCTGTTGCTGATATCCGAGCCCTGCACGGTCAATCCCATGCCCTGCAGGATCTCTGCCAGAGGACACATGGAAACGCCGCCGATGCCTACCAGGTGTACCCGGTTGCCGGCGCGGATATAATTCTGTATGGGAAATGGATTGTTCATCATAACGGTGAAGCACTCCTTATTTAATATGCGGATTGAAAATCCGGAAAAAAGATTGTATGATAATTCGTAACACCACATTATAATACGTAGATAAGAGAATTGCAATCGAAAGGAGGCGGAAAGTATGCAAAGAATTCCGGAAGCGGTAAAAGATGTGCTGCGCAGACTGACAGCTGCCGGTCATGAGGCGTGGTGTGTGGGCGGCTGCGTGCGAGATCTGCTTCTGCGGCGCGAACCGGGAGACTGGGATGTGACCACTTCCGCCTTGCCGAAAGAGACGCTGGCTCTTTTCGGAGCGTGCGCTGTTCCCACCGGTTTGCAGCATGGGACGGTGACGGTTCGGACAGATGCCGGATATGTGGAAGTGACGACCTACCGGACGGAAGGCAGCTATGGAGATTGCCGCCATCCGGATTCTGTGGAGTTCACCCGCTCACTTACGGAGGATCTGGCTCGCCGTGACTTTACGATCAATGCCATCGCCATGGATGTGTCTGGTCAATTAAATGATCCCATGAATGGTCTGGCGGATCTGACATCCCGCTGTCTGCGGTGCGTAGGTGATCCGGACCTCCGGCTCGGTGAGGATGCCCTGCGTATTCTGCGCGGCCTGCGCTTCGCCTCGGTTTTGGAATTTACCATTGAAAAGGAAACGTCGGAGAGCATTCACCGCAAGCGTGGACTCCTGCATAAAATTGCTGCCGAACGGATACGGGTGGAACTGGACAAGCTACTCTGTGGGGGCGGCGTGGCTGAGATTCTGCGGGAATATCCCGATGTGCTGGGAGTATTCCTGCCGGAGATTTTGCCGGCGGTTTGTTTTCCTCAGAACAGCCCTTACCACTGTTATAATGTATGGGAGCATACCATACACAGTGTTGCGGCAGCTCCGCGAGAGCCTGTCCTGCGCATGGCGGTGCTGCTTCATGATTTGGGAAAGCCTTCCTGTTATACCGTGGACGATGCCGGCTGCAGTCATTTCTACGGGCATCCAAAGGTGAGTTGTGAATTGGCGGCGATCGCTTTGAACAGACTGAAATACGATAACGAAAGCAAGCGGATCATCCTTACACTGGTGGA
The DNA here is from genome assembly GCA_964593575.1 of uncultured Oscillibacter sp. GTDB lineage: Bacteria > Bacillota > Clostridia > Oscillospirales > Oscillospiraceae > Oscillibacter. The sequence continues at coordinate 8,130 of CAZQJD010000074.1, forward strand.
GCGGCATGACTGGCCAATTCAACCAACAGGGAAAGGCATTCGTCGTGCTCTGCGGCTGCTGGGAGAAGATACCTTGCGCCGCTTACTGGCGGTCAAGCGGGCGGATAATCTTGCTCAATCGCCGGATTACTGGTATCGCCAGCAGGAGATCGACGCGCTGGAAGTTTTGCTGAATGATCTGCTGAAAGAAGATGCTTGTTTTTCCCTGAGGCAGTTGGCGGTAAATGGTACGGATTTGATGGCGTTGGGGTTCCGGGGCGCAGAAATTGGTGCGGAGCTGGATCGTCTGCTGTCTGCTGTGGTGGATGGCCTGCTGCAAAATGACAGATGCGTGCTTCTGAAATCTGCTGAAAAGCAGCGGAATGGGCAAAATTGACAAATGGTATCTGGAAAAAACGAGGAATTAATAAGCACAGCTAATGTCTGTTATAAGCGGCATTAGTTCTGCTGCGCAAGACGACGGCAATCTGCAAAAGAACAGAAAAAAATCACTAAACCGCAAAAAAAGTGTTGACTTTTTGAGGAACCTTTGTTATTCTATCAAAGTCGTCACGAGCGAAACGGTTTTTAACAGAAAAAGTAAAAAAACTGTTGACAAACTGCGAAGGTTGTGCTACGATAAAGCTCCACCGCCGAAAACGGCGTGTACCTTGTAAATTAAACAACGTAACGAAAAGAAAGCAC
>CAZQJD010000075.1:0-8788 GCA_964593575.1 uncultured Oscillibacter sp.
TGGGCACCTATGAGATCGAGTGGATGGGCGAGAAGATCGACCTGACACCTGGCTGGCGCCGTCTGACCATGGTGGACGCTGTCAAGGAATACGTGGGCATCGACTTTGATGCTATCACCGATGACGCGGAGGCAGTGGCGGCTGCCAAGGCCATTGGCGTGGAACTGGCAGATGCTGCCGAGAAGACCTGGGGCAACGCCCTGTATGCCTGTTTTGACCAGCGGGTGGAGGAGAAGCTGATCCAGCCTACCTTCATCACCATGTATCCCGTGGAGGTCAGCCCCCTGACCAAGCGCAGTCCAGTTGATCCCCGCCTGACGGAGCGCTTCGAGCTGTTCGTCTGCCACAGTGAGCTGGCCAACGCCTATTCTGAGCTGAACGACCCCATCGATCAGCGCCAGCGCTTTGAGAAGCAGGTGGAGCAGCGTGAGCGCGGCGACGATGAGACCGAGATGCTGGACGAGGATTTCCTCAATGCTCTGGAATACGGCATGCCTCCCACCGGCGGCATGGGTATGGGTATTGACCGCTGTGTTATGATGCTCACCGGTCAGGACACTATCCGTGAGGTTATTTTGTTTCCCACGATGAAGCCCTTGGATTAAACAATATAAAACGAGCCTATATGTACGTTCGGCGTGCATACAGGCTCGTTTTCGTTGATGTGGCCGTGGGGTGCCGGCATCGGCACGTTCTGGCAGGTTTTATATTTTAATATGTATACATGGACTATTTTCTTGACAATCAGGAAAGATACCTTTATTATATAGGCGTTTAGACTGCAGGATTATGCACATTCGCTGCAAAACAGCATTGATACGCGGGATTTTACGATATTACGGTGCTGCTGATGACAAATTTATGAAGCAACAGGAGGCGATCAGTGATGGAGAGAATTACAAGTCGGGCAAATCCGTTGTGTACCCATCTCCGCAAGCTGGGCGCCTCCGCCTCCTATCGTCGCAAAGAAGGGCAGTTTGTGTGTGACAGTCCCAAGCTGGTGGCGGAGGCTGTCCGATGGTGTCCGGAATTGGTAAAGACTGTGGTTTGTACCCAGGGTACAGACATGCCGGCATTTCCGAAGGATGTCCGTGTGGTAGAAGTTTCCGGTGACGTGATGGAGAGCGTTTCGCCCTCCAAGACACCGCAGGGTGTGCTGGCAGTGTGCACCATTCCTGCCCGGCCGCTGCCATCCCGGCTGGAAGGCGCACACTATGTGCTGCTGGACGGTGTTCAGGATCCCGGTAATGTGGGAACCATTTTGCGAACAGCGGATGCTTTCTGGACAGACGGAGTGTTTCTGGTGAACGGCTGCGCGGATATCTGGAGCCCAAAGACTGTGCGGGCCTCCATGGGGGCTGTGTTCCGCTGCCCGGCATGGAACGCAGAGGCTGCCGATGTGATTGCCCTGCTCCGTGACTGTGGAATACCTCTATACGGAGCTGCTTTGCGGGATGACACATTGGATGCAGGAGAAGTAGATTATACCTGCGCGGCAGTTGCCATCGGCAGTGAAGGACGCGGACTGTCTCAACAGGTCCTGGCGCTTTGTGACAGGACGATCCGCATCCCCATGCGGGATCGTTGTGAATCACTGAATGCGGCTGCGGCAGCCACTGTACTGCTGTGGGAAATGTCCGGCGGACGCTGAGTACGGAAAGAGGGAAACGGGATGTCTGGCTTGAAATACTGGATCTGGCTGGCGGAATTGCCGGGCCTGCGCAGCCAGACACGGCTGGCGCTTCTGGAGTATTTTGGAGATCCGGAGAATATCTATTGCGCAGATGCCGGAGAAATTCTACTGGTAGAGAATATGACCCGGGAACAGGCGGCGGTATTGGAGAACAAATCTCTGTCCAATGCGGAAAAGATTCTGGGTGAATGCCGCAGGCTGCGTCTGCGTGTCCTGACGCAGCAGGACGCGGATTATCCGGATCGGCTGCGGAATATTTACGATCCGCCCTGCGTCTTATATGTCAGGGGGCATATGCCTGCGTTTGATGAAGAAGTAGCTGTGGCGGTGGTAGGGACCCGAGATGCTACACCCTATGGTGTGCAGTGTGCGGATAAGATATCCGGGCAGCTGGCTGCGGGCGGCGCAGTGGTCGTTTCCGGACTTGCTCGCGGTATTGATACTATGGCGATCCGCAGTGCGCTGCGCTCCGGTGGCGTGACTGTGGGTGTGCTGGGCGGTGGTATTGATGTGATCTATCCGCCGGAGAATCGTTATCTTTATGAGGATGTTGCGGCCTCCGGTGCGCTGATCAGCGAGTATCCACCGGGCACAGAAGCCAAGGGAAAGCATTTTCCGGCGCGCAACAGGATCATCGCCGGCCTGAGCGCCGCCACGCTGGTGGTGGAAGCGCCGGAGGGCAGTGGTGCATTGATCACAGCGGATCGTGCTATTGAGCAGAGTCGGGATCTGTATGCGGTTCCGGGGCCCATTGACGCAAAGGAAAGCGTTGGCTGCAATCGCCTGATCCGTCAGGGTGCGGGGCTGGTTACCTGCGGATGGGATATCCTGCAGGATTATCAGGCGCGGTTCCCGGGAAAACTCCGTTGTAAAGAAGGCAGGCCGCAGCCGGCTGAATATCAGAAGCCGGAACCGGCAGAGCCGGTGCGAAAGCTGCCGCGGACACTGGATGTCCATAAAGAGGGCGCGGCGCTTTCGGACGATCAGCTGTTGATCCTGCGCGCCCTTACAGATGATCCGGTATTGGTGGATGATCTGATCGATCTGGTGCAGATTCCCGCCAGACGTGTGTTGTCGGCGCTGACTCTGTTGGAAATGGACGAATATGTGCTGCAGCATCCCGGCAAGCGATATGTCAGGAATGTGCTGCTGAGCGAATAAAACCAGCCCGCGGAAGGCGGGTATCTGGAGGTACCTATGGCAAAGCAGAATCTGGTCATCGTGGAGTCTCCTGCGAAGGCCAAAACCATCGGAAAATATCTGGGCAGCGATTTTGATGTGAAGGCCTGCATGGGCCATCTGCGGGATCTGCCCAAGAGTGTCATCGGCGTAGATCTGGAAAATGATTTTGAGCCGGTATACAAGCCCATTAAGGGAAAAGAAGATATCATCAGCGATCTGAAAAAATCTGCCAGCGCGGCGGATACCGTGTATCTTGCCACCGACCCCGACCGCGAGGGTGAGGCCATCTCCTGGCATCTGAAGACTCTGCTGGAGCTGCCGGATGAGAAGACCAGGCGAGTGACTTTTAATGAAATTACCAAGAGTGTCGTGCAGGAAAGCATCCGTGACCCCAGAGGCATTGACCAGAACCTGGTGGATGCTCAGCAGGCACGGCGCATTCTGGACCGCATTGTAGGCTATAAGATATCGCCTGTTATGTGGAAGAAGATCAAACCCAAGCTGTCCGCAGGCCGTGTTCAGTCGGTAGCCACCAGAATGGTGGATGACCGCGATGCAGAGATCGAGGCGTTTCAGCCGGAGGAGTATTGGACGCTGGATGCGAAGCTGGCGGTGGCAAATAAACCTCAGAGTGCTTTTGAGGCCCATTATTATGGAAAAGACGGCAGAAAAGCTGAATTGAAAAATAAGGAAGAGGTAGACTGTGTGATCCATGAGGTGGAACAGGAGTCCTTCCTTGTGAAGAGCGTAAAACGCACAGATAAACAGCGCAGTCCGTCTCCGCCCTTTACTACCTCCACTATGCAGCAGGAAGCATCCCGGAAACTCAGCATGACGCCTCGCCGTACCATGGCCATTGCGCAGCAGCTTTATGAAGGCGTCGATATTGCCGGAGAAGGTACGGTAGGTCTGATCACCTACATGAGAACCGACTCGCTGCGCATCAGCGAAGAAGCGCTGGTGTCCGTGCGGCAGTTTATCTCTGGCCGATACGGTCAGGCATATTGCCCTCCCGCGGCCCGTCGCTATAAAGCCAAGGCCAATGCACAGGATGCCCATGAAGCCATCCGCCCCAGCAATGTGGAGCTGACCCCCGAGAGGGTGCGCGGCGATCTGACCAATGAGCAGTATCGGCTGTATCGCCTGATCTGGAGCCGTTATGTGGCCTGTCAGATGTCCAATGCCGTGTATGACAGCGTGGCTGTGGAAGTGACAGCGGGAAGTCATAGCTTCCGTGCCAGCTCCAGCAGCCTCAAATTTTCCGGCTATACCGCCGTGTACGAGGAGGGTCGTGACGAGGACAAGGAGGAGAAGACCTCCGCACTGCCGGAACTGCATGAAAACGATGCGCTGGACGATTTGGGATTTGCGCAGGAACAGCACTTTACGCAGCCACCGGCCCACTATACTGATGCTACGCTGATCCGTGCCATGGAAGAACAGGGGATCGGCAGGCCCTCCACATATGCCCCTACAGTTTCTACTATTCTGGATAAGCGGTATGTGAAGAAGGAAGGTAAGTATCTGGTCATCACCAATCTGGGCAGAGCTGTGACGGAATGGATGAAGGAATATTTTGCCGACATTGAGGAGCTGAAATTCACTGCCGGCATGGAGCAGAAGCTGGATGCGGTGGAGGAAGGCAGCGTTGTCTGGAAGGATGTTTTGCGGGACTTCTATTACGATGGCTTTGAGGAGCGCCTGAAGGCGGCGGAATCCGGCGAGCGCAAAATGGTGCCGCCTACCGTCAGTGATGAGATATGCCCGGTATGCGGCAAAAACCTGGTGGAGAAGGATGGCAAATTCGGTCCCTTCCTGGCCTGTCCCGGATATCCGGAGTGTACGTTTACCATGCCTCTGGTGGAAGTGATGCCGGGTCGCTGTCCCAAGTGCGGCGGCCGTCTGATGAAGCGTACCGGTACCAGCAAGCAGGGTAAGCAGTATACCTACCACTGTTGCGAGTATACTACGGCTCGCGCCGGCGAGGAGAAATGCGATTTCATGACTTGGGATGTGCCTGTAAAGGACGATTGCCCGGTTTGCGGTCAGACGATGTTCAAGCGTGCCGGCAAGGGCTTCAAGAAGCCGTTCTGCATCAATGCTGCCTGCAGCAATTTCCTGCCGGAGGAAAGACGGGGGTATCCAAAGAGCAAGGCTGCCGAAGCAAAGAGCGAGTCTGAAACAGCGGCACCTGCAAAAAAGACGGCAAAGAAAACAGCGGGCAAGTCTGCTGAGGCGAAGAAGACCGCGGCAGCGAAAAGTTCAAAGAAAACCACTGCAAAGAAGCCTGCTGCTAAGACAGCAAAGAAAAAAGTGGATGCCGGTGAATGAAACCGGCCCTTCGCAGAAAAGGACGGATTATGAAAGTTACTGTGATCGGTGCCGGACTGGCCGGCAGTGAAGCAGCCTGGCAGCTGGCACAGCGAGAGATCGATGTGGAGCTGTGGGAGATGAAGCCGCTGAAGCGGACGCCTGCCCACGTAACAGACGACTTCGCAGAGCTGTGCTGTTCCAACTCTCTGAGATCGGATCAGCTGGAGAATGCGGTGGGTCTTCTGAAAGAGGAAATGCGCCGTTTGGGTTCTCTGATCCTGGAGTGCGCGGAGGCTACCCGCGTGCCTTCCGGCGGCGCTCTGGCGGTAGACCGTCACGGCTTTGCCGCCAGGGTGACGGAGAAGATCCGCTCTCATCCCCGCATTACCGTGCGGGAAGGGGAGGTGACGGAGCTTCCTCAGGGTGAAGTGATCGTAGCCAGCGGCCCTCTGACCTCAGATGCTTTGGCAGAGCATCTGCAGACGCTGCTGGGTGCGAATACGGATCTTCACTTCTTCGATGCAGCTGCGCCTCTGGTGACAGCGGAGAGTATCGATATGGAACGTGCCTGGATGGGCTCTCGTTATGACAAAGGGACTGCGGACTATGTGAACTGCCCCATGAACAAGGAAGAGTACGACGCTTTTTGGGAGGCACTGACAACCGCTCAGGAGGCGGAGGTCCACGGCTTTGAGGATGGCATGGTGTTTGAAGGCTGCATGCCGGTGGAAGTCATGGCTCGCCGCGGCCATGATACGCTGCTGTACGGCCCGCTGAAAGCCCGCGGTCTGGATGATCCCAGAACCGGACGTTGGCCCTATGCAGTGGTGCAGCTGCGCCGTGACAATACAGACGGAACCATTTACAACCTGGTGGGCTTCCAGACCCACCTGCGGTTCCCCGAGCAGAAGCGGGTATTCTCCATGATCCCCGCTCTTCGCAACGCGGAGTTTGTGCGCTATGGTGTGATGCACCGCAATACCTTCCTGGATTCTCCCAGACTTCTGAACCGCTATTACCAGATGAAGACACAGCCCCGCATCTCCTTTGCCGGACAGATGACCGGCGTGGAGGGATATGTGGAGTCGGCGGCATCCGGCTTCCTGGTGGGCGTGGAGACTGCCCGCCGTCTGCGGGGCATGGAGCCGGTGGATTTCCCGCAGGAAACGGCCATCGGCGCTCTGGGCTTGTATATCAGCAATCAGAGCGTGACACAGTTCCAGCCCATGAATATCAATTTCGGTATCATTCCGGCGCTGGGACACAAGGTAAAGGGAAAGCGCAATAAGAATGCGGAGATTTCGGCCAGAGCACTGGCTGTGATCGATGCCCTGCGCGAGGAGGTTCTGAAATGAAGATCATTGTAGATGCCATGGGCGGCGACAATGCGCCGGGGGCGATCGTCGAGGGCGCCCTGCAGGCCAATCGTGAGCTGGGTGTTGATATCCTGCTGGTAGGCCGGACGGAAGCCATCCTGAAGGCCATGGAGGCGGCCGGTGTGAAGGAGCTGCCTTCCGGTGTGGAGATCCACAACGCTACCGAGGTCATTGAGATCGAGGATGACGCGGCTACGGCATTCAAGAAGAAGAAGGATTCTTCCATGACGGTAGGATTGACGCTGCTGCGTGACGGTGCGGGTGATGCGTTTGTGTCTGCCGGCTCCACCGGTGCGCTGCTTTCCGGAGCTACGCTGCTGGTCAAGCGCATCCGCGGCATCCGTCGTGCGGCCATGGCGCCTACAGCGCCGGTTTTTGGCGGACGTGCCATCCTGTGTGACTGCGGTGCCAACGCGGAATGTACGCCGGAATACCTGCTGCAGTTTGCCTATCTGGCCAGCCTGTACGCACAGAAAACACTGGGCGTGGAAAATCCCCGTGTCGGCCTGCTGAACATCGGTTCAGAACGGGAAAAGGGCGATTCTCTGCGGCTGGCGGTGTATCCGCTGCTGGAGGAGGCTCACGCTGCTGGGCGCATCAACTTCATCGGCAACATAGAGGGCAATACCGCTATGATGGGAGCTGCGGATGTGATCGTGGCGGATGGCTATTCCGGAAACATCTTCCTGAAGAGCGTGGAAGGCGCCGGTAAGCTCATGGCCAAGGAAATGAAGAAAATGTTTATGCACAGCGCCAAGACCAAGGTGGCAGCACTGCTGATGAAAGAGCAGGTTGCGGAATTCAAAAAGATCCTGGATCCCAATGAAGTGGGCGGTGTCCCCTTCCTGGGAATCAGCAAGCCTGTTATCAAGGCGCATGGATCATCCAATGCCTGGGCGATCCGCAATGCGGTGCGTCAAGCCAGAGATTTTGCCCAGAGTACATACATTGAAGATGTACAGGCGAATGTCGAATTTATGAAAGTAGGCTCTCCGGCAGAAAATGCCTGATTTCCCTATTGACAGGAGAACCGGTATTGCCGTATGATTACCCCAGTAATGATACCAATATCCGGCAAGGAGAATGAGACGATGACAATGGAAGAAATTTTCAAGAAGATGCAGGACTTGGTGGCTGAGCAGTTTGCTGCCGAACCCGAGGAAGTGACCATGGATACCTCTTTTGAAGAGGATCTGGGTGCCGATTCTGTGGATCTGGTGGAACTGGTCATGGCCATGGAAGAGGAATTCGATGTGGGTGAGATCCAGGAGGATGAGATGCCCACCATCAAGACTGTGGGCGACGCTGTCCGCTATCTGGCTGCAAAGGTAAAATGATCAATAGACGCCCCGCGTAAGCGGGGCGTCCTCATGGAAAGAAGGCGTCTTATGCAGGAACTGGAGAAAAAACTGAATTACAGGTTTCACGACCGGGAGCTGCTCAGTGAGGCGCTGAATCATAGTTCCTATGCCAATGAACACCGCGGTGCAAATGTCCGAAGCAACGAGCGTTTGGAGTTCCTGGGTGACTCTGTTCTTGGCTTTGTGACGGCGGAGTTTCTGTTCACCAGACATCCGGAACTGCCGGAAGGGGATCTGACCCGAATCCGTGCCGCGCTGGTGTGTGAACAGAGTCTGCATGAGGTAGCTCAGAAGCTGGAATTGGGCCGCTATCTGAAGCTGGGCCGCGGTGAGGAAGGCGGCGGAGGCCGTCAGCGCCCGTCCATTTTGGCGGATGCCACTGAGGCTGTGTTTGCGGCTGTCTATTTGGACGGTGGCATTGCAGAGGCATCTGCGCTGATCCACAGGGTCCTGCTGGATACGGAGAAGGAAGATGCTGTGGAAGAGCGCCGTCGTGACTATAAAACGGCGCTGCAGGAGCTGGTACAGCGCCAGTCCGGTCAGGAGTTGTTTTATCGTATGATCGGAGCCTCCGGTCCTGATCACTGCAAGGTGTTTGAGGCAGAGGTCTGCCTGAACGGCAAGCGTGTCGGCACCGGAACGGGTCACAGCAAAAAGGAAGCGGAGCAGGCGGCGGCAGCTGCAGCTCTGCAGGTTTTGGCTTGAATAAAAAGGCAGCGGATCGTATTTGACGGATTGTACGTTGAATACGGTTCGCTTTTTATGACAGAGATATTCAGGATTTATGACTGGCATTTGCGCGCACGCTATGTTATAGTTTATTATAGAAGTATTATGAGCGTTGAATTAAGGAGGGAGCTTCT
>CAZQJD010000076.1:0-8752 GCA_964593575.1 uncultured Oscillibacter sp.
TGTGGTTGAGCTTCTGCTCCTTGATGATGGCGGACTCGATGGGCATACCGTGGTTATCCCAGCCGGGGATATAGGGGGTGTAATAGCCGCGCATGGCGTAGGAACGGACGATGATGTCCTTCAGGGTCTTGTTCATGGCGTGGCCCATGTGGGGATTGCCGTTGGAGAAGGGAGGGCCATCGTGCAGAGAGAAACGGGGCTTACCCTCGTTCTTCTTCAGCAGCTCATTGTAGATGTCCATCTCCTGCCAGCGCTTGAGCATCTCCGGCTCGCGCTTGGGCAGGCCCGCACGCATGGGGAATTCGGTCTTGGGCAGATTGATGGTCTTATTGTAATCCATAATTCGCATCCTCCTGTGATATATGAATCTTAATACTTGACAATAACGGTTTCGCAGCTCCGGCACAGCTGCGCCCGGGGACGCAGCAGACCCAGCATCTGTCCCAGCGGCACATCACCCCGCCGGGTCGGGATAGCGTGTCCAGTGACCTCCTCTGACCAGAAAACCGGCGACCGGCTGCTGAGATAGCCGTCTTCCATGGGCCTTCCGCAATAGGGACAGTTCATATGCCGCTCCTTTCGCAAAACAAAAACGCACTCTGTCTCCGTCAAGAGACAAAGTGCGAACACTCTGCGGTACCACTCTCGGTTGCCGTCCCCTCACGGAAAACGGCCGCTCTGCGCCTGCCAACACAGGCTGATGCTGTAACGGGCATCAATCGTCCTCACCTACTCGCGTCGTCTTTCAGTGGGAGGCTCCAAGGTGATCTTCGCTTTCCGCCCCTCACCGCTTTACACCAGCCAGCGGTTCTCTTGGCAGCGACAGGAAAGTTACTCGTCCTTTTCAACGCCTGATATCCGATTTTGCTCCATTATCATACCACGTTTTGCCCATTTGTCAACGTTTTTCCGTGGAAAAGGCGGATTTCGACGGTTTTTAATGGAAAAAGGACTTTGTTTTCCATAAAGTCCCGGTTTCTGTGTATATTCGCGTCAGTGCCTGTCCACGGCGAACATCACCACGCCGTACACCAGCCAGGCCAGTGCCACGCCAAAGGCGGCGATGCCCACGATCACGGCGCAGACCAGACCCGCCAGCTGATTGCCGGAGATGGCTCCGGCGGAATAGCTGCCAAACATCCCTGCATAGGTGGCGCCGCTGTACAGCAGGCCAGCCATGACCAACAGGACAGGCACACTGCGCAGCACCCGGCTCCGGGCGCGGAAGCACAGCAGAAGCTGGGTGACGAACAGGGCCGTCACACCCACAAGGCCCCAGGAAAGGGGCGTCAATTCTCCAAAGGCCACCAACATGTGCAGCCCTCCTCTCTCTTTTCGTTGTTTCCGCCGCGGCGGAAAGATACGTCACTGATAACGGTAGTTTTTCCCCATAAAGCCGATGATATAGCTCACATACAGCTCACGGCTCTGAAACTCCATCAGCTGGCAGCCCTCCGCCTCGTGGAAAGAGACGATGCGGTTTTTTGTATCGATCCAGACACGCCACAGCGTTTCGGCACACAGGTTGTTTTCCATTCCCATCTCTCTCCTTACACATACTTATTATATCCACAAGCATCCGGAAATATCTCCTATATGTATAAGACGATTTTCCCGGGGAAATGTTGCAGCTTTGGGAAAAATTTTTCACGAAAACTCCGCTCATTTCCGTTTTCTCCGCAGCCAGAGCCAACCAACCCAGCCAAGCACTGCCGCAACCGGCAGCAGGAGCGTTCTCCTCTGTTTTTTCATGTGCATACCGTCCTTTTTTCCGCAGCATCACCACCCCGTCAGGGGTTTTTCCATATTAAACCCATCGCCTAAAGACATTCCTACCGTTCCGAAAGGAAAATAGCCGATGGTATAATAAATGCCTCCGATCTCCGAATATCTCTCGACATACACATAAATGGGGATCAGCGGAAGGATATGGGAGTACAGCCCTCCCGCCTGTCCGCGGACTGACCGCAGGACATCCTCCGGCACATCGATGCCATTGCAAAACACAACGGGCTGCATCACCAGAAATACCAGCAACGCCAGAAAAACAATCACAGACACCACGGACAGAAGCCACCTCTTCGCTCCCGCTGTCTTTCTTTTCCAAAAGCTCAGCAGCCATCTGGGGATCAGGGAAACCATCCACAGCTGAAACACCCACAGCAATATCGCAAAGACGCCCAAAACCGCCGGTATCACAAAATTCAGGATGGCTGTCATGCCACACCTCCTTGTCTTTCCGGATCAGCCGTAGCCCCAGGTCTGCAGTGTCCAGTTTCCGCCGCCGCTGCGGGTCAGTATCCATTGATAATTGCGGTAGGTGCTGTTGGGAGCAAGGCTGCCGTCGCCGCCGCTCTCCCCCACCTCGAAGCTGGAGGTGAGCACAACGGCTTCCTCCGCGCCATACTGCGCCGCCCATTCGCCGCAGCGGGCAGCGGAATATTCCTCATCATAGGTCAGCTCCAGCAGGCTGCAGCCACGGAATCCGAACCGGAATGTCCACTCCACCACCGACATGGCGCGGCGGATATCCATGCGCGTATACTGCTCACTGGCACCGATCTCACGGTGCAGGACGCCGATCTTTCCGCCCAGCAAGTTCAGCACCACAAATACAGCCATCACCACAGCGGCCGCAAGCACCAGCAGCGGCACCGCGGCCTTCATATGCTTTCTCATTCCTGTGCCTCCTTTTCCATGGCTCTCGTTACATCCGCCCGCAAAGCATCCCATGCCTCGGGATGCTCCACATAGTACCGGGGGCAGATCTTCCCTGTCACATCGTAGTGGCGGATCACATCCTCCGCTGGGTCCAGTCCGAAGGTATCGCACAGCCAGGCCGTCAGCTCCACCACACGGGCATAGGTAACATCGGCGTATTTGCCGCTATCGTCCGGGTGGCAGACCTCAATGGCTACCGTATCTCCATTGCGCTGGTTGGAAGCATAGGCAACTTCCGTCAGGGGGATGCACTGAACGACCTCTCCCTCAAGCCCCACAATAAAGTGGGAGCTGGCCTGCACCCCGGTGTCACCGGACTTGAGGCTCTCAAAATAGTTGCGGTTGGCCTTCGCCGTCGTATTGGGGTTACCCACATAGTGGATGACCACACCGTTGATCTTCCGCAGCTCTGTGCCGGGCCGGGACCAGGGATTCTTCGTCAGCAGCATGGGCTCCACATAATCCGGAAGCTCCACGTTTTCTCCATCAGGATGCAACCGCGCCCACACGCTCCATACCAGTCCCGCCAGCAGCACGGTCAGGATACAGCACAAAATCACAAATCTGGGGTTCAGCCGTCTGCGCCGACGGCGGTGGGTTCGCTGCATGGTTCACCTGTCTTTCTCTCAGATGGTCCGTTTCTCCCCGGAGGCGGCGTATGCCGCCTCCGGGTCGTTGTCATTCAGCCTTGCCTACGATGATAGCCGTAGGGCCGTCCGCGCCGCCGATGATGCCCACGGCTTCCTTTTCACTGATGGCGCCGGAGATGATCTCCCCCACGGTGGGAGCGCTGTAGGGGCCATGGCCATCATATACGACAGCGCTTTCCGGAACCGCCGCCGTGCTGCCGTACTTCTCGGAGGAATACACCTGATACTCGGTATAGAGCTCCGCCCGGGTGAGGATGCCCTGACGCTCCAGCTCGGCCAGGAGGTTGGTGCTGTTGACAGAGAATTTCAGGCTCAGACTGGAGTTCCAATCCACCTTCTCGCCGTTCTCCACGGTCTTGTAGTAAATATCCAGACTGGCGGCGTAGGTCTCCTGCTGCCAGCGCTCATTGTCAAAGGCGTTGCGTCCGAAGCTGCCGGCGGCGATGTCCTTCCGGATGGCTTCCACCAGCGCCTCCGCCTGAGCGGGGGTCAGGCTCTTGTATTCCCACTCCCAGCTGATATAGCCCTCGGCATCCTTGGTGGCACGGGCAGGATAGTTGATCTCACCGGAAACGATGCGGCCGTTATCAATATCGCCCAGCAGATCGGCATACTGGATGGACTCGCTGCTGTACAGCGCCTTCAGCGCGTTGACGGCAGTGCCGGGCTGGTCCACTTCCTCCAGCAGATAGTAAACGGGATACCGGCGCTCCACTGTCAGGCCGCTTTTCAGCGTGTAAATCAGCCGCAGATAGGAATACTCAAACCAGACGGTATTTCCGTTGACATCGTAGTAGGCGCGGTTGTCTTCATTCCGCTCCACCAAAAGATCCCGGTGAGCCAGAACGGCACGGTGGGCCTCCTGCACCCGCAGGATATCCTCCGGCTCTGTCAGGGTGATATTGATGCTGTTGGATGCGCTGATTCGCACCTGGACCTTTTCCACAGAATCCACATCCGGCACACGGCCTTCCACACCCAGCAGGTCAAAGCGCATGATGCAGCAGACGATGGCCACGGTGCCAGCCACCAGACCCAGACCCTTCCAGCTGCCCTTGAAGACCCGGAGGCTTCTGGCCAGCAGCATGGAGGCCAGATAGTAACCGATGGCACCGGCGATGGCCATGCACGCCAGCAGCGGCAGCAGGTCGTAATACTGGCCGCCCTGATACATACCCCAGAACATATAGTACAGCAGCAGGCCGCCCGCCAGCGCACCGCAGAAGGACACGCCGTAGCGGAAGATGGGCTTCATCCAGCCCACGGCCACTACCTCGCCGGCAGATTCGCTGCGGCGGCGCTGATACAGCAGCCATGCGGCCGCCACCATCACCGCGCCCACCAGCGCGTAAATGAGGATGATCCAGCCGTTGCGCAGCTCCACACCCGTCAGAACACGGGTGTATTCCTGAACACCGTTGTACACCACATCCGAGGGGATCTCCTCGTAAATATTCCGGGGGCTGATCTTCTCCATCAGGAACACGGTAGGACTGAGGAAATCCACAGCGCCGGTGTAGCCGCCCTGATAGCCGAAGAAGAAGCCCTGTGCAAAGGTGGAGATCAGCAGATCCATCAGCACCGCCAGGAAGTGGAAGATAAAGTACAGCACCGGCAGCACCATGATATTGGAGGTGATAAAGGCCACCAGCGTGGCGCTGGAGAAATAGAAGAAGCTTTCGCCGATCACCGCCAAAATGGTGATGAGGATGCCCTTGATGTCCAGTCCACCGGCCAGAATGGACACCAGCACGCACAGGATGCCGGTGATGGCGTAGGGAATGGCCATCATCACCATGCCGGAGAGGAAATTGGTGACGAACAGGCCCTCCCGACGAATGGGCAGCGTATGCAGGAAGCCCACACTGCGGGTATTGTAGAGATAGTTCCACACGCACATGGCGCAGAGGATGGCGTAGCACAGGGAAATGATGGGCACACCGTAGGCCACCACAGCGTAGTAGGCCTGGGTCATTTCAACACCTGCCACATCCTGCATAAACCGGTAATTCTGCAGCACCTGCACCAGCAGAGCCAGTGGGAAGATGGCGCCGAAGAAGCTTGCCATGCCCCACAGGGGCCAGAACCGGGTCAGATTCTTGCGAAACAGCGTGGCGTTAAAGTACGATGTCTTTGACAGCATAATCCGTCCCTCCC
Organism: uncultured Oscillibacter sp.; assembly: GCA_964593575.1. Lineage (GTDB taxonomy): Bacteria > Bacillota > Clostridia > Oscillospirales > Oscillospiraceae > Oscillibacter. Next base: position 5,529 of record CAZQJD010000076.1, read on the forward strand.
AGTTCATAGATAAAGATCTCCTCCAGCGTCAGGGGCACAGCGTCCACCAGCAGCGGAGAATATTTCATAAGAAGATTGGATGCCTCCTCAGCGTTCATGCGCATGATGAGGGTATGGATGCGTCCGATACGGGACGCGTGGAGCACCGGCAGGTCCGCCGGGACATCGGTGACGCCGTCGGGGAACACCACCTGCAGCTTCACCATGTTGTCCTGCAGCTGCGCCAGAGAACGCTCCAGCAGCACGCTGCCCCGCTCCAGAATGCCCACATGATCGCACACATCCTCCAGCTCACGGAGGTTGTGGGAGCTGACCAGCACCGTGGTGCCGCGCTCAGAGACGTCGTTCATCACCAGAGACCACACCTGACGGCGCATCACCGGGTCCAGACCGTCCACCGGCTCATCCAGCACCAGATAGTCCGGCATACAGCACATGGTGAGCCAGAAGGCCACCTGCTTCTGCATACCCTTGGACAGACGGCGGATGGTGCGCTTTTCGTCGATGTTGAACACTTCCTTCAGCTTTTCATACCGCTCCATGGAGAAGCGGGGATAAAAACCCTTATAGAAGTGCATCATATCCCTGACGTTGGCCTGCATGAAATAGTACCAGTCGTCAGGAATGGCGGCGATGCGGCTTTTCAGCGCCGCATTTTCCCAGACCTCCTGGCCGTCCGCCTTCAGCGTTCCGCTGTCAGGCCGGTAGATACCGGTAAGGCAACGGATCAGTGTGGATTTGCCTGCGCCGTTGGGGCCCACCAGACCGTATACACTGCCGGCAGGCACCGTCAGGGACACATCATGGAGGGCCGTGAACCCATCAAAGGTCTTAGTCACATTTTTGATCTCAATCATGGTATTCCTCCTTTATGAGAGCCTCCAGTTCCTCAGGCTTCGCGCCCAGATACTTCAGCTCCCGCAGCACTTCCCGCAGCTGCGACTCCAGTTCCTTCCTTCTCTGGCTGCCCGCTCCCGTATCTCCGGCGGCAAAGCTGCCCTTGCCGGGAATGGAGTAGACATACCCCTCCTGCTCCAGCTCCGTATACGCCCGCTGGATGGTATTGGGGTTGATGGCCAGCTGCGCCGCCAGCGCACGGACAGAGGGAAGCTTTTCATCTGTGGCCAGAGCGCCGGTGACGATCAGTTTCCGCAGGCCGTCCCGGATCTGCTCATAGATGGGGCGCGAATCCCTGTAGTTTAAACTGATCACCCGCTCACCTCCTTAAAAACATTACCAAAATGATCCCGAATATCAGTACCAGCGCACCGATACCCAACATGAACACCATAGAAAATGCCATCCTGCACCTCCTGTTCTTTCGGTGTACCAACTGTATTAGGTGTCTTAGTACAGTTAGCATAGCATGATTGGATTTTCCTGTCAATAAAAAATTCGTTATCCGAAAAATTTCTCCCGCGGTGACTTGTCACCGCATTTTCGCAGGTTTTTATCGCCGTTTTGCGGATTTTTTTGCATTTTTCCCTTTACATTGGGGATTTTGTGTGATATATTTGCTAAGCACGCGTATCGTGCGGAACCATCCGGACGCTTCGTTCCGAGGACTTTCACCGGCCCGGGGCGCAGTATCACGGAAACATTTTTGAAAGGTGGAAATACCCATGCTGCGTAAAGAACAGAAGACTGCCATCATCGAGGCAAACCGCACTCACGAGACCGACACCGGCTCTCCCGAGGTCCAGGTCGCTATCCTGACCCAGCGCATCGCTGACCTCACCGCTCACCTGCAGATGAATCCCCAGGACAACCACTCCCGTCGTGGTCTGTTCAAGATGGTCGGCCAGCGCCGCCGTCTGCTGGACTACCTGCAGAAGAAGGACATCGAGCGTTACCGCGCTCTGATCGCCAAGCTGGGCATCCGTAAATAATGATCGTCGAAGGACGGTGTGCATACCGCACCGTCCTTCCTTTCATATTTCACACCACTCTGTCAACCGGCGCAGGAGCCGTGATACAGCCTTTAGCAGTTGAAAAAACGCCTGACTGACCCTCTTTCGGACGCTTCTTCAAGTGCTAAATGGTTGCGGCTCCCGTGCAGAAAAATATTTTGTAAAGGAGATTTTCAACTATGGCTACCATCATCAAGCAGAGACAGTTCCCCGGTTACCGCAAGTATGAGATGGAGCTGGCAGGCCGTCCCCTGACCCTGGAAGTGGGCAAGCTGGCTGAGCTGGCCAACGCCTCCGTCATGGTGGGCTACGGTGACACCCGCGTTCTGGTGTGCGCCACCGCCGCTCCCCGTCCCCGTGACGGCATCGACTTCTTCCCCCTGAGCGTGGACTTTGAGGAGAAGATGTACGCCGTGGGCCGCATTCCCGGCAGCTTCAACCGCCGCGAGGGCCGTCCCGGCGAAAAGGGCATCCTGACCTCCCGTGTCATCGACCGCCCCATCCGTCCCCTGTTCCCCTATGACTTCCGCAACGACGTGTCCATCATGGCTACCGTCATGGCTGTGGATCACGATTGCTCCCCTGAGATCGCCGCTCTCATCGGCACCTCCGCCGCTTTAGCCATCTCCGACATCCCCTGGAACGGCCCTGTTGGCGCCGTGAAGGTGGGCCTTGTGGACGGCAAGCTGGTCATCAACCCCGACGCCGAGCTGCGCAAGGTCTCTGATCTGGACGTCACCGTGGTCTCCACCGGGAAGAAGGTGGTCATGATCGAGGCCGGCGCCAACGAGGTCCCCAACGACAAGATGTTCGAGGCCATCAAGCTGGCTCACGAGGAGAACCAGAAGCAGATCGCCCTCATCAACCAGATGGTCAGCGAGATCGGCAAGGCCAAATTCGAGTATCCCCACGCCGACTTCGATCAGGAGCTGTTCGACAAGATCGTGGGCGACTTCATGGACGAGGCCAAGGCCGCCATGGACACCGACGACAAGAACGTCCGCGAGTCCCGCTGGAATGCCATGATCGAGAAGTGGCATGAGAAGTATCTGGAAGAGCATCCCAACATGGATCAGTATCTGGAAGAGATCACCTACAAGTTCCAGAAGAAGATCGTCAAGGCATGGCTGCTGGAGGGCCACCGCGTGGATGGCCGCCAGAGCAACGAGATCCGCGCTCTGGACGCCGAGGTCGGCGTGCTGCCCCGCGTCCACGGCTCCGGTCTGTTCACCCGCGGCCAGACTCAGGTGCTGTCCGTGGCTACCCTGGATACCCTGTCCGCCAACCAGAAGCTGGACACCATCTGGGAAGAGA
>CAZQJD010000077.1:0-8657 GCA_964593575.1 uncultured Oscillibacter sp.
GTATTTTGCGCACAGACACCCAAGAACAGGGGGCGAGATCCTCCGGGGAAACAGGGAGAGTCCTTATGGAAAAGGAAATGAAGATCGCCGTTCTCATCGATGCGGAGAACATCTCCGGCAAGTATGTCAACGTGATCCTCAGCGAGGCCAACAAGCTGGGCAACGTCATTTACAAGCGTATTTACGGAGACTGGACGTCCTCCCAGATGGGTACATGGAAAAGTGTGATCCTGGACAACGCCATACAACCCATCCAGCAGTATAAAAACGTCAGCGGCAAGAATTCTTCGGATTCGTCGCTGATCATCGATGCCATGGATCTGCTGTATCAGGGAAAGGCCGATGGCTTCTGCATCGTTTCCTCGGACAGCGACTTTACGCGGCTTGCATCCCGCCTGCGGGAGGCGGAGAAATTTGTGCTGGGTATGGGCGAGAAGAAGACCCCCCGCTCCTTCATTTCCGCCTGCAACCGCTTCTCCTATCTGGATCTGCTGCTGGAGGCAGCCGCAGAACACATTTCCCCGGTGGAAAAGGCCGTGCCGGTGGAGAAGAATGAAAAGCCCGGCAAGAACAAGAAGAAAAAGACTGCGCAGCAGACTGCGGTGAAAAAGCCGCCTCAGAAGGTGGAGAACGGCTCCGATCTGGAGAGCGTCTGCGCCGCGCTGCAGGAGCTGGTGGAGGAAAACTCCGACGACGAGGGCTGGATCTACTCCGGTAAGCTGGGCTATCTGCTGGGCAAGCGCTTCCCGGACTTTGATGTGCGCAACTTCGGCGCGAAAAAGTTCACAGTATTTGTGAGAGAACTGGGACTTTTTGAGGTAAGAGAGCTTCTGGACGATGAAAGCGAGACCTCCAAACGCATCTATTTTCGTCTGAAATGAGGGTGGAGCTGTGCAGGAAAAAACCGTATTTGCCCATGCCAAGGTCAATCTGACGCTGGACATCCTGCGTCGCCGGCCAGATGGTTATCACGATCTGGAGATGGTGATGCAGAGCATTTCGCTGCATGATGTTGTGACGGTCCGTGCCGAGACCGGCGGAGGAGAGATCGTTGTCCATGCCGGCAGGGAGGACTTGCTCTCCGGGCCGGAGAATATCGCATGGAAAGCGGCGGATGCTTTTTTCCGCGCCGCAGGTCTGCGCAACGACGGCGTAGAGATAACCATTGAAAAGAACATACCAGCCGCTGCCGGTATGGCAGGCGGCAGTGCCGACGGCGCTGCCGTGCTGCGGGCGCTGCGGGATCTGCTCCGTCCCGAAATGCCGGACAGTGCACTGGAGGAGATCGGCGCCGGTGTTGGCAGCGATGTCCCGTTCTGTGTCCATGGCGGCACCGCTCTGGCGGAGGGCCGGGGTGAGCGCCTGACGGATCTGCCCCCCATGCCCGCCTGCCGGATGGTCATCTGCAAGCCGGATTTCGACCTGTCTACGCCGAAGCTGTTCGGCCGTGTGCGGGTGGATGCCCTGAAGCAGCGTCCTGACCATGAGGCCATGCGTGCGGCGCTGGCGGCCGGAGCGCTGTCGGGTGTGGCGGATGGCCTCTGCAACGTGTTTTGCGAGGTGCTGACGGAAGAGGAAGGCTGGGAGGTCGCCCATATCCGGCAGGTGATGCTGGAAAACGGCGCGCTGAATGGCGTGATGACCGGCTCCGGTCCCGCGGTGTTCGGCCTGTTTGACGCCGAAGCGGCAGCGCAGTCGGCGGCGGATGCGCTGAGGAAGGAATATGCACAGGTGTTCCTTGCCGAGCCGGTGAACAACAGATGAGTCTTGACAGGAGGTGCGAGAGCATCTCCTGTTTTTTTGTCCTTTGGGATAAAAACGAAAAAAGGTGTCCATACTCACCAAAGAACTCCATTTATCCGGAAAGGACAACACGACATATGCGAAGAAGAAGGAAAAGAAGACTGCCAGTGATGCTGCTTTCGCTGCTGATCGGTCTGACGGCGGCTGTGCTGTGGGGCGGATGGTCCGTACAGGCGCAGAGGGAATTGACGGATAAGGTGGTGCGGCTGCATATTCTGGCGAACTCAGATTCAGAAGCGGATCAGGCATTGAAGCTGCAGGTGCGGGATGCCGTGCTGGCCAGAGCTGAGGAACTTCTGGTTCCCAGTGATGGGCGACAGGAAGCAGAGATGGCACTGAGAGATCATCTTGCAGAACTGACAGCCTTGGCACAGACGACCATCGCTGCGGAGGGATATGATTATTCCGTGCGGACAGAGCTGGCAAATACGGTATTTCCCACCCGGGAATATGAGGATTTCCGCCTGCCGGCGGGCAGCTATCTTGCCCTCCGTGTGATCATTGGTGACGGAGCGGGGAAGAACTGGTGGTGTGTACTGTTTCCGCCGCTGTGTGCCCAGTCCACCACCGATCTGGCGCAGACCGCCATGGCAGCCGGACTTTCCGATGCGGATGTGCAGCTGATGGCAGAAACCGATGGCCGGTATCTGCTGAAATTCAAATCCATTGAGATATGGGAATGGCTTCGTCAGAAACTTTCCTGAGAATCGGCCGCAGGTGCTTTGTCATCTGCGGCTGGCTTTTATAATGTAAACGATTTAATGAAACTGCTTGCGGATCGAAGCGGAATGTGATACCCTGTAAACGAATTGCGGCTGCTTCCGGAATCGGGAGCGGCGCGTGGTGCACCAAAGGAAAGATGAGGCGTTTTGCATGCTTGATATTTTCGATATTTTAGGCCCGATCATGGTAGGGCCGTCCAGCTCACATACCGCCGGAGCGGTGCGGATCGGAAACATGGCCCGCACCCTGCTGGGCGAGCGGGTAATTTCTGCGAAAATCCTTCTTCACGGTTCTTTTGCCCAGACAGGACAGGGCCACGGAACAGACAAGGCGTTGGTGGCGGGACTTCTGGGCATGAAGCCGGATGATCTGCGGATCCCGAACAGCTATTCCGTGGCAGCAGAGGAAGGTATGGCGTTTACTTTTGTATATGGTGGACTGAAGGATGCCCATCCCAATACGGCCCTGTTGGAGATAGAGGGTGAACGCGGCGCAAAGCTGAAAATGCAGGCATCCTCTACCGGCGGCGGCCGTATCCGGGTGGATAAGATCAACGGCGTGGATGTCGGCTTTACCGGTGCATACAATACGCTGGTGATCCACAGCACGGATATTTCCGGCAAGCTGGCGGAGGTGACGCGTCTGCTGTCCCAGGGAAAAGTGAATATTGCCAACATGAGCCTCCACCGCAGCCGCCGGGGCGGCGCGGTGCTGATGGTCATTGAGACGGATCAGCCGGTGGCACCTGTGGTGCGCAGCCTGATTTCGGAGCTGCCCGGTGTGCAGGGCGTTACTTACTATGTAAAGGAGGCTGAGTGATATGCTGGATTCCATGTATGAGATTCTAAAGGCAGCAGAACGGCAGGATGTGCCCTTTTGGGAAATTGTCCTTCAGGAAGATCTGGAGGAACGGCAGGTCAGCCGAGAGGCCTCTGTGGATAAAATGCGGCTGACATGGCGTGCCATGCTGGAAGCGGATGCGACCTATGAGCCGGAGCTGCGCAGTGTCAGCGGTCTCGTAGGCGGCGACGGCGGCCGCATGAAGGTCTATGCAGAGACAAAGGGCAGCCTGTGCGGTGATTTTCTCAGTCAGGTCATCGCGGCGGCGCTGCGTACCGGTGAGTCCAACGCCTGTATGCGCCGTATTGTAGCGGCTCCTACCGCCGGCTCCTGCGGCGTGCTTCCCGCGGTGCTGATCCCCTGTTGGAAGACAGGTGCTTACACGGAGGAAGATATCCTCCATGCCATGTATACGGCTGCGGGAATTGGTGCAGTCATCAGTGTCCGTGCCTCCATTTCCGGCGCAGCCGGTGGCTGTCAGGCGGAGATCGGCAGCGCGTCCGCTATGGCGGCGGGTGCGCTGGTGGCGCTTCGGGGCGGTGACAGCAGCCAGATCGGCCATGCGGTGGCGATGGCGCTGAAGAACCTCATGGGCCTGATCTGCGACCCGCTGGGCGGATTGGTGGAGGTGCCATGCGTCAAGCGGAATGTGGTGGGCGCGGTGAATGCTGTCAGCTGTGCCGATATGGCGTTGGCTGGAATCGAGAGCCGTATTCCGGTGGATGAGGTCATTGACTGTATGGGCGATGTGGGCCGCCGCTTGCCGGTGGAGTTCCGCGAGACTGCACTGGGTGGTCTGGCGGTAACCCCCTTTGGCCAGCAGGTGAAGGAAATGATGAAAAACACTGCGCGCGGAGAGTGAGGAGACGAATATGAACGTGTTTACGAGTGTAACGGAGCTGGTTGGGAATACCCCGCTGCTGGAGCTGAAGAACTACGCTGCGGATTGCGGGCTGCAGGCCACCGTGCTGGCCAAGCTGGAATGTATGAATCCCGGCGGCAGCACCAAGGATCGTGTGGGCGCAGCCATGATCGCCGGTGCGGAGGCTGCCGGAAGACTGGCACCCGGCGGTACCATCATTGAGCCGACCTCCGGCAATACCGGCATCGGTCTTGCCATGGTGGCTGCGGCTAAGGGTTACCGCGTGATCCTCACCATGCCGGATACCATGAGCGTGGAGCGCCGCAGCCTGCTGGCGGCCTATGGCGCGGAGATCATTCTGACTCCCGGCAGCGAGGGCATGACCGGCGCGGTACGCAAGGCGGAGGCGCTGCACAAGTCGATTCCCGGCAGCATCCTTGCCGGACAGTTTGACAACCCGGACAATCCCGCCGCACACTATGCCGCCACCGGCCCGGAGATTTGGCGGGACACTGACGGCGAGGTGGATATTTTCGTGGCGGGCGTCGGCACCGGCGGTACCTTGACCGGTACAGGCCGTTACCTGAAGGAGAAGAATCCGAATGTTCGGGTGGTGGCGGTGGAACCGGCATCCTCGCCTCTGCTGAGTCAGGGAAGAGCGTGTGCCCACGGCCTGCAGGGCATCGGCGCCAACTTTGTGCCGGCGAATTTCGATGCTTCCGTGGCGGATGAGATCCTCACTGTGACGGAAGAAGAAGCCTATGCCGCCGGCCGTGCGCTTGCCCGGCGGGAGGGGGTTCTGGTTGGTATCACCTCCGGCGCTGCCGCCCATGCCGCGGCGGTGCTGGCTGCCCGTCCGGAAAACCACGGCAAGGTCATTGTGGCGCTGCTGCCGGACAGCGGCGAGCGGTATCTCTCCACGCCGCTGTTTCGTGAATAAATGAAATCGCACCGCCCTTTCGCCGAACAGGTGAAAGGGCGGTGCTGTATTTCAAACGTCAGAGGTAAAAGCGGTGGCAGCCGATGGTGGTGTAGTAGGTGCGGTTCTCCCGGATCCAGGTGCCCTGTGACAGCGCGGGAGCGTAGAAATACATGCAGTCTCCCACCACCCGCTGGCCGGCCAGTACAGCCTTGGCGGCGGCCACGGAGGAACTGGTGGGCGCGTCGTAGATGGTTCCATTGTCCACCGGTTCAAACTGTGTGCCGTGGTTTTTGTCAAAGATGACGCCCTTGATGGTGTTGGGGAACGTGCCGGAGGCTACGCGGTTCAGGACAACATTGCCCACGGCCATCTGCCCGGTGAGGCTTTCACCCCGGCTTTCCGCACTGATGACCCGGCTGAGCCAGTAGAGGTCTTCCTCCGTCCAGTCACTGGATTCCGTGGTCACTGCGGCTCCGCCCAGCGCCCTGTCCCAGTCCACCGCCCAGCCAAGGGAGTTTCCCAGTACCCGCAGAGGGACATAGGTGCGCCCGTTCTCTATGTAAACGGCACAGGTGGTGGTGCGAGTGTTGCCGTCCACCGTGATCTCATACTCACCGGGCTTGGCAATGATGGTGGTGTCGCCGTCGCTGGCCACTGCGGAGCGTGAGCTGCGATCCCAGTAGATATTCCAGCCGCCGATGGCGTCCAGCAGCGTGCGCAGAGGAACGGAGGTGACGCCGTTTTCCAGATGTGCTTCGGCGATGACGGTGACGCCGTCCACCGAGACAGGGACCTTGCGGACTGCGGCAGCGGCAGGAGGCAGAACGGAGGTTGTCACGCATACTGCGGCCAGCGCGGAGATCAGGAATTTTTTCATCGACTGTTTCCTTTCTGTGTGAAGTCTACTTTATCCTACCAAAACTGACAAAGGACGGCAACGCACAAAGAATGGAAGGGGAGGGGACGGCTCCCTGCAGAGGGAAAAAACGACAATTCATGTTGACAATATCGTTTGTCGATATTATACTGATGATATGAAATATCGACAAACGATATCAAAGGACGATATCCGAAATGCGAGGTGTTGGAAAATGGCAAAGGAACCGTTGAAGGTGCTGACGGAGCCGATGTTTTATGTCCTGATCTCTCTGCTGCAGACGGAGCGCTGCGGCACGGAGATCGTTCAGTATGTGGATGACATTACAGCGGGGCGGGTGGCCCTGGGCCCGGGCACTCTGTATACCATTCTGGCGAAATTTCAGGAGGAGCGGCTCATCGTGGAAACGGCGGTGGATGGCCGCCGCCGTACCTATGCCATCACGGACCGGGGACGCGCTCTGTTTCGGGGAGAGCTGTCCCGCCTGAAGCTGTGCGTGGCGGACGGTGAGCGGGAAAATAACCGGCAGGAGGAGATAGCGGCCTCGTCGGAGCCGACGAAGCTTCTGATCATCTGAAGGAGGTGACACCGTGGCTATCAGAATCATTCCTTACAGTGTTTACGATGTTCCGGCAGTGGAGGGCTGGCTGGAGAAGATGTCCCGAAAGGGCAAGCACTTCAAGAAATTCACCGGTGCGCCCTGGGGAGAGTTCTGGGAGGGTGAGCCTCAGGAATACCGCTATCGTTGGAGCCCTGTCGGAGAAAAGAGACCGCTCCGGACAGTGAGACCGTTGCGGCTTATCGCGAAGCCGGATGGGATTATGTGTCCACCCGGAAGGACAAGAGCTTCCATGTGTGGCGCAGTCAAAAGAACATAGAGCCGCAGGAGCTGCACACGGACCCCGTTGTCCAGGGCTACAGTTACGACTGGCTGGAAAGGCGGGTAAAGCGAGACACAGTCATCGTCCTGCTGACGGTCATGGCGGCGGTGCTTTGCATCCTGTGGTTCATCACCGGAACCAGCGTTGCCACCATCGTTCATCCCAGCAGCATCCTTGTGCCGCAGTTGATGTTCGTGGCATCCATGTACAGCTTTTTTGTCTATCAGGTCATTTCTGACCTGACCGCCATGCGGCGGCTGCTGAGATCCCTGCGGGCGGGTCTCCCTGTCGCTCGCGGACATCGGTTCTTCCCGGTTCGGAAGCTGGCCTGGTACGGCTATTTCGCAGCGTTTCTCTTGTATCTGGCACTGATCTGGCTGGAGCCGGTAAATCAGGGGATGAACTGGGACGGCGACCCCGGGGAGTATCCGGTGCCTATCCCCTTTGTCTCCGTGGAGAGGCTGGGCCGGGAGGAACAGACCAGCGGCTGGGTGGCTTGGGATACGTCGTATCTGATGGAGAGGGTTACTGTCGTGGAGGGAAACGAGGGGCAATACACCGCTTTGTGGGGCTGGATCGGACGGGACTTATCCAACAGAACGGAGGTATTTCGCCTGCGGCTCGGCTTCATGGCAGATGATCTGCTGAAAGGAATGGTGGAGTATCAGCAGAAAAACAAGCCGCTGACGGAGGAACTGCAGGACAGCCGCTTTGATGAGGCCTGGTATGCCGCTGACGATGAGGAGCAGGTCCTGCTCCTGCGGCGGGGCGATCATGTGCTGAGGTTCATCACTCGGATACCAGAGGATCTGCGGGAGCATCTGGGCCTGTTTGCAGAAGCCATGAATGTGGAGGTGCGGCTGCCGGAGTCACCGGAGTGCGGCGAGTATCACGGATGGTGGAGGTGACACCGTATGAAGCGATGCAAAAGACTGGTTCCATACAGTCTCTATGACGTGCCGGCCATAGAATTCTGGCTGGAGGAGATGGCCCGGCGGGGACTGCATCTGGATAACATCATGGGACAGTACGCATGGTTTCTGAAAGGCGAACCGGCAGAGGTGCGCTACCGGCTGGAGCCATGGGGGGATTCCGCACCGAAGCTGGACGAGGAAATGGAGGCCATGTACGAGGCGGCGGGCTGGGAGTATGTGCTGCGGCTGGTGGGGGAGAACTTCCACCTCTGGCGCTCCGCCCGACCTGACGCCCGGGAGCTTCATGACGACCCAATCGTCCAGAGCTACGGCTTCGCGTGGGCGGAAAAACGGGCGAGAATGTTTTTTTGGATCTGCGCCGCGGTCTTTCTGGGAGCGGTGGCCATCGTGGCAGGGACGGCATGGTATGATCAGATGCGGCCTTGGCCCTATCCGTGGCCCAGAGCACAGCGGGACTGGACATATCTGATACGGATGTTTCCCGGCTTGCATCTGAGTGTTGTGTCGATTGGCGGTATGCTGATGGACGTTCTGGCTGTCCGGCGGGTGAAGAAATGCCTGCAGGAGGGCATTCCCATGGAACGGCGTTGGGGTGGCTTCCCCTATCGCAAGCTACTGTTCTGGGGATTGCTGCTGGGTTGTGCGGCTTATATAGTGTTCGCCTATTGTGTAATGCGTTTCATGAGATAAAGACGATAAAAACGGACTCCGGTTGATGACCGGAGTCCGTTGGTTTGTATGACGGGCATGTCCCGAAGCTTGTATGACGGGCATGTCCCGAAGCTTGGGTGGAAGTCCCAAGGGGCGTAGTTGC
>CAZQJD010000078.1:0-8402 GCA_964593575.1 uncultured Oscillibacter sp.
CCGCCTCCACCCACGACTATATCCTCTTCTTCACCGACACCGGCAAGGTGTACCGTAAGAAGGGCTATCAGATCCCCGAAAGCGGCAAGGCAGCCAAGGGCACCAACATCGTCAACATTCTGCAGGTGGAGCAGGGCGAGCGGATCCAGACCATGCTGCACTTCCGGGATACTTCTGAGGACGAGCTGTATCTGTTTATGGTCACGAAGCTGGGCACCGTGAAGCGCCTGCCGGTGGAGAGCCTGAAGAATATCCGCCAGAGCGGTATCCGCGCTCTGACGCTGGATGAGGGCGACGAGCTGGTCACCGTCCGTGAGACCGACGGCAGCCGTAAGATCCTGATCGCAACCAATGACGGTATGGCAGTCTGCTTCGATGAAAACGACGTACGGCCCATGGGACGTACCGCTGTGGGCGTACGCGGCATCCGCCTGCGTGAGGGCGACTATGTGGTTGGCGCCGCCTGTGCCGCCGAGGGCATGGAGGTCCTCTCCATCACCGAGCGGGGCTACGGAAAGCGTACTCCCGTGGATGAGTACCGTGTTACCGGCCGCGGCGGTATCGGCGTGAAGAACTACATGGTTACGGAGAAGACCGGCAGCGTTATCGGCGTCAAGGTGGTGGACGGCAGCGAGGATCTGCTGCTGGTGACCCAGGCCGGTATCCTGATCCGTACGCCTGTTGCCAATATCCGTTCCGCCGGACGTGCCACCCAGGGCGTTATCGTCATGCGCTTCAAGGAAGAGGGCGACCGGGTCATCGCAATGGCATTGACTGACCACGAAGCAGCTGAAGAAACACCCTTGGAGCCCCAGGAGCAGGAATGAAAACAGTTACCATCTATACGGACGGAGCCTGCAGCGGCAATCCCGGCCCCGGCGGCTGGGGTGCCATCCTGATGTACGGCGCCCATAAAAAGGAGATCTCCGGCGGGGAAGCGAAGACCACCAACAACCGCATGGAGCTGACAGCGGTGATCTCCGCGCTGGAGCTGCTGAAGGAGCCGTGTGTGGTAGAGCTGTGGAGCGACTCCAAGTATGTCATCGACGGTCTGGAAAAGGGCTGGGCTAAAGGCTGGCGTACCCGCGGCTGGGTAAAGTCCGACAAGAAGCCGGCGCTGAATCCCGATCTCTGGGGCCGTCTGCTGGAGCTGGCGGAGACTCATCAGCTCCGCTACCACTGGGTCAAAGGCCACGCGGAAAATGAGCATAACAACCGCTGCGACCAGATGGCTGTGGCGGAGAGCAGGAAGTTTAAATGATGAAAGGACCTGTTGCAAAATAAGAATACCTGCAAGAGGAGCAGACTTCTTGCGGAATTTCAAGGGGGGCGTTGCAAAATGCAACGCCCCCCTTTTGCGATCCATATTCACTTGTTTTTCAGCTTTTCCAGATGCTCACGGAGCACCAGATTGATATAACTGGATAAAGGCCTGTCATCTTGCTCTGCCAGATAGCGGATTTTCTCCAATACCGGAGTATCTATTGTGATGCTTACTTTTTCCTTTAATGGTTTCATGTTATCACCCGGCAACAGAATGCTACTCAATATGATTTCATATTGCAAAGTAGGATATAATCTTACTAAATGGGTGATCATTATGCACAGCAATGAATTTGAAAAGGCCAAGGCTGACGGAGAAAGCCCTGGAACCTCTTGCCACCAACAAAAGCAATTTTTATAGCAAGAAACAGCAAAAACCACCGGTTTCTTTGGCAGAACCGATGGTTTTTTGTCGATATTAATACCGAAATAAAGTGCAATTTTTAAGCAATATAGTGCAATTTTACTCGAAAATTGTACGTTCTTAACGAACTATTAACAGAAATTCTCGTTCTCCTAACCACCATTGACGCAGGAGGTTTGCTATACTGTCAACTGTACAAAAGCGGGAGGATTCTGTAGTGGTTGACGGGGCGTCCCGCAAAGACGTACGAATTTAATAGGAGGTGAATTTCTGTGTGGACAGGCACTACGATGACCTTGGGTGAGTCTCTGCTGGCATCTGCCATGGGATTTCTGATCGTATTTCTGGTTTTGATCTTCCTGGCTCTGGTCATTATTGCGTTTGCGAAGTCTCTGAATGCGGCGGCTGATAAAAAAAAAGAAACTCAGCCGGTAGCACCTCAGGCAGCACCGGTTCCTGAGAAGGATGACAGCGAGATCGTTTCCATCGTGACCTCTGTGATCTGTGAGGAACTGAAGGTTCAGCCCCACGAGCTGCGCATCAACGGCATTCGTGAGGTTTGATACATCCAAAACCATAAGACTATTTCAGGAGGAAATGCATCATGAAATACTATGTTACTGTGAACGGCAAGCGTTATGAAGTGGATGTTGTCCGCGCTGACGCATTCCAGGCCGCTCCCGTTGCCGCTCCCGTTGCAGCACCTGTTGCAGCACCTGTTGCCGCACCTGTTGCCGCACCTGTTGCCGCACCCGCACCCGCGGCTGCTCCCGCCGGCGGCAATGCCGTACCCGCTCCCATGCCCGGCACCGTGCTGGAGATCAAGGCTCCCGAGGGAACTGCCGTTTCCGTTGGCCAGACCGTTATCGTTCTGGAAGCCATGAAGATGGAAGTGGAAGTCGTTTCTGACGTGGCCGGCACTGTCAAGACCATTAATGTCAAGAAGGGCGACACCGTTACTACCGGCCAGGCTCTGGCTATCGTAGGCTAAGAGGGAGGGACGGACCTTGAACTTTCTGTCCATTTTGACAGAGCTTCTGGCCGACTCCGGCTTTGCGGCTCTGACCTGGCAGAGTGGTGTGATGATCCTCATCTCCTTCGTTCTGCTGTATCTGGCTATCGTCAAGAAGTTTGAACCCCTTCTGCTGCTGCCCATCGCCTTCGGCATCTTTATGTCCAACCTGCCGGAGTCCGGTACCTTCTACTATTTCTACAATGAAGTGGAAAACTGGTATGACGCCGGCATCATCGGTGTCATGTACATGGGCGTCAAGTCCAGCTTCTTCCCCTGCATCATGTTCCTGGCAGTTGGCGCCATGACGGACTTCGGTCCCCTGATCGCCAACCCCATTTCTCTGCTGATGGGCGCCGGCGCTCAGTTCGGCATTTATGTGGCCTTCATCGTGGCCAACATGATCACCATCGGCGGTGAGCATCTGTTCACCCCCCAGCAGGCCGCAGCCATCGGCGTTATCGGCGGTGCGGACGGCCCCACCGCTATTTACACCGCCAACCAACTGGCTCCCGAGCTGGTGGCTCCCATCGCCGTGGCAGCTTACAGCTACATGGCTCTGATCCCCCTGATCCAGCCTCCCATCATGAAGCTGCTGACCACGGACAAGGAGCGCAAGATCAAGATGCAGCAGCTGCGTCCTGTCAGCAAGACCGAGAAGGTGATCTTCCCCATTATGGTCACCACGGTTTGTGCTCTGCTGCTGCCCGACACCACTCCCCTGATCGGTATGCTGATGCTGGGCAACCTGCTGCGCGAGTGCGGCGTTGTGGATCGTCTTTCCGACGTTGCCCAGAACGCATTCTGCAACATCTGCACCATCATGCTGGGTCTGTCCGTCGGCGCCACCGCCCGCGGCGAGATCTTCCTGAAGCCCCAGACCCTGGCCATCATCGCTCTGGGCCTGTTCGCCTTCTCCTTTGCCACCGTGGGCGGCCTGCTCATCGGCAAGCTGCTGTGCATCGTCACCAAGGGCAAGATCAATCCCCTCATCGGCTCTGCCGGCGTGTCCGCCGTTCCCATGGCCGCACGCGTGTCCCAGACCGTGGGCTCCCAGTATGACCGCACCAACTTCCTGCTGATGCACGCCATGGGCCCCAACGTGGCCGGCGTCATCGGCTCCGCCGTGGCAGCAGGCTTCTTCCTGATCTTCTTCGGCTGATCACCAAGTGTCCTACAGAGAGTTCCTCTTTGTGACTGCTCATACGCAAAGACAGGCGTCCGACCGGACGCCTGTCTTTGTCTTTTCATAGGTCACAGGATGCCGAACAAAAGACACCCCACTGTGTTGATGGCGAAGTTAGCACACATGTGCACCATCCAGCTGCACCAGATGGTTCCCGTCCGCTCGTTGAGATAATCAAACAGAAGACCGCCCGCAAACAGACCCGCCAGCGCCAGGGCGAAGAGCCACCATTCCCACCAGCCAAGCATCATGGCTGTATGGTATACGGAAAACACCAGTGCGCTGAAGCCGTAGGCGAATCCACGGCCGGCAAGGGGCTTCAGTGTGAAGAAGGCGAAGCCGCGGAAGAAAAATTCCTCCAGCAGGGAATTGACAAAGGAGATATAGACGGCTACCGGCAGAAAATTGTCCCGGTCCACGCCGATATTTTCCTCCAGCAGTCCGGTGATGGCGGAAAAGTCGCCCAGACGGCTGAACACCCAGTAGGCCGCAATGATCAATGCAAACACGCCGATACCAAGGCCTAAAGCCGGCAGCAAGCCCCTGCGGCTGACAGCGAAGAACTGCTTTGGCTGAAATTCGCGGTCAATGCGGCTGTAGAGCAGAGGACAGAGGAGAAACAGCGCCACCTTGGCGGCAGATTTTATCCAATAGTCCGGACGCAGAACACCGTCCACCAAAAGCATCACAGCGCAGCAAAGGGCCACCAAGCCAACCAGAGCGAGGATGTGTTTTTGATTTCTGTTCATAATGCGTTACTGATTTTGAAAAAAGGCCTCGATCTCCGGTTGAGAAACGGCGGCGGTGCCCTGGGCAAAGCCGTTCCGTCCGCCGCCCCGGCCTTTCAGGGCGGCGTTCATGGCCTTTACCAGAGCGGAAATGTCTTGGCCGTCGGCCCGGCCCAGCGCATAGCTGTACTGGCTGTTCTCACCGGCAAACACGGCGCACAGGCCGCCGCACTCCTTTGCCACAGCGTCGCACAGGCGGCGGACAGAGGCGGGCTGCATGGGGGGCTGAAATACCACCACATCTCCGGCTGCCGCATAGGATCGGGCTGTCTGGGCAAAGAGCTGGGACTCCAGCAGGGCGGCCTGATGCTTTGTGTCAGCCAGCTCCTCCTGCAGGCGTTCCACGGCGGCAGCGGTGGCATGCATCTTCACAGACAGAGCCTGCGCCACGGCGCGGTTCTGATCGTACACAGTATCGAAAAATTCCAGCGCCCGGTTGCCGCAGAGGATCTCCATGCGGACGCCATCACGGAACTTCTGGCAGGAGAGGATCTTCACCAGTCCCACCTGTCCAGCCCGGAGGACATGGGTGCCGCAGCAGGCACAGCAGTCGGCGGCAGGGAAGCGGACGATGCGCACCTGTCCGGACAGCTCCTTTTTGCTGCGGTAATCCAGCGCGGCCAACTCCTCCGGGGAGGGGTAGGTGATCTCTGCCGCTATATCAGCGGCAATGACGGCATTGGCCCGGCGCTGGGCCTCCATGGCCTGCTCCCAGGTAATATCGGCGTTGTAGTCGATGGTGACGGTATCGGCGCCCATGTGGAAGCCCACGTTGTCACAGTGGAACATTTCGCACAGAATACCGCTGATGATATGCTCGCCGGAATGCTGCTGCATATGGTCGAACCGGCGCTTCCAGTCGATACGGCAGAGGGCGTTTTCCACGTTTTCCACAGGTTTTTCTACAATGTGGAAAACCACGCCGTCCTTCTCATGGACGTCCAGTACGGCCACGCCGTTGATGGTGCCGTGGTCGGCAGGCTGGCCGCCGCCCTCGGGATAAAAGGCTGTGCGGTCCAGCACCAGAGCGGGCTTGCCCTTCCAGTCGGCGCACTCCAGCACGTTGGCGGTGAATTCCTTCAGAAACGCGTCAGCGTAATACAGCTTTTCGGTCTGCATGTGGAAAAGTTCCTTTCAAAATCAAGAGATGGAAACAACAAAGCGCCAGACGGGCTCGGCCAGAAACCAGCCTGCGGCAGCGGACAGAGCATTTGCGGAAATGGTATAGGCGAAGATGCGCTTGAGGGAAAAGTCCGGGAAACAACGGCGGTACAGGATCAGTTCCGCCAGTGTGATGAGGCATTCGATCATCACAAACGGTGCAAGCATCATGAGGTTGAAGCCCTGCTGCAGGAAGGTGATGCTGCAGTATGCCGCCAGAATACCCTGAGTCAGAAAATTCACCAGAAGGAAACGGCACAGATTTCTGGTGCTGACCATCCCAAACAAAGCCAGCATAATACCTTCCAGAAGGATGGTGGGAACAAAGGTGGACAGGAACTGCAGCAGATAGCCAACGAAGACAGGGGGGCTGTAAACCGATTTGGAGGCCCAGTTCACTGTGACGGAGGACTGGAGAAGGGTACGGGTATGGGGCTCCGAGACCCAGGTATCACCGCTTTTTGTGACGATCAGGATGCGGTACGTCCTTGGTACGCCATGGTATCCAAAGGTGTGAATACCGTTTTGGCCGATCAGATCACCCCAGATGGGAACACCGGTCCCCTGCGCTACACAGGCGTGCCAGCCTTCCGGGATGGCATCTACCAGAATATCGTACATCAGATCCAGAGTGGACAATTCGCCGGTGAACCCCTCGGCCGAGCCTTCCGCCAGCAGATCCAGATAGTAGAGCTCATCCGGTGGATTTTTCAGCTCGACCACCAGCTGCGGCTTAGGACCGAAATCCGCAAAGGCGGTGACGGTCAGCAGCATGGCTGCCATGATGATGAATATCAAGCGGCGCAGATGCGCTTTCATAAGATGTCTCCTTTTTCCACGAGCATTGCGTCCAGTTTACCACAGAATCATCCGATTGGCAACAAAAGGCCGCGTCACATGACGCGGCCTCAGGGAACCGGATTTACTGCTTGGGAGAGGTGACCTTGTTCAGCAGAGCCACCAGACCCCAGATGACGAGGATGACGATGAAGATACCAACCATGCCCTTGGCCATGATGCCCAGGCAAGTCATAATCAGAGCCATATTCATATTCTATGTCCTCCTTATTACAGAACCTGCTCGACCAGGGTGATGATGAGACCACCGGCGATGACGGAAGCGATCTGGCCGCTGACGTTGGCGCCTGCGGCGTGCATCAGCAGGAAGTTGCCCTTGTCCTCGGCCTGGCCCATCTTATGGACCATGCGGGAGGCCATGGGGAATGCGGAGATACCGGCTGCGCCGACCATGGGATTGACCTTGGTCTTGGAGAACAGGTTCAGCAGCTTGGCGAAGAACACACCGCCCACGGTGTCAAATACGAAGCCCAGCAGACCCAGACCCAGAATCAGCAGAGTCTCCCAGGTGACGAACAGATCGGCCTTCATGCGGAAGGCAACAGACAGGCCCAGAACGATGGTCACCAGATTGGCCAGGGCACCCTGCGCGGTGGAGCTGAGGCTGTCCAGCACGCCGCACTCACGGATCAGGTTGCCGAACATCAGGAAGCCGATGAGCTCTGCGCTCTTGGGAGCCACGCTGCCGGCGATGATGGTGACGAAGATGGGGAACAGGATGCGGGTGGTCTTGGAGATGCTGGAGGGGTTATAGGGCATGCGGATCATGCGCTCTTTCTTGGTGGTGATGGCCTTGATAATGGGGGGCTGGATGATAGGCACCAGAGCCATGTAGCTGTAAGCGGCCACCATGATGGCACCCTGATACTTGGAATCGAAGTAGTTGGCCACATAGATGGAGGTGGGGCCGTCGGCGGCGGCAATGATGGCGGTGGAGGCGGCGTCCTTCAGATCGAAGTCCAGAGCCACAGCCACGACCAGAGTGAAGAAGATGCCGAACTGTGCGGCAGCGCCGAACAGGAACATCTTGGGGTTGGACAGCAGAGGACCGAAGTCGATCATGGCGCCGATGCCGATGAACAGCAGCAGGGGGAACAGTTCGCTGGCGATACCGGCGTTGAACAGCGTCTCGATGGCCTCGGTATGTACTGAGGGCAGGTTCACAAGAATGGCGCCGAAGCCCATGGGCAGCAGCAGGGTGGGCTCCATCTCCTTCTTGATGGCGCACCAGATCAGAGCACAGCCAATGGCGATCATAAACAGCTCTTGCCAGGTAACGCTCAGGAGCGTGCCAAAGAGGTCGTAGAAGAAATCCATAACAACAAGTCTCCTTTTTCAGATTCTGCGATGATAAATCTTGCGGGGATGGGGTATTCGGGAGGCAGAGTATTCGGGGATAAAAAAACAGACTCTTACGGCGCAATGAATGAGCCGCAAAAGTCTGGTCATTTCAGGCAAATGCGGGTCTCCCGACCGTATTGACGCACGTTGCCACGCCGAAAAACGGCGCCGACTACTCCCTTTTACACGCCTATTAGAATACCTTTCCAAACCAGGGGTGTCAAGGGATTTTGTAAAAAAAGAGGAAAAATTAACATTCGACATACGCAATAAAAGCTATGTTGGCAATCTGCGAAATATGCTTGCGGAAGGAAATGGACCTGTTGCAAAATAAGAATACCTGCAAGAGGAGCAGGCATTACCACTACA
>CAZQJD010000079.1:0-8388 GCA_964593575.1 uncultured Oscillibacter sp.
TTACCATCCCCGCCCACAGCTTTTCTGAGGATACGCTGGTAAACGGCATCGGCTTTGACGCCTCCAACTACGGCTACGCCGTGGTGGAAAAGAGCGACATGGTCTTTATCCCCGATGTGACCACCGCCGTGGTGGATCCCTTCTGCGAGGTCCCCACCCTGTCCATCAGCGGCAACGCCATGATCATCGACTATCCTGAAAACCGTCCTCTGGGCCAGTATCCCCGCAACATCGTGCTGGCTGCCGAGCAGTACATGCGTGATTCCGGCATCGCCGACACCATGTATATCCTGCCGGAGTTTGAGTTCCATCTGTTCAATCAGGTGGGCTGGAGCATTCAGCCCAACAGCATCGGCGTTGCTCTGGACACCGAGCAGGCCTACTGGAACAGCGACAGTCAGGGACAGGGCGTTGTGGTTCCCCATCAGAAGAACTATCACATGGCCAAACCCTTCGACACCACCTATGAGTGCCGCAGCGAGATGTGCATGCTGATGGAAGAGGCCGGCATCCCCATCAAGTACCACCATCCCGAAGTGGGCGCCGCCGGTCAGTTTGAGATCGAGCCCAAGCTGGGCGTGATGAGCAAGATGGCCGACGCCACCATGATGATCAAGTACATCATCCGAAACACCGCTCTGAAGCACGGCCTCACCGCCACCCTGATGCCCAAGCCCGTCTACGGCGAGGCAGGCAACGGCATGCATGTCCACATGCTGCTGATGAAGGACGGCCAGCCCGTCTTCTCCGACGACAACGGCTACTCTCACCTGAGCAAGGAGGCCCATTGGTTCATGGGCGGCCTGCTGAAGCACATCGCCTCCCTGTGCGCCATCACCAACCCCAGCACCAACTCCTTCAAGCGTCTGGTACCCGGCTTCGAGGCACCTGTTACTGTGGGCTACGCCACCTCCAACCGCAGCGCCGTCATCCGCATCCCCGCCTACGCCAAGACCCCCGCGGAGCGCCGCTTCGAGATCCGCAACCCCGACGCCACCTGCAATCCCTACTTCTGCTACGCCGCGCTGCTGATGGCCGGTCTGGACGGCATCAAAAACCAGATCGATCCCCATGAAAACGGCTGGGGCCCCTACGATATGAACCTCTATCACCTCAGCGATGAGGAGAAGGCCAAGCTGCACCACCTGCCCACCAACCTGAGCGATGCGCTGGACGCGCTGGAGGCCGATCACGATTATCTCACCGCCGGCGGCGTGTTCCCCGAGCAGCTGCTGAAGAACTTCATTGCCGGCAAGCGCAAGGAAGTTGCCGAATTGGCCAAGATCCCCCATCCCGCCGAGTTCGACCGCTACTTCAACCTGTAAAACAGAATTCGCGGCAGAAGGAAAATTCCTTCTGCCGCGAATTTACTTTGCCTGCTTTTGATGCAGATCAGGCTGCGTTCAGTTTGTCCAGACGGGTGTTGCGGAAATAGAGCACCAGATCCGCGCCCACCATGATGAAGTTCAGCACATAGAAGAACAGCACATACCACTTCTGGGAAAAGGCCGCCATATAGGCCTCGTTCATCAGCTTGGAAGCAATGCCGGCCACATAGCCGAACAGGATCAGACACAGGAAGCCAAGACTCTTGCCCTTGGCAGTGCGTGCGCGGTAGGACTTCATGACATTCATGGGCCAGGATGCGCCAAAGCTGACGATCATAACGATTTCCAGAAATTCAGACATGGTAACCCTCCTAAAATTCGCACATTTCATGCGGTTTTCAGCAGTATACCACGGCTTTCTGTTGCGTTCAATAATCAAATATGATAAGATTGCTTTAACTTTAAAGTGAACATAAAGGAGGGACTGCCGTGGAATTGCTGCAGCTGAAATACTTCTGTGACGCGGCTGAGACGGAAAACCTGTCGCAAACGGCACGAAAGTTCCATGTTCCCACCTCCAACATCTCCCAGACCATCAAGCGGCTGGAAAGGGAACTGGGTACAGAGCTGTTCTCCCGCAGGAAAAACCAGATCTTTCTCAACGAACAGGGCCGCATTTTCTATCAGGGCGCCCGGTCCGCACTGGAAAAGCTGGAGGATACCTGCCTGCAGATCCGGGATGCGCAGGCTGCCGTGTCCGGCGAGATCCGTGTGCTGGCGCTGACCAACCGCCGCATCCTCACCCGCGCCATTCAGCGCTTCAAGGAAAGCTATCCCGCCGTTTCCTTCATACTCAGCCACAGCCACAGTGCCAAGGACAACGAATTTGATCTCATCATCGCCGACGACCGGTATCAGACCGATGGTTTTCAGGCGAAGCCCCTGCTCCGGGAGGATATTCTGCTGGCGCTCCACCTCAGCCACCCGCTGGCAGCGGCAGAACAGATCGACCTTTCCCGGCTGCGAAACGAGCGGTTCATCACAATGTCTCCCGGCAGCAGCCTTCACGCCATCACCGACAGCATCTGCCGGGGCGCCGGTTTTGCGCCGGAGATCGTCATCGAGACCGACGATCCTTACTATGTGCGCAAGTATCTGGAAATGGGCCTGGGCATCGCCTTTGTCCCCTCCCTGACCTGGAAGGGCGAGTTCTCCGACAAGATCGTACTGAAGGAGCTGAGAGCCATGGAACGAACCACCTGCGTTTTCCTGCCGGAGGACCGCTATCTGACCCGCGCGGTGCGCCTGTTTGCCCAAATGCTCTCTGAAGCGGCGGAGACTTATTGATAGAGGGATCGATACTGCGCTTTCTTTTTTATTAGAATAAAGCGCGAAAACAACTACCGTATCCTGTCGAAAGAGGCAAGGTATCAGGATGGAGGATATTGCAATGAAATATGTATTAGGCGCGGATGTTGGCGGAACCACTGTGAAGCTGGGCCTCTTTTCTGCCGAAGGTTCGCTGCTGGAAAAGTGGGAGATCCCCACCAGAACCGAAAACGGCGGCGCAGAAATTCTGCCGGACATCGCCGCTTCTCTCCGCGAGGCGCTGGCACGGCACGAGATCGCCGCCGGAGATGTGACCGGCATCGGCATCGCCGTCCCCGGCCCTGTGGATAAGAACGGCACCGTCCACGGATGCGTCAATCTGGGCTGGGGCGTGCTGGATATAAAATCCGAGATGAACCGTCTGCTGCCGGAGATCCCCCATGTGGCAGCCGGCAACGACGCCAACGCCGCCACGCTGGGCGAGCTGTGGCGGGGCGGCGGCGCAGGCCACAGCAGCACCGCCATGTTCACGCTGGGCACCGGCGTGGGCGGCGGCATCGTGGTGAACGGCCAGATGGTCGCCGGCGCAGGCGGCGGCGCAGGCGAGCTGGGTCACATCACCGTGGAGCCCGGCGAAACCGTTCCCTGTGCCTGCGGAAAGTGCGGCTGTCTGGAGCAGTACGCCTCCGCCAACGGCATCGTGCGCATGGGCAGAGTGATGCTGGAGCAATGCGATACCCCCTCCGCCCTGCGGAGCATGGAAGCCTTTACCGCCAGGGACATCTGCGATCTGGCACGGGACGGCGAGCCCATGGCCTGCAGCATCGTGGATCGGTTCGGCGAATATCTGGGCCGTGCGCTGAGCTTTGTGGCCGCCACCGTGGACCCGGACATCTTCATCATCGGCGGCGGCATGAGTCGGGCAGGCAGCGTCATCATCGACGCCATTGCCGGATACTACCGCCGTTACGCCTTCCACATCTCTGTCGATACCCCCATCGTATTGGCGGAGCTGGGAAACGACGCAGGCATTTACGGCTGCGCAAAGATGGCCTCTTCTGACGCAGCCCCCAAAAAAGAGCTGTAAAAAACAGTCCCATCTTCCTTGCGCATTCTTAACGTTTTCCGCCTTGACCTTTCTCCCTGCGTGTGATAGAATCCGTCTCAGCATTTTGTAAAAGGAGAGTCACCCCTGCAATGGACGACGGCGACAGTCCCGCTGCCCCCCAGCGAATCGATCATATGACTTATTTATATACTAAGGCATGACCCGTGTGTCCACGCTGATACACGGGCCGTGCCTTATGCGTTTTTATCATCATTCAGAAAGAGGTACATTTTATCATGGGAGATTCTATTGGATTCTTGCTTCTGCTTCAGGTGGTCCTGATCGCTCTGAACGCGATCTTTGCCTGCGCGGAGATCGCTGTCCTTTCCATCAGCGAGACCAAGCTGGAGCGTATGGCTGAACAGGGCAACACCCGGGCAAAGCGCCTGTTCCGCCTGACCCGGGAGCCTGCCCGGTTCCTGGCCACCATCCAGGTGGCCATCACCCTGTCCGGCTTTCTGGGCAGCGCCTTCGCGGCGGACAACTTCTCCGAACCGCTGGTGGACTGGGTACTGAGTCTGGGCGTCACCATTCCCCGCATAACACTGGATACCATCGCAGTGGTGCTCATCACGCTGATCCTCTCCTATTTTACCCTGATCTTTGGCGAGCTTGTTCCCAAGCGGATCGCCATGAAGCGGCCCGAACAGCTGGCTATGGCTATCTCCGGCCTTGTCAGCGGCATCTCCACGGTCTTCAAACCCATCGTCTGGTTCCTGTCCCTGTCCACCAATCTGGTGCTGCGGCTGTGCGGCATTGATCCCAGCGAAGCCGAGGATCAGGTCAGCGAGGAGGAGATCCGGATGCTGGTGGACGCCGGCAGCGAGAAAGGCACCATTGACCACCAGGAAAAGGAGTTCATCCAGAACGTCTTCGAGTTCAATGACATCACCGCCGGCGAGATCGCCACTCACCGCACGGATGTTATCATCCTCTGGATGGAGGACGAGGAGGACGTCTGGGCGCATACCATCCACGAGAGCCGCCACACTCTGTATCCCGTGTGCGACGGCTCCCCTGACAACGTGGTGGGCATCCTCAACGCCAAAGACTATTTCCGCCTGACAGAGCGCTCCAAGAGAAACATCCTTGCCAATGCTGTCCGTCCGGCATGGTTCGTCCCGGAGACCCTGAAGGCAGATGTTCTGTTCCGCAACATGAAAAAAGAGCGCACCAGCCTGGCTGTGGTGCTGGATGAATACGGCGGCATGGTCGGTATCGTCACCATGAACGACCTGATCGAAGAGCTGGTGGGCGACCTGGGTGAGGACAGCCCTGAGAAAGAAGCCGCCGAGCCTCACATCGAACAGATCGGCGACAACATCTGGGCCGTCTTCGGCAATGTGGATCTGTCTGCCATTGAGGCGGCGCTGGGTATCATGATCGATCAGGAAGATGTGGAGACCTTTACCGGCCTGATGTACAAGGAGCTGGGAAAGGTCCCCAGCGACGGCGACCAGGATATCGAGCTGCAGTTCCAAAACCTCTCTATCCATGTCAGCCGCATCGAAAACCACCAGATCGTTCAGGCGCAGATCACCAAGCTGGAGTTCCCCGAGCCGGTCGAGGAATGACCTCCCCGGAGGAATTGACATTTTTCCCCCTGCATGCTATAGTGTATCCGTTCGCGGAAAGTGCTTCTGACCGCCAACCAAGCGAAAACCAGACCTCCGTTCTGACAACAAGGTGATTTCCGCGTTGAAAGTAGTGAGCAGAGAATGCGGCGCAGATCCTGCGTCTGTTTGCTGATGCCATCCTCTCCTCCGCTCTTCAAGGCGGAGGAGAGGTTTTCATTTTTAAGGAGGATCTCTATGGAAAAACGCGCCGCAGTCCTTGCCATCATCGTCACAGACATCGATTCCGTGGCCGCGCTGAATGAGCTGCTGCACCAATACGGTCCCTACATCATCTGCCGTATGGGTGTTCCCTACCGCGAGAGACACATGAACATCATCTCCATTGCCCTGGATGCGCCCGCCAACATTATCTCCGCGCTCTCCGGCAAGGTAGGACGGCTGAAAGGCGTTACTGCAAAGACTGTCTACGCACCTGAGACCCTCTGACCCTTATCCTCTCTGCCCCTTCCGGCAGAAAGAACCATTACATTTATCAGAAAGGCAGCACGTAACTATGAAAAAACTCATCGCATCCATTCTCGCTCTAACTCTGATCCTGAGTCTGGCCGCCTGCAGCACGCCTGCATCCCCCTCTGCATCTTCCACCCCTGACACCCCCAACACCTCCGCTCCTTCCGAACCTGTCACTCCCTCCACGCCTACCGTGGAAGAAGTCGAGCGCGCCCCCTTCTCCATTGCCGCTTTGAAGGGCCCCACCGCCATGGGACTCGTGCAGCTGATGAAGCGCTCCGGCACCGCTCCCGCCGGGACGGAGGCAGAGGTCCCTTATACGTTCACGCTGGCCGGCTCCGCGGATCAGGTGAGTCCGCTCCTGATCAAGGGCGAGCTGGACATGGCCTGCGTACCTGCCAACCTGGCCTCCAACCTCTATCACAAGACCAGCGGCCAGATCGTGACTCTGGCCATCAACACTCTGGGCGTGATCTACATCGTGGAGACCGGTGAAACCCTGACCTCTCTGAAGGATCTGGCCGGTAAGACCATGGTGGGCGCCGGCAAGGGCAGCACACCGGAATTCGGCCTGCGCTACCTTCTCTCCGAAAATGGCATTGATCCCGACACCGGCCTTTCCATCGATTGGAAGAGCGAGCACAGCGAGTGCGTTGCCGCGCTGGCCTCCGGCGTTGCCTCCATCGCCCTGCTGCCTCAGCCTTTTGTGACGGTAGCCCAGGCCAAGATCGAGAATCTGCGGGTGGCTCTGGATCTCACCGCTGAATGGGACGCATTGAACAATGGCTCCGGCATGGTCACCGGCGTGATCGTGGCACGCAAGGATGTTGTGGAAGCCAATCCCAAGGCCGTCGCCGCCTTCCTGGAGGATTATGCTGAAAGTGTGAACTGGGTAAACGCCAATGTAGCGGACGCCGCACAGCTCATCGCTGACTACGGCATCGTGGAGTCTGCTCCCATCGCCCAGAAGGCCCTGCCCCATTGCAACATCGTTTGCATCACCGGTACGGAAATGAAGGAAACGCTCTCCGGCTATCTGGCCGCGCTGGCCGAGCAGGAGCCCACCGCCGTGGGCGGCAGCGTTCCCGGCGACGACTTCTACTACGGCGCCTGATCCACTTTCACAGCTCCAACCAGTCTCTCTGGTTGGAGCTTCCGTCCATACCGCCATTTCTTTTATGAAGGACAGTTTTCTATGAAAAACCCGACCCACAACTCCATCAAGCTTTGGGCCGTTCTCCTTTGGCTGGCTCTTTGGCAGATCGCCAGTATGCTGCTGAACGTCAAGGTCCTTCTGCCCTCTCCGCTGGAAGCCCTGCAAAGCCTTGCCGGCATGGTGCTGACCGCCGAATTCCGTCAGGCTATCATCTGGTCCACCCTCCGCATTTTCGGCGGCTTTTTTGCCGCCTGCGCCGCCGCCTCCTTTCTGGCGGTCCCGGCCTACCGCTTCCGTCCGGTACGGGAGTTTCTCGCCCCGGCGGTAGCGTGCATCAAGGCAGTGCCTGTGGCCAGCTTTATCATCTTGGCGCTGGTATGGCTGCGGGGCGATCAGCTCTCCTTCTTTATTTCCTTTCTGATGGTCTTCCCTCCTGTCTATCTGGGCGTGATGGCGGGAATCCGCCAGACAGACAAAAAGCTGCTGGAAATGGCCAAGGTCTTTCGCGTACCGCTCTGGCGGCAGATCCGGTACCTGTATCTGCCGGCCATCGCCCCGCACTTCCGTTCCGCCGTATCGCTGGGACTGGGGCTCTGCTGGAAAGCAGGCATCGCAGCCGAGGTCATTGGTCTGCCCGACGGCTCCATGGGTGAGCGGCTGTATATGGCCAAGGTGTATTTTATGACGCCGGAGCTGTTTGCATGGACCGTCGTGATCGTTACCGTGTCCATGGTCTCTGAAAAGCTGTTCCTGCGCCTGATAGATCGGTTCCTGAGAAAGGCAGGTGGCAGCCTTGCGGATTGAACATCTCAGCAAATCCTATGACCGTCAGACCGTTTTGCGGGATGTCAGCTTCCAACTGGAAAATGGCGTCATCTGCCTGATGGCGCCGTCCGGCAGCGGCAAGACCACCCTTCTGCGCATCCTGCTGGGACTGGAGGCTGCCGACAGCGGTACAGTCCTGGACGCGCCTTCCCGCTGGGGCGTGCTTTTCCAGGAAGACCGGCTTCTGGAAAATCTGAACGCCATGGAAAATCTGCGCTTTGCCGCAGGAACAGCGCTGGACGAAAGCGCTGCCCAAGCTCTTCTGGACAGGCTCGGTCTTGGGCAGGAGGGTGATAAGCGCACCAAGGATTATTCCGGCGGCATGAAGCGCCGCCTGGCTCTGGCCCGGGCCCTTCTGGTCCCTTCCGATGCACTGGCACTGGATGAGCCCTTCACAGGACTGGACGAGGAGAACCGCGGGGTCTGCCTCCAGATCATCGCAGAAGCCGCAGGCCGCAAGCCGGTGCTTCTTGTAACGCACGATCCCGATGACGCAGCGGCATTGAACGCCGCGGTCATACGACTGGAATGATCGCCATCCCACAGGCAGAAAAA
>CAZQJD010000080.1:0-8371 GCA_964593575.1 uncultured Oscillibacter sp.
CCGTGTATCTCCGTCCCGAGACCGCACAGGGCATCTTTGTCAACTTCCAGAACGTTCAGCGCACCACCCGCCGCAAGCTGCCCTTCGGCGTCTGCCAGGTGGGCAAGTCCTTCCGCAACGAGATCACTCCCGGCAACTTCACCTTCCGCACCCGTGAGTTCGAGCAGATGGAGCTGGAGTTTTTCTGCAAGCCCGGCACCGAGTTGGACTGGTTCCAATACTGGAAGGAGTTCTGCCATCGGTGGCTGCTGGATCTGGGTATGCAGGATGAGAACCTGCGTCTGCGTGACCACGATCCTGAGGAGCTGAGCCACTATTCCAACGCCACCACAGACTTTGAGTTTGTCTTCCCCTTCGGCTGGGGCGAGCTGTGGGGTGTTGCTTCCCGCACCAATTTCGACCTGACCGCACACCAGACCACCTCCGGTAAGGATCAGACCTACTTCGATCAGGAGACCAACGAGCATTATATCCCCTATGTCATCGAGCCCTCTCTGGGCGCCGACCGCGTTACGCTGGCCTTCCTGGTGGATGCTTATGATGAGGAAGTGGTGGGTCAGGACAAGAAGGGCAACGACGATGTCCGCGTTGTTCTGCGGCTGCATCCCGCTCTGGCTCCCTACAAGGTGGCTGTTCTGCCCCTGAGCAAGAAGCTCTCCGACAAGGGCCGCGAGGTTCAGGAACTGCTCAGCAAGTACTGGATGGTGGACTTCGATGATGCCGGCTCCATCGGCAAGCGTTACCGCCGTGAGGATGAGATCGGCACTCCCTACTGCGTCACCGTGGACTTCGACACCGTGGGCGATGAGAATACCGCCGGCGATAACTGCGTTACCGTCCGCGACCGTGACACCATGGAGCAGGTGCGCGTGCCCATCAGCGAGCTGAAGAGCTGGCTGGAGGAGAAGCTGGCCTATTGATGTGAATATGGCAAGGCAGATGCAGCGCATCTGCCTTGCTTTGGTATGTCAGAATATGTTTGAGGTGAACATGTTGAAGAATTTTTGGCTGTTTCAGCCATCTCCCCCTGCGCTTTCTCCTGTCAGGAAAGCGGCTTTCTGGCTGTGGAACGGGTTTTTGATACTGGTGGCGGGGATCTGTCTGGGGATCCTGTCTCTGGTCTATGCCTACGGCGATTATGCCGATGTTCTGATGAAGACCTATTTCCAGATCCCGCTGATCGCTGCGCTGAACATCCTGCCGGTGGTGCTTTTGCTGTTTTTGGTCTATGCCGCCATTGGCCGGGCGTGGATCTCCTTTCTGGTCACCGGTATCGTGGTCTGGGGCTTTTCCCTGGGCAACTATTATAAGCTTCTCTTCCGGGACGATCCGCTGATGTTTGAGGACTTGACGAATATCCGGGAGGCCGGCTCCATTGTTTTGACTGAGGGATATGATATGACCCCGAACCTGCGGGTGCTGTTCGGCCTGCTTTGCATTGTGGCCGGAACGCTGTTTTTGCGGTTTCTGGTGCGAGGTGAGTTTGGCTGGAAGGTGCGTATCCCCATGCTGCTGACAGGTGCATTGCTATGGATTCCTGTCTGGAACACCTGCACCGACAGCGTGACATATACGGTGAAGACCTCCAACATTGAATATATCAATCAATGGGCATCTACGCAGATCTATATTTCCAAGGGCTTTGTCTACCCCTTTATCTATAGCACCACTGCGGCCAAGCTGGAGGCACCGGCCGGATATGACAAAAATGAGACTGTGGAATTGTTAAGCTCCTATCAGGATGCAGACATTCCCCAGGATCAAAAGGTGGATGTGATCGTCCTGCAATTGGAGGCGTTTTCCGATTTTTCCCAATTTGCCGGCGTAGAGGGCATTGACTGGGAAAAAGCCTATGGTGTTTACCATGGCATTGAGGCGGAAAGCTATCGCGGTAATCTGGTGACCAACGTATTTGCGGCAGGTACCGTGGACACGGAACGAGCGGTCCTCACCGGCTTTGCCCACTATCGGGAGTCCCGTTCCAATATCAATTCTCATGTCTGGTATCTTCAGGAGCAGGGCTACACCACAGAGGGCAGCCATCCTTCTTCCGGCTGGTTTTATAATCGCAAGAATATCAATCGGCACATGGGTATTTCCACGAACTATTTTCTGGAGAACTGGTATACGAAATTCTATCCCAACGGTGCTGTGGCAGCTATGGACGATGTGCTGTTTCCGGAGCTGTATGCTCTCTACACGGCACATTCGGAGAAGAGCGATGCTCCCTATTTCTCATTCAATGTGACCTATCAGGGGCACGGGCCTTACAGTACGTCGCCGACCTGGAATATGGTCAGCTTTACTGACGGGCGGTATTCTGAGGAAACCACCAACATTGTGGATAACTATCTGACCTCCCTGTATGACACGGCAAAGCATCTGCGGGCCATGCTGGATCAATTCGCTGCTGAGGAGCGGCCGGTGGTGATTTTGGGCTTCGGTGACCACAAGCCCTGGCTGGGCGACGGAAACTCCGCTTATCGTGAGCTGGGGGTCAACATCGATGTTTCCACGGAGGAGGGCTTCCTCAACTACTACGCTACCCGCTATTTTATATGGGCCAACGATGCTGCCAAGAGGGCTCTGAGGAATGATTTTCAGGGCGAGGGACCGGACGTTTCTTCCTGTTTTCTGATGAATCTGCTCTTTGACCAACTGGGTTGGACAGGCAATGCGTGGATGCAGGCTACGACGGACATCTGGCGCGAGCTGCCGGTACTGACGACTCGCGGCCGGTATGAGCAGAAGGACGGCGTCCTGACATTCCAGCTGAGCGCCGATGGGCAGGCTGCATTGGACACCTATTGTGATCTGGAGTACTATTACAGAACGCATTTCCTCGGTTAGCCGGAGCGAATTCACAATTCGTTTACAGGAAAAACACAATTTCGCCACGAATTGGGTGTATTGTAATGATCAAGCAAAGGGTGTTCCCGACCCGATGCATTTTTCTCCCTCCTAACACACACAACAGGAATCGCCGGCACCTGCGTGCCGGCGATTCCTGTTGTCGCACCCCTTGCGTAAGAGGCGGGCGGATGCTACAATGGATCCATACATTTCGAAATCACAAGGAGGCTGCTCCATGACCTTTGCCGAACTGTCTGCCGCACGGTACTCCCTGCGGAAATTCGCTTCCACCCCTGTGGAACAGGAAAAGCTGGACCTTATTCTGGAGGCCGGCCGCAACGCCCCTACCGCCCACAATAACCAGCCCCAGCGTATTTTCGTCATCCGCACCCCGGAAGCGCTGGAAAAGGCCGACGTCTGCACCGCCGCCCACTTCCATCCCCCGGTGATTCTGGTGGTGGCTTACGACCCCGAACCCGCATGGAAGCGTGAGCATGACGGAAAGAACCACGGCGAGATCGATGCCGCCATCGCCGCCACACAGATGATGCTGCAGGCTGCCGACCTTGGCCTCGGTACCACCTATGTGGGCATGTTCGAGCCGGAGAAGCTGCTGGCCGCCTTCCCGGAGATGGAGGGTCTTGTCCCCATCGCCATGCTGCCGCTGGGCTACCCGGCGGAGAATGCCCGCCCTTCCCGCCTCCATGCCGACCGTAAACCGCTGGAGGAAATGGTGAAATATCTGTAAGTGAAAAGAAGCCCTGTCAGCTCCCAATGGAACGGACAGGGCTTCTTTTCACAGCAGCTCCATGATTCTTCGCTTGTAATCGAGAAACTCCGGCGACAGCGGAAAGTCTTTCCCCTGCTTCCGGGGATTTTCAATGACGATCTCTCCGGCGACGCGGCCCGGCTGGCCGGTGAGGAGATAAATGCGGTCAGAAAGCAGAATGGCCTCGTCGATGTCGTGGGTGATAAACAACGTGGACAGGCGGATGCGTTCCATCACATCCAGATACCACTGGTGCATAGCGGTCTTGGTAAGGGTGTCCAGCGCGGAGAAGGGCTCGTCCAGCAACGCTACGTTCTGGGAAAAGAGATAGGTCCGCAGCAGGGCTGCCCGCTGGCGCATGCCGCCGGAGAGCTGGTGAGGCCACTGGTTCTCCGTTCCCGCCAGACCGAAGTCCGCAAAGTGGGCGGCAGCCTGCTTCCGTGCCTCCTGCTTCGGTACGCCCCGCAGCAGCAGGGGCAGCGCCGCGTTGTCCACGATGGTGCGGTAGGGTAGCAGCAGATCCTTCTGCAGCATATAGCTGATGCGTCCCGTCTGCCCTGTGACATCCTCGCCGTCCAGCAGGACCTGTCCCGCGTCGGGCAGACTGAGACCGGAGATGATGTTGAACAGCGTGGATTTGCCCGCGCCGCTGACGCCCAGCAGACACACCAGCTCACCCTCTTTGAGTGTGATGGAGATATCCTCCAGCACCTGTTTGTCTGCGAAGCGCTTGCTGACGCCTCTCACTTCCAGCTTGTTCATAAAGCTCCTTTTCCGGGTTTGCCCGGCTTTTTATGTTTTCGGCAGATAGTCGTTGGTGAAGCCGGTATTCTCCGGGATGGCGGTTTCCGCAAGATCGTTTTCGTTCAGCCAGTTGAAAAATCCGTTCCAGCGGTCGGCGTCGAACACGCCCCACTGTGCGGCGTCGGCGGTGTACTGCTCTGCCAGATACTCCTGACTGGCGTACACCAGCTCCTTGCTGCCGGCCAGCTCCGGCGCGGCCTTCATCAGAATGTCGGCAGCGTCGGTGGGGTTCTGGATGGCGTATTCATAGCCTTTTGTCAAAGCGGCAAGGAAGGCCTTCGCCGTTTCCGGCTCGTTTTTGAGGAAGTCATTTCCGGCGATAATGACAGGCGTATAGTAGTCAAACACCGGATCGATATCGGAGAAGGCGAAATAGTCGGTATCCAGACCGGCCACCTCACAGGCGATGCCCGCCCATGCGTAGAAGATCCAGATGGCATCCACAGAGCGGCTTTTCAGCGCGGAGACTTCATCCGTCACTGTGGAGGGGATCAATGTTACCTTGCCAAAATCACCGCCGTCGGCTTCCATGACGGTTTTGATGGTGGCCTTCTCCACCGGGAGATCCCAGGTGGCGTATTTTTTGCCCTCCAGACCCTTGGGGGTGTGCATTCCCTCCCCTGCCCGGGATACGATGCCGGAGGTGTTGTGCTGGATCACGGCGGCCACGGCGGTGATGGGCAGCGCATCCATACCTGTCAGCGCGGGAGCCAGATAGTCCTGGAAGGAAACGCCGAACTGGGCCTTGCCGGAGGCCACCAGCATTTCCGCGCCGCCCTCCGGGGGCTGCACCACTTCCACATCCAGACCGGCTTCTTCAAACCAGCCCCTTTCCAGGGCAACATACAGGCCGGTGTGGTTGGTGTTGGGGGTCCAGTCCAGAACGAAGGTGATTTTTTTCAGATCGCCGCTGTTGTCGGCGCCGCAGGCGGCAAGAGTCAGCAGCATGCCCAGTATCAGAGCAAGAGAAAAAACTCGTTTCAGCATGATCGATCGCTTCTTTCCTTGAAAGTTTTGTGAGAGATCAGTTTTCTTCAGGGATGCGAGTGTACGGCATACATTTTTTCTGCAAAACGTCCACCAGAGCCATCAGCAGCAGGCTGATGGCGGAGATCAGGAGGATAACGGCAAACATCTTGTCAAAGGCGTAGGCCTTCCGCACCCGGGTCATGTAGACGCCCAGTCCCTGAAAGCCGCCCAGCCACTCGGAGATGACAGCGCCCACTACGGAGTATGCGGCGGCAATGCGCAGCCCCGAAAAGAACTGCGGCAGCGCGGCAGGACACTTGATGTAGCGGAACACCTGCTGCCGGGAGGCACCCATGGAGCGCAGCAGCGCCACGGAATCGGGGTCCACGCTGCGGAAGCCCTCCAGCATGCCCACCGCCATGGGAAAAAACGTTACCATAACGATGAGGATGATCTTGGGCGCCATCTCATAGCCGAACCACAGCACCAGCAGCGGCGCGATGGCCACGGTAGGGATGGTCTGGGTGATGACCAGAATGGGATAGAGCGCCCGGTACAGCCAGTCAAAGGTGTCCATCCCCACAGCGCACACAAAGCCCAGTGCCACGCCCAGCATGAGGCCGTAAGCAGCTTCCTGCAGGGTGACGGCGGAATGTCCGCACAGCTCGGGGAAGTCGGCAAGGAACGCCAGAACGATGTCTGTGGGTGCGGGCAGCATAAATGCCGGCACCAGTCCGATGACGCATACCGCTTCCCATACGAGCAGCAGTCCCGCTATGAGGACCAGCGCAGGCCCGTTACGCCGTATGGTGTTTCGAAACTTTCCGGTCAATGGTCAGGACCTCTCCTTCCGGTTGATAGACTACCTTCACATAGGCGCTGACAGAGGGCGCGCCTGCCCGGATGGCCATATGCTGGCACTCCCGGACAATGTCCATCAGCTCGTCATAGCTTTCGCCCTCGATGGTGGTCTCAAAGGGTCCCACATAGCAGTTCAGTCCCGTGGACTTGATGTAGGCGATGACCTCATCCACGATGCGGATCAGCTCGTCATCATTATCCACCTTGGGCAGCACCTGAATGGCAACGCTTGCAGTCATAGTATCTTCCTCCCTGAACGATTTGCGACACCTGTACCGGGATGGCTGACGGCAAAACAAAAAGCCCCCGCCGAATGCCGGCAAGGACTCTACCTCTGTGACCCGCGGATCGATCAGCACGCGCCACAGCCGATATGCTCCCTACGCTGGCATTACCCAGATCAGGTTCGAGGGTCACGGAAAACATCCGAATCTCAGCCCGTCGCTTCGGGCACCCCATTGTCGTGATTTTACGGTAGCACTTCCGAAAAAGTTTGTCAAGACCTTTTCAAGAGAACATCAGCCGGCTCCGGCTTTTTTGATATGTCGCCGTTCATGCCCGGAAAGCTTGAATTGAAGCTGAAAAGAAGATGTTTCCCGGGAAAACCGGAAATCTGGCTTGTCTGCCGTCATAATGGGACGGACAGTGCCGATACAATGACATACACCGGGAGGGGGACAACAGGGACATCTATTTTTTGAGTGAGGTGTATTGTCATGCTGGAAGTATCATTTGACATCATGCAAAGCTGTGCCATTGCCGCGGCAGTGGTAATGGTGGGAAGAGGCATCGTAAAACGGGTTAAGTTTTTTCAAATCTACTGTATTCCCGGGGTCATTGTCTGCGGCCTGCTGGTAAGTCTGACCCTGGGACTGCTCCGGGGCGGCGGGATCCTGACGGTGAATTGGAACGTAGGGGTACTGAAGGAATGGTTCATGGACGTCTTTTTCACCGGTGTGGGACTGACGGCCTCCTGGAAGCTCATCAAGAAGGGCGGCGCGAAGCTATGCATAGGCATCGCTGTCACCATCATCGGCCTGATCCTGGCCCAGAATGTGCTGGGCATCGCCCTTGCCATCCCGCTTGGGCTGCACCCCCTGCAGGGCATCGGCATGGGCTCTCTGTCCCTGATGGGCGGCGTGGGCACCTCCGGTGCTATCGCGCCCATGTATGAGGAGCTGGGCGCGGAAAACGCCGTGGTCATCAGTGTCATGTGCGCCACCTTTGGCATGATTTTTGCCAGTCTTGTGGGCGGCCCCGTGGCTCGGGTGCTCATCAAAAAGCACAAGCTGTCCGGCAACCGGGACGAGGAGGACGCCAGCGCCCTGAAGGAGCATTCTGTCACGCCTCTGAACGCTAAGAGCCTTATGAGCAGCGTGGCGCTCATCATCATCTCCGCCGGTCTTGGCTCCTACATTTCCATCTGGGCGGGCACGATCCCCTATATTGAGTTTCCCTATTTCATCGGTTGTATGCTGGGCGGCGTCATCGTCCGCAACATTCTGGATCATACCGCCTACGAGTTCAGGGAGGAGGAAGTGGAGACCTTCGGCTCCATTTGTCTGGACCTGTTCCTGGCCATGACCATGATGACCATTGACGTGACGAAGCTGGCCTCGGTGTTCGGCGCCTTCGTCATCATTCTGGCGGCGCAGGTGGTGCTGATGATCCTGTGGGGGTACTTTGTCACCTTCAACACCTGCGGCAGAAACTACGATGCCGCCGTTATGGTGGCCGGTCACATCGGCATGGGTCTTGGCTCCGGCCCCAACACCATGGCCAACGAGCGGGCGGTCATCGCGGAGTACGGCCCCTCCAACGTAGCTTGGGTCATCTTCCCGCCCTTTGCCCTCATCGTACTGGATATCGTAAATCCCATTTTATGTTCTCTGGTAGCACCCTGGATCGCGTCTCTGGTATAAACGCAGAAAGGCCCGCTTATACTGCTTTTTAATTAAAAGGTTTAATTATCCAATCCCTGCCGGTAATGCTGGAGACAGCTTCATTGGTCAGCGTACAAATCGTATCACAGAGGCGGTCGAGCACTTTGCTGAGGCTTGATACTAATTTTTAATAAAACCGCTTAACATATACTTTCTGATATGCTATAATACA
>CAZQJD010000081.1:0-8344 GCA_964593575.1 uncultured Oscillibacter sp.
TCATCACTCCGGTTGGGTCGGCGGTCTGAAGGAGACCCCCTACCGCATCCTGATGCAGGAGAAGCCCGACGTTGCTATGCGCGTGGCTGTCAAGGGCATGATGCCTAAGAACACCATCGCCCGCGATGCTCTCAAGCGCCTGCACATCTATGCTGACGCCAACTATGAGCAGCAGGCTCAGAAGCCCGTCGTTCTGGACTAAGGAGGAGTAAGAGAATGTATCAGTCTAAGAAGCCTTATCTGTATGGTACCGGCCGCCGCAAGTCTTCTGTGGCCCGCGTCCACCTGTTCCCCAACGGCACCGGCTCCATCATCATCAATGGCCGTGACATCGAGGAGTACTTCGGTCTGGACACCCTGAAGATGGTGGTTCGTCAGCCCCTGGAAGCTACCGGCAACACCGGCAAGATGGACATCGTTGCTACCGTTTCCGGCGGCGGCGTTTCCGGCCAGGCCGGCGCTCTGCGTCACGGCATCGCCCGCGCCCTGCTGCTGGCTTCCGAGGATAACCGTCCCATCCTGAAGAAGGCCGGTTTCCTGACCCGCGATCCTCGTATGAAGGAGCGCAAGAAGTACGGTCTGAAGGCAGCCCGTCGCGCCCCCCAGTTCAGCAAGCGCTGATCCATTGCACAGACCTTCTTGGAGGCCACCCGTTCGCGGGTGGCCCCTTTTTTGCGCACAGGCTTCAACGCGCAAACATTTTCTGTCAAATCCTGCAAAAGAATTGCAATATCCATGTCAAGCATGGTAAACTGGTATAGTTATACATGCAATTAGACCGGGATCGGCAAGCACTTGCTGATTTTCCGGACCTGGAGGACGTTTTTGTTTCGCCCGTGCCAGCTTGATATCACGAGGAGGGTCATTGCTTACTATGAGTAAAAAGCCGATAAAAGCTGTAAACAACCATGCCTTTTTGAAGGAGGGTTCTCCGATCCACACCATATGGCAAAAGAGCTCCGTGCTCATACTGACCATCGTATTCTTTTTGGTCGTCTGCCTGAGCTCGCTCGCCACCATCCGCGGCGCGGCCTTGGC
The DNA here is from genome assembly GCA_964593575.1 of uncultured Oscillibacter sp. Taxonomy (GTDB): domain Bacteria; phylum Bacillota; class Clostridia; order Oscillospirales; family Oscillospiraceae; genus Oscillibacter. Next base: position 1,039 of record CAZQJD010000081.1, read on the forward strand.
CGCGCTGATCACGCTGGCCGTCACCGGGGTCTGCTGCTTCAAGACTCTGCGCGACCGCATCACCCTTCCTTTGCTGGCGTTGACCTTGTTCGTGGTCATGTGCGGCATTTCCACATTTTATGCGCAGTCCGGCAAATTTGCATTGCAGGAGTTTTTAAAGCTCCTCTTCTCTTACTGCGTTGCCCTGACACTTCTGGCTGCCGCTCCCAAGGAACCCAACGCAGGCGGGCGCTGGATCGCCGCCATTCTCTCCGGCGCCGCCGCCATCTTCAGTCTGGTGAGCATCGATCTGCTTTCCACTCACATCATCAGCACGCCGGTGATCGCCTTCCTGGAGCTGTTCTCTACGGACTACTCTTATCTGAGCATTGTGGAGGAAGGCACCCGCATGCTCTCTTTGGTGGACAAGCCTAACGTTTATGCCGGCATCGCCGGGATCGGCACACTTCTGAGCCTGGGTCTGGCCTCCTCGGAAGCCGCCGGGCGGAAAAGACTGGTATACCTCTGCTTCCTGTTCGTAAACGCACTGGGCTTTGTGCTGGCCTTCAGCATGGGCGCCAGCGCCATGATCGCTCTGGCCTTTGTGGCCTATCTGCTGCTGGAGTTCCAGGAGCGCCGCGGCGGCCTGCTGGTCTTGATGGTGGAGACGTTGCTCCTGACGGGTCTGGCCGTAGTCCCCATCGCCGCCACCTCTCTTGAGAAATGGACAGGCTTCCAGCCCATCCCTCTGGCCTGCACAGTACTGGGCGCGGCCCTCCTGTGCCTGCTGGACCACTTTGCGGGCCGCAAGCTGGCCGACAAGCTGAAGAGCAAAGGCAGGTTGGTGCTGATCCTCATCGCTGCTGTTCTGGTGCTGGCTCTCCTCTTCGCTTTTGCCGCCTACACCATGACCGGCGGCACCACCCTCCCGAAGGGCGAAACCCTCCGCCGCTCCGTGTATCCGGACAGCGGCGATTATACCGTTTCCTCTCAGACAGATGGTCCTGTAACCGTCACCGTCGCCAGCCAGAACCGTCAGGACACCATGATGCACACCAGCTCTGTGCTGTACCGCGGAGAACTGTCCAACGCGTCCTTCACCGTGCCGGAGGACAGTCTTGTGGTCTACTTCACCTTCTCCGCCGGGGAAGACGTCGCTTTGGACGAGGTCACCCTGCTGGGTCCTGCCGGCACCGTTTCCGTGCCGCTTGGCTACCGTCTGCTGCCTGATTTCATCGCCAACCGCCTGCAGGGCCTGTTTGCCAATCAGAACGCTATCCAGCGCACCGTTTTCTTTGAGGACGGCATGAAGCTGTTCCGCCGCAGCCCCGTGATCGGGCTTGGCATGGGCGCCTACGAAAACGGCATCCGCAGCGTCCAGAGCTTCGCCTATGACACGAAGTATGCGCACAACCACTACATTCAGGTGCTGGCAGAAACCGGCGTCGTCGGACTGATCCTGTTCCTGGGGGTACTGCTGACTGCTGCTTTCGCGCTGCTGCGCACCCGCAAGCGGGAGACGCCTCAGCTTTTGCTGCCCGCTCTGGGCGCGGCACTGGTCTTCATGGCGGGCCACGCCGGCGTGGAGGTCATTTTCTCCATTTACGCGTTCCTGCCCTTCGCTTTCGGCGTATTCGCACTGATCTCCCTGTGCGCCGGCGACAGTATCCCGGCCTCCTGGCTGGGCAAGAAGGTTCGGAACACGATCATCGCCGTGATCGCTGTTCTGCTGGCCGTCTTCTCTTTCTTCCTGGTACGCAATATGCAGGCCAAGGCCATGACGTCCAAGCCCCCCATTTCCTTTGAGACTTTGGTGGAGGCCGCCTCCATTGACAGGTTTGAATGGGCGGATTACGCACTGTCCTATGTAGCCTCCATTCCGGACAACGCTCCGGAATCCGCATGGCTGCTGGCCGACGCATACGCCGCCCGGCTGGCGGCGCTGGACTCCAATTCCATCCCCCGCTATCTGATCCAATACTATTTCAAGACCGGCCAGACGGAAAACGCCTTTGTGATGGCGGAGAAATATGTGGACTATGTGGCCGCATCTCAGGACGTCTGGCAGGTTACCTTTGACCTGCTGATGCTCTATGCGCAGGACACCGCGGACTACCGTGCCGGCGTCCTGCGGATCGCGGAGAAGCTGGAGGCCTGGAACGCCGCCAATATGGGCACCATCGAACTGGATGCATCGGCGCAGGCGTTTATCAAAGTGATGGAGGGCGGCCAATGATCCGAGAAAATCAGCGTCTTCTCAACAGCCTGAATGTCGTGACAGACGGTGTGATCCTTTTCCTGTCCCTGCCGCTGTCCTTCTGGCTCCGTTTTTATGTGATCCCCGGCGGCATTGTCTCTGTGCCGTTTGAAGATTACCTCATTCTGGCGCTGCTCCTGACCGCCACCCACCTGTTTGCCTACGCAGCCTTCGGTATGTATCACAGCAACCGGAAAACGCGCCTGATGAAAAAGCTCTCCATCATCTGGCTGTCCGGCGCTCTGAACATGGCGGCTTTGCTGAGCTTCCTGTTCGTCCAAAAAAACATCAACTTTTCCCGCTGGACATTGGCCGTCTTTTTCCTGCTGAGCTGTTCTATCCTCAGCGCCAAGCGGATCGCCATGCGGTATCTGCTGCGCTATTTGCGCCGGCGGGGCTATAACCAGAAGCATATCATTCTGATCGGCGCCGACGCCATGGGTCACCGATACCTGCAGGAGCTGCAGAAAGACTCCTCCCTTGGCTATCAGGTGAAGGGCTATGTTTCCTCACAGGAGAGATCGGATCTGGATGTGCCTTATCTGGGCGGTTTTGACGAATTGGAGGCGCTGCTGGAAAAGCACCAGCCTGATGAAGTCGTTTCCGCCATTGAAATGGAGGATTTTCACAGAACGCCTCAGATCATTGAAGCCTGTGAAAAGACCGGCACCAAGCTGTCCATCATCCCCTTCTACGCAGAGTATATCCATTCTGCCCGCCAGTTCGATGAATTCAACGGCATCCCGCTGGTGAACATCCGCCGCATCCCGCTGGACAACTGGGCCAACGCCTTTGCCAAGCGCGCCGTGGACATCATCGGTTCCTCTCTGCTGCTGATCGTCACCTCTCCCATCATGCTGCTCTGCGCCATCGGCGTAAAGCTCTCCTCTCCCGGCCCCATTCTGTTCCGGCAGGAGCGGATCGGCCGCAATAAAAAGCCGTTCAAAATGTATAAATTCCGTTCCATGAAGGTGAACTCGGAGGAAAACACCGGCTGGAGCAGTGACCACGACGACCGCAAAACCAAATTCGGCTCGTTTATCCGCAAATTTTCTCTGGATGAATTTCCGCAGTTTTTCAATGTCCTCAAGGGTGATATGAGCCTGGTGGGCCCCCGTCCGGAGGTTCCCCACTATGTAGAGCTGTTCAAGGAGGAGGTCCCCCTCTACATGGTGAAGCATCAGGTGCGGCCGGGCATTACCGGCTGGGCGCAGGTCAACGGCTTCCGGGGCGACACCTCCATCAAGGGCCGCGTCCAGCACGACATCTATTACATCGAGCACTGGTCATTGCTGTTTGATCTGCGCATCCTGTGGGTGACTGTGTTCGGCGGCAAGTTTATGAACAGCGAGCAGCTCAACTGACCGATGGTCTCTGAACCACCGCAAGGAGATCCTATGAAAAAGAAAATACTGTTCACTGCCTCTACATATTCTCATATCCGAAATTTTCACCTGCCGTACCTCGAGTATTATCAGGAACGCGGCTGGGAGGTACACGCCGCCTGCGGCGGCACGGTGCAGGAGCTTTCCTGCGCGGACCGGGTGATCCATCTCCCGCTGAAGAAAAGCATGGGCTCCCCGGACAATTTCCGCGCCGCCCAGCTTCTCCGACGCGTCATCCGGCAGGAGGGCTATTCTCTCATCACCACCCACACAGCGCTGGCCGCGTTTTTTACCCGGCTTGCCCTGCTGGGCATGAAAAGCCGTCCGCCGCTGGCCAACATGGTGCATGGCTATCTCTTTGACGACGATACGCCCTTTCTCAAGCAGCAGCTCCTGCTGACGGCGGAGCGCATCACCGCTCCCTGCACCGATCTGCTGCTGACCATGAACGACTGGGACCATCAAACCGCCCTGCAGCACCGGCTGGGCAAACGGATCGAGAGCATTCCCGGCATCGGCGTGGACTTCTCCCGCATTCGGCAATACAGCCCAGCCTCCCGGCAGGCAGCGCGGAGGAAGCTGGGTGTTTCTGACGACTCCTTTGTGCTGTTTTATGCGGCGGAGTTCTCTTCACGCAAAAGTCAGGAGGTCCTGATCCACGCCATGAAAAAGCTGCCTCCCCATATCCTGCTGATCCTGGCAGGCGACGGCGCGCAGCTGGAATCCTGCCGTGCGCTTGCGGAAAGCCTCGGCCTGACGGAGCGGATCTCCTTCCCCGGCTATATCCACAGCATCGGCGCGTGGTATCCCCTTGCCGACGCAGCCGTTTCGGCCAGTCGAAGCGAGGGGCTGCCCTTCAACATCATGGAGGCCATGTATGCCGGCATCCCGGTGGTGGCCAGCTCTGTCAAAGGACACACCGATCTCATCACAGACGGACAGACCGGCCTTCTCTACCCCTACGGGGACAGCGCCGCCTGCGCCGAGCAGATCCTGCGTCTGGCGAAGTCTCCGGAGCTGTGCAGCGCCCTCGGAGCACAGGCCAGAGAGTCCGTCCTGCAGTACAGTCTGGAGCAGGTTTTCCCGGCGATTCTGGACCAATACGCGTCTCTGTCGCCGCTGCCTGCCGAGCCTGTCGGCGTATAGGGAGCATCGTCATGCAGTCTTGGTTAACGCAAACAGAGATCGGTCAGGCTCTCTCCACGTTCTTCATTTCCATGGTCCCCGTCATCGAGCTGCGGGGCGGCCTGCCATACGGCATCGCGCTGGGTCTGGATTACCCCATCGCGCTGGCCATGGCGGTGCTGGGCAACATGGTTCCGGTGCCTTTTATCATCGTCTACATACGGCGGATCTTCCGCTGGCTGCGAAGGATCAGCCCCCTGTGCGAACGCGTTGTCAGCGCACTGGAACGCAAGGCCCATCTGAAGGGCAGGACCGTGCAGAAATACAGCGCACTGGGCCTGTGCATTCTGGTGGCCATCCCCCTCCCCGGCACCGGCGCATGGACCGGCGCGCTGGTAGCCGCCTTGCTGGACACGCGCCTGAAACGCGCCATCCCCGCTATTTTTCTGGGCGTATGCATTGCCGCCGCCATCATGACCGCCGTCACCTTCGGCCTGCTGACCATCTTTTGATCTCAAGGCCCCAGCCCCATTGCCCCCTTGTCAGGGGTCTGTCAGCGAAGCTGACTGGGGGTAGTCCCGCCACCTGCATCAAAACCGCACATCCGCCGTCTGCTTGACCGGCGGATGTGCGGTTTTACACAGCAAAAGGCGCCCTTTCGGGCGCCTTTCGCTATCTCAACTCACGAATGAGCTGTTGATGTTCCGGGGAGACGATTATGCGTCAGCCTCGGTGGTGATGTAAGCCACCACCAGCTCGTTGTCGGAGTTGTAGACCAGGGTGACAACGTCATCCTTCTCCAGCTCGTCAACAGCAACCGTGCCGTCCACAACGTTGTAAACAGCGGTCTCAGCGGTCAGGTACAGAGCGGTAGTGCTATCGTCAGACAGGGTGAACAGGATGTAGGCGTCGTCGATGCGCGCGACGGTGGCCTGCTTCTCAACGTTGGCGGTGATCTTCTTGGCGGTGATCTTGCCGTCCACCTCGCTCAGGGTGAAGATTTCGCCCTTAACATAGGCATTGAAGTCGCCGAAGCTCTCAGCATTGGAGATGACATAAGTCTTAGCAGCGCCCTCGTCAGCGAACTTCCACTCAATGCCGTCCTTCACGGTGGAGCCGGCGCTCAGAGCATAGACATAATCGGAAGCAATTGCCTCGATGATGCCGGCCTGCTCGACGGCATAGATGGCGGTGACATTGTTGGAGGAGTTCCAGGTGTACAGGATCTGGTTGGGAACGGCCTCGCCATCCAGCTCAGCGGCAACCAGACCGGTGGCCTTGGTCACAGCGCCTTCGGTATCGATGGAGTAGACCACGGTGCTGGAGGTGGTCCAGCGGTTTTCGGCGATGTTATTGGCAACGCCCTTCACCAGGGTCACATCGGTGGCGTCCAGAGCAGTAACGCGGGGGGTGGAACCAGCGGCAACGCTGGCGGCCAGAGCGACCAGAGTGTAGGTGCCGTCATCGTTGGTCTTGTAGGCGAACCAGTTGTTGATTCCTCTATCAGCCACGTCGATATCCGCGACCTTTTTGGTAGCAACCGTGCCGCCGGCTGCGGGCTTGGCATAGGTGTAATCGCCGGCGACATAGCTCACGCCGTCAGCGGCGTCAGCGGTAGCCTTGGTGACCTTCAGCTCGATGACACCCATGGTGCCGTCGGTGAAGATGACGTCTGCAACAGCCTTAGCCTCTGCGCCGGTGCCGATCAGATCACTGGCGTCATACTCCTGAGTCTGGATGCTCTTGACGTAAACATAGTTGTTCACGGCAGCGAAGTAGGTCGTGATGGCCAGAATGTTGCCCTGAGAGTCAACATAATAGCTGTAGGTATCGTCGAAGTTGAACGAGCCCTTGCCCAGATAGTTATTGATAGCGGTGGTGAACTTGGCGCTGTACTTCACAGTCTTGCCGTCGATGGTGACGTTGGTGCTACCCTTGTATGCATCCAGAGCAACGTCCTTCTTCTGGGTGGCGGCCTTCATGCTGTCGATCTCATAAGCCTCGCCGTTCCACTTCTTGGTGACCAGGACATAGTCGTTCTTGGCGAACTCCTCAGTCTCATAGGTCAGGCTAGCGGTGGTGGCAGCACCACCGTCGTAAACGGTAGCGGTGACATGGCGGGCGTTGCCCTGATCCTCGTTAGCCTTGGTGACAGAGGTGACCTTGGCCAGATACTCGTTGGTGATCACAGCGGTGAACTCGTTGGTCGCGCCTGCAACGGCGTAGATCTCAACGATGGCGCCGTTGGCGCCGAAGCTGTTGGTGCTGTCGGTCTTCTCGATCGCACGGCCGCCGGAGCTGGAGGGCTTGTACTTGCCGGTGGCGAGCTTTTCGACAGTGCCAGCTGTGCCAGGCTGAGCGTCAGTGTAGGTCTGCCTGATGAAGACGAACTTGTCATCAGTGCCCTGATAGCCGGCCTTGCCCAGAGCGGTGAACAGAGCCTTCTCGGTCTTGGTGTTGGTGTAGGTCAGAACGGGAGTCTCGGGAGCGTAGAAGGTCTCGCCATCCTCGATCTCATAGACGGTAGCGGGACGGCCATAGGTATCCACGCCGCCCTCCT
>CAZQJD010000082.1:0-8317 GCA_964593575.1 uncultured Oscillibacter sp.
TATTATAGCATATCAGAAGGTATATGTTAAGCGGTTTTATTAAAAATTAGTATTACATGGGAGCCTTGTCCTCGTCTGGGGCCTTATATATGGTTTCTGTTCGTCAGGCCAGAGTTTTGCCGCCATCTTTCTTCAGATCCCGTCTCACGACGGACACCCTTGACTTAGGCTATGTCCTTCCCACTGCCGGGCGGATTCGGGACTGTCACCCTTTAGAACGTACGCTCACCGGGCGCACCATAGTAAAATCCCGATACGCTGCACCTTGGCGTACCGGGATTTTTTCATACTACGGCTCAGCCGTTCTCACGCTGCTGTGCAGCCCGCAGCAGGTTCACCATCAGCATGGCGCGGGTCATAGGGCCAACGCCGCCGGGAACCGGCGTGATATAAGAAGTCTTGGGAGCCACTGCCGCATAATCCACATCTCCGCAGAGTTTACCATCCGCATTGCGGTTCATCGCCACATCGATGACCACCGCGCCCTCCTTGACCATATCCGGGGTAATGATATCCACCTTGCCCACAGCAGTCACCAGAATGTCCGCTTCACGGGTAAAGGCAACCATATCCGAAGTCTTGGAGTGGCAGATGGTCACGGTGCCGTTAGCCCGCAGCAGCATACTGGCCATGGGCTTGCCCACGATATTGGAGCGTCCCAGCACCACACAGCGCTTGCCGGAAACATCGATGCCGTACTCCTTCAGCATCACCATAATGCCCGCCGGAGTACAGGGTTCAAAGGCAGGATCACCGCTGGTCATACGGCCCACATTCATGGGGTGAAAGCCATCCACATCCTTTTCCGGCGCGATGGCGCACAGCACTTCCTTCTCGGAAAGATGTGCCGGCAGGGGCATCTGCACCAGAATTCCGTCCACCTTTTCGTCCGCGTTCAGCTGCGCAATGAGCTGCATCAGCTCTTCCTGCGTAGTCTCTGCCGGCAGCTTATACTCAAAGCTGGCAAATCCGCACTCCTGGCAGTCCTTCTCTTTTGCCGACACATACGTGCGGGAAGCGGGGTTATCGCCCACCAGCACCACAGCAAGTCCGGGCTGATGCTTCAGCTTCTTCGCTTCTTCGGCAGCTGCCGCTTTGCACTTTGCGGCCACAGCTTTTCCATCCATTACGATCATATGTCACTTTCCTCCCCACGTTCTTCTCTGTTTTCATTGGCCTCGGCAGCAGTTTCTTCCTCCGCTGCATCCTCCGTCTGTCTTGCAAGTCGATTCACATACATATCCTCCGGTGATGCTTTGCGGATCACCAGATTCCAGAACAGTGCCGCCGCCGATACCAGGATCATCGCAGCAGACAGCGCCTGGGATACACGAATGGGCTCGCCAAACAGAGTCCAGTCAAAAAGATACAGACTGTCCGTCCGCAATCCCTCGATCCACACACGCCCCAGACCGTACCAGAGGAAATAACTCCAGGTATTCTGTCCGTCAAATTTACGGTGCGGCGTAATGAGCAGCACCAGGATCAGGATTCCCGCCAAATTCCACAGGCTCTCATAGAGGAATGTGGGATGCACCTCAATATAATCGCCGTTCTCCAGCATCAGACGCATCCGCCACAGCAGTGTGGTCTCACTGCCGAAAGCCTCCCGGTTCATGAAGTTGCCCCAGCGTCCAATGGCCTGCCCCACAAGAAATCCGATGACGCACGCATCCGCAGCAGCACCAACAGGAAGTTTCTTTATCCGACAGTACAGCACCCCCACCAAAAACGCGCCTATGATCGCGCCATAGATGGCAATGCCGCCGTCCCAAATGGCAACGGCCCTTCCCCAGTCGATCCCACCATCTGCCGTTCGGTAGAGATCCAGATAGAACACCACGTAATATATCCGTGCGCCCACAATGGACGATGGCACACCGATCAGAACCAGATCCAGAAGGTTATCCTCTGTCAGTCCAAACCAATGACGCAAACGCAGACACAGTGCCACTGCAGCCAATACACCGACGGCAATGATGATGCCGTACCAGTAAATACCCTTTCCGATGTCCAGCGCCACCTCACCGGCAGTAAATTCCCAGTCACCGAACAATCCGGGAAAGCTGATGGGAGAATTCGTCATCACTCTCATATGCAGTCTTCCCTCTTTCTCATGTCCGGGGCAGGATCCGGGACATCACGTTCCGGTCTGCAGCGATATTGGTGCGAATGAAGTCGGTAACGTCCTCCTCACGGATGGACTCAAAGATCTCCGGGAACCGGAACGCATCAAAGCCGTGGAAGTATCCCTCTGTCAGAAGGATGGCGATGTGTTCAAAGGAGTTCAGGTCTTTCAGCATACTGCCGAACATAGCGCGGCGCAGCCGTTCATAGAAAGCCTTGTCCGGACCTTCCTGACTGAGCCGGACCGCTTCCTTGGCGATCTCCTCTGCCACACGCTGCGGGTCTTTTCCGTCGCCGCCGGCATACAGATATGCCACCCCCGGCATCATCTCATAGGAGCCGCCGAAGCTGCCGTTGATGATCCCCTGCTCATACAGCCGCAGATACAGGGGGCTGGATTCACCCAGCAGCACCTCGCAGGCCAGATCGCCGATCATGCTTGTCCTCAGAAACTTCTCGCCCTCCGGCACCGGATCACACTTGTAGCCTGTCAGGAACTGGGGCATCGCCACTTCCATCTGCGTAACGGTGTCCTTTTCCGCCACGCCCGCCGGTTCCGTACCGTAATCTCTCTCGATGACAGGGCCGCCCTCTCTGGGCAGAATGCTCCGGGCAATGTCCGCCACATGGATGGGATCCACATCGCCCACCACCGTCAGGATCATATTGGAGGGAGTGTAGAACGCCTTGTGGCAGTCATAGAGAGTCTGTGCGGTGATCTCCGCAATGCTCTCCACAGTGCCCGCCACGGAAATTCGCGCCGTACTGTTCTGATAGAGCGCCTTCATCATCCGGGTATAGATCTGCCAGTCGGGGTTATCCTCGATCATGCGGATCTCCTGACCGATAATTCCCTGTTCTTTCGCCACACTTTCATCGGTGAAATACGGTACCGACACAAAAGACAGCAATATCTTCAGATTCTCCTCAAACTTCTCTGTGGAATCGAAGTAATAGGCTGTCATGGAGCCGGAGGTAAACGCATTGGGCTCCGCACCGTTTTTCGCCAGTTCCTGAAGGGCATTTCCCTCCTTGGTGTCGAACATCTTATGCTCCAGATAATGAGCAATGCCGGCCGGCGTATCCAGCCAGCTCCCGTTCAGCCGGAAGCGGATATCCATGCCGCCGTAGCGCGTAGCAAAGAACGCATACTTTTTGGCATAGCCGGGTTTGGAGACTACGCGGATCTCCAGTCCGTTGGGGAGCCGCTCGTTCCAGACCGCCTCGCCCAACCGGTCATAAAATACCTGTTTCATTCCGCAGACTCCTCCTTTCCCGTCAGGAAGTAGACGGTGTCCAGCTTCACAGACTCCATGGCACGGAAGATCCGCTCCGCCGAAGTCTCACGCACTTCCCGCGCCAGATCCTCCGGTGTTTCCTCATGTCCTGCGGCAGCCTGACTGATATAGAAATTCTCCATCTGTCCCTGAGAGTCCTGCATGGAGGTATAGGCATTCAGCAAGGTGCTGCGGGCCCCCTCCAGTTCCCAGTCCTCCAGATCACCCTTCTGCACAGCCTCCAGCTGCGTCAGGATCTCATCATAGGCACGCTGGAAATTGGAAAACTCCACGCCGGAGGACACGGTGATCAATCCCTTCTGCCGATGATAACCGGAAGAGGCATAATAGCAGAGAGACAGCTTTTCCCGCACATTGAGGAACAGCTTGGAATTGCTGCTGCCGCCAAAGAGCGTGTTGCCCAGCAGCAGCGCCGGGAAATCGTCACTGCCGCAGGAGAAACCCATACCCAGCTTGCCCTGGGTCACATCCATATGCTCCGTCACCGTATGCACTTCGTTTCGGCCGATATGGGGTGTGCAAAAGGTCAGTTCCTCCACGCTTTTCCGGGGCATGGTGGACAGCGCATCCAACAGGGCATGCTCCACTCGCTCCAGGGCGGCGCTGCCGCTGTAGAACAGCTCCAGATGTCCGGTGGACAGCAGCTCGGCATAGGCGCTGTAGAGTTTTTTGGCGCTGACCTTTTCCGCCATTTCCTCGCTGCCCAACCGACTGATCCCATACGCCTCGCCGGCGCACAGCTCCTGCAGCATCCGCAGTGCGGCATAATCCCGCTTGTCGTTGCGGATCCCGCGAATGGCATCCACCAGATTGTCCCGCTCACCTTCCACATATTCCGGTATAAACCGGCCGCTCCGGGTGGCCGGCGCACAGATCAGCTCACCCAAAAGAGCCGCCACAGGCTCCAGCAGCCGCTCACCGCCGGGAACATAATCGTCCGACAGGAAGCTGGCCACAAAGCCGACGCACTGATTCTCGCCCTTTTTGCGCACGGTATAATCGATCTGCGTTCCATAGAGCCGATCCAGCTCTGCGGACAAACTGCCCATGTCCGGATAGCGTGCAGTACCGCGGCGCAGTACCGCTGGCAGCAGCGCGTTCACTGCAGCCCGCTCCTTGGTCAGGGGCGTGATAAACTGGGCAGACAGCAAGCTGGTCTTGAATTTTCTTGCCGGAAGACAGGTCAGGTAAACGCCTTCGGCGAGCTTTGTACGAATCTGATTCACGTTTTCACTCCTTGTCACCCCAAACACTTTTCAGGGCACATATATAACAATCCATGCTGTAGTATATCACGCTTTCTGTAATTCCTGCAAGAGCAAGAACCCTCTCAGGCCGTCTTTTCCGACCCTTTTCACTCTGTTTCGTAATCATTTACGTCCTTGTCTCCCTTTCCGCCGGAAAAGTCGAAAAAAAGGTGAAAATTTTCCCTGTTTTCTCGCTTTTTTTCCTTGACTTTTGATGTTCTATCCTGTAAACTATTTGCTGTTGTAAAGGAGCAAAACTTTACAGGAAGGAGGTTTTTCCATGAAAAATCAGACATACCGCATGACAATGCTCTTCGATTTTTACGGAGAACTCCTGACAGAGAGACAAAAGGAATTCTTCGACCTGTATTACAACGAAGATCTGTCCCTTTCCGAGATCGCGGAAAACGCCGGTATTTCCCGTCAGGGCGTCCGGGACGTAATCGTCCGCGCTGAGGCACAGATGCAGGAGATCGAGGACAAGACCGGTCTGATCCGGCGCTTTGAGCAAATGCGCACTCACCTGTCTGCCATCCAGACGGCTGTGGAAGGTATCAAGACCCTGAACTACCGGCAATTCGAGGATGCCCGTCTCACCGAACTGACCAACCGCATTGAGCAGGAAACCGCCATTCTGATGGAATGAGGATCTGACAGGAGTACCCATGGCATTTGAAGGATTAACCGAAAAACTGAATGCAGCATTCAAAAAGCTGCGCGGCAAGGGACGTCTCACCGAAAGTGATGTCCGCGAGGGCATGCGGGAAGTCCGCCTTGCGCTTCTGGAAGCAGATGTCAGCTACAAGGTCGTCAAGGAATTTGTAGCCAAAGTCACAGAGCGTGCCGTGGGCACCGATGTTCTGGACAGTCTGACCCCTGCCCAGCAGATCATCAAGATCGTCAATGACGAGCTGACCGCTCTGATGGGCGGTTCCAACGCCCGCCTGACCATGGCCTCCAAGCCGCCCACAGTGGTGATGATGGTGGGTCTGCAGGGCGCCGGTAAAACCACCAACGGTGCCAAGCTGGCAGGCTTGATGCGCCGTCAGCAGAGCCACCGTCCCCTGCTGGTCGCATGTGACGTCTACCGCCCCGCAGCCATTGAGCAGCTGAAGGTCGTGGGCGCACAGCTGGAAGTCCCCGTCTTTGAACAGGGTCAGGGCGACCCTGTGGAGATCGCAAAGAACGCCATCCGCCACGCCAAGGACTACGGCAACGACATGGTCTTTCTGGATACCGCCGGTCGCCTCCATGTAGATGACACGCTGATGGATGAGCTGAAGCGGATGAAGGCAGCCGTCATGCCCAACGAGATCCTTCTGGTGGTGGACGCCATGACCGGTCAGGACGCCGTCAACGCAGCTACTGCTTTCAACGATGCTCTGGGTATCGACGGCGTGGTGCTCACCAAGCTGGACGGCGATGCCCGCGGCGGTGCAGCACTCTCCATCCGTGCAGCCACCGGAAAGCCCATCAAGTATGTGGGTACCGGCGAAAAACTGGATATGATCGAACCCTTCCATCCTGACCGCATGGCTTCCCGTATTCTGGGCATGGGCGATATGCTCACCCTCATCGAAAAGGCTCAGGAGACCTACGATGAGAAGCAGGCGGCCAAGCTGGAAGAAAAGCTCCGCAAAAACCAGTTCACGCTGCAGGACTACTTCGAACAGCTGCAGCAGCTGCGCAATATGGGCGATCTCAGCCAGATCGCAGGCATGATGCCCGGCATGGGCAAGCAGCTTCAGGGCGCCGCCATCGACGAGAAGGTCATGGCGCATACGGAAGCCATCATCCTCTCTATGACGCCTCAGGAGCGTGAGAATCCTCAGATCCTCAACGCCAGCCGGAAAAAGCGCATTGCCGCCGGCTGCGGACTTCAGGTGGTGGATGTCAACCGCCTGATCAAGCAGTACGAGCTGGTACAGCAGCTCACCAAGCAGATGAGCAAGGGCCGCATGCCCAGTCTGCCCGGCATGGGCGGCTTCGGCTTCGGTCACGGCCGCGGCAAGAAAAAGCGCCGCAAGTAATATTCCACCATATTTTCCTGTATATAAGTGCCCCGCGCATTTATAATGATAAAATTGAGATAAAATTAAAAACACATTTTGGAGGTACATTTTTATGGTTAAGATCAGACTGCGCCGCATGGGCGCCAAGAAGGCTCCTTTCTATCGCGTTGTTGTCGCCGATTCCCGCTTCCCCCGTGACGGTCGTTTCATCGAAGAGCTGGGCACCTACAATCCCTGCGTCAGCCCCGCCGAGATCAAGATCGACGCCGAGCGCGCCCAGGCTTGGATCAAGTCCGGTGCACAGCCCACCGACACTGTCCGCGCTCTGCTGAAAAAGGTCGACGTCCTCTAATCATCGGAGGGCAGCATAATGAAAGACTTGCTGCTCTACATTGCCAGAAATCTTGTGGAGAACCCCGATGGTGTCACTGTCACTGAGATCCAGGGCGAGCAGGAGCTAACTCTGGAACTGCGTGTTGCGCCCGAGGATATGGGCAAAGTCATCGGTCGCCAGGGCCGTATTGCCAAGGAGATCCGCACCGTCGTACGTTCCTACGCACAGCGCACCGGTGTCAAGGTTTCTGTGGACATTGTAGACTGAAAACAGCCAAAAGGAACATTCGGACAAGCTCTGTCCGGATGTTCTTTTTTCTGCAAAACGCCCTTGCCTGTCCATGGGAAAAACGCTATACTGTATCATAGTGAAATACGCCGTCATGTTATCGACGGTCTGCATAAGGAGCATCTCCATGAAACTGGAATCCGTCAAGATCGGCCGCATCGTCAACGCCCACGGCATCCGGGGCGAAGTGCGCGTGCAGCCTTACCGTCAGGACCCGCAGTTCCTGACCCGCTTCAAAACCTTTTATATCAAGGGCGAGCCGGTGAAACCCACCGCCTGCCATGTCCACAAGAGTCTGGTGCTGATGAAGTTCCCCGGTGTGGACGATATGAACGCGGCTTTGACCTATAAGGATACCGACCTTTATATCCGCCGGGACGATCCCAAGATCCCCGATGACATGGTCTTTGACCAGGAACTGCTGGATATGGAAGTCGTCCGGGATGACACCGGCGAGGTGCTGGGCGTCATTACCGAGGTAACGGAATATCCCGCCCACGACGTCTACACCGTCCGCGGCACGCGGGAGATCCTGATTCCCGCCGTACCGGATGTGTTTATCAAATCTGTGGATCTGGATGCGAACCGAATGGTAGTCCACATTCTGGAGGGTATGGACGGCAATGAGATTTGACATTATGACCCTCTTCCCCGCTTCGGTGGACGCCGTGCTGAATGTCAGCATTCTGGGGCGTGCGCAGGAGCGCGGACACATCACCATCCAGAGCCACCAGATCCGTGACTATACCACAAACAAGCAGATGCAGGTGGACGACTATCCCTACGGCGGCGGCCGGGGCGCTGTAATGCAGGCTGACCCCCTATACCGTTGTTGGGACCATATCCGCGAAGTCACCGGCAACCCCCACCCCCACACCATCTTCCTCTCCCCCTGCGGGCGTACCTTCAATCAGGATGTAGCACGGGAGTTGAAGGCCAAATACGACCATATCGTGCTGGTCTGCGGCCACTATGAGGGCATCGACCAGCGCTTCATCGACGAGTGCGTGG
>CAZQJD010000083.1:0-8281 GCA_964593575.1 uncultured Oscillibacter sp.
CTGTGACTCTCTGGCCATTGCCATCGGCACCAGCCATGGTGCTTATAAGTTCAAGCCCGAGCAGTGCACCCGAAATGAGAAGGGCATTCTGGTTCCGCCTCCCCTGCGCTTTGACATTCTGGAGGAAGTCTCCAAGCGTCTGCCCGGATTCCCCATTGTTCTGCACGGTTCTTCTTCCGTTCCCCAGAACTTCGTGAAGATGATCAACGAGAACGGCGGCAATATGCCCGACGCTGTTGGCGTGCCTGAGGAGCAGCTGCGTCAGGCTGCCAAGCTGGCTGTCTGCAAGATAAACATTGACTCTGACCTGCGTCTGGCCATGACCGGCACCATCCGTCAGTTCTTCAACGAGGCTCCCTCCAAGTTTGATCCCCGCGAGTATCTGAAGCCCGCCCGCGCCAACATCAAGGAGATGGTCAAGCACAAGCTGATCCATGTCCTGGGCTGTGATGGCAAGGCGTAATCTATCATGCACCAGCCCCTGCCGGACTCTGTGTTCGGCAGGGGCTTTTCATCTGATCCTGTTCCGGAACTGTGACGCTTTTCTTCATTGCGCATAGAATAGACGGGAAGGGGATGAAGCATATGCGCTTCACGGAGGATTATGATCGCATTGCCGCGGTTATGTATGCGCACCGCTGGGCATACAGCCGCAATCCGCGCTTTTACGATTATGAAAACATCGGCGGTGACTGCACCAACTTCGCCTCACAGTGTATCTATGCCGGAAGCCGGGTCATGAATTTCACACCGACCTTCGGCTGGTATTATATAAATGCCAACAAAAAAGCACCTGCATGGACGGGGGTGGAATATCTTTATCGTTTCCTCACTCGCGGCAATTACTCCATAGGCCCGGTAGGGCGGGAGTGCGGCATAGAGGAAGTTCTTCCGGGAGATATCATTCAGCTGCGGTTCAGCGGTGAAATCTTTCAGCATTCACCGGTGGTCGTCTATGCCGACAATCCCCGAACACCTGCGGAGATTCTTGTGGCGGCACACAGTCAGGATGCGGATAACCGTCCATTGAACACTTATGAATACATAGAAGCACGCTATATTCATATCGAAGGCATCAACCTTCCATGATGTACATTATAAAACAAACTAAACTTTTGTTTAATGTGGAAGGTGATGATCAAATTTCCGAAGAGGGAAAGAAGAGGCCGCCCGCGGATCACGCGGACGGCCCCATATCCATGCGAGCAAGACTATAAGCCGGGTTCTGTATTTGACAGTCATCTATCTAGACGTATCGTTGCCGATACGCTCAAGCCACCCCGGGAGCGACCGGGCCGGTCTGGGGGGAGATCCCCCTGCTCCCATAGCGGTGTTGCTCCGGATAGAGTTTACAGCATCACAATGTTCCCATGTGATGGGTGAGCTCTTACCTCGCCTTTCCACCCTTACTGTCGGTTTGCAGGAAAACCGACAGCGGTATATCTCTGTTGCACTTTTCCTGAAGTCACCTTCGGCGGGCGTTACCCGTTATCCTTGCCCTGTGGAGCCCGGACTTTCCTCATGGACGGCCTTTCGGCCTGGCCACGCGACTGTCTGTCTTACTCGCCTGTTTATTATACGGAAAGAATGGGAAAATGTCAACAAACGCACCATCCCAGATCCTTGGGAACAAAGGGGATCATTGCGAAAATTTTCTGCCTTCGTTGCTATTCCGCCATAAATGCGGTATAATCAAATAAACATTTTTGTCTCAATGCCGGGTGCAAAGGAGCGTATCGTATGAATTTTTCCGGATATCTGAACTCACTGAAAAATAAAACCGTGGCCGTGATCGGCATCGGTGTTTCCAATCGTCCCCTCATTGAAGCACTGCTGAAAGCCGGGATCTCCGTTGTCGCCTGTGACCGCAAGGATTATGCCGGACTGGGCGTGGATGCCCAGCGGCTGGAAGCCATGGGCGCCCGACTGCAGTTGGGGGAAAACTATCTGCTGGGTCTGGATCAGGACGTGATCTTCCGCACCCCCGGTATGCGTCCGGATGTCCCGGCACTGTTGGCTGCCGCAGAAAAGGGAAGCGTGATCACGTCTGAGATGGAAGTGTTTTTTGAGGTTTGCCCCTGTCCCATTATCGCTGTCACCGGCAGTGATGGAAAGACCACAACCACCACCATCATCGCCGAACTGCTGCGTCATGCCGGCCGGACAGTGCATCTGGGCGGCAACATCGGCCATCCGCTGCTGGTGGAAGCCGATGATATGAAGCCCACGGATGTGACCGTCCTTGAGCTGTCCTCCTTCCAGCTTCTTACCATGAAAACAAAGAGTCCGCACATTGCCGTGATCACCAATCTGGCACCCAATCATCTGGATGTCCATAAGGGCATGGATGAATATGTGGCAGCCAAGGAAAACATTTTTCTGCACCAGACGGAAAATGATTTGGCGATCTTCAATGCGGACAACGGCATCACACGTGCCCAGTCTCAGCGTGCTGTAGGCGCTGTACGTCTGTTTTCCCGTCAGGAGGAACCGGAAGAGGGCGTTTTCCTGCGGGGTGATGCCATTATCGTCCGTAAGAGTGGTCAGGAACGTCAGGTTATGACCAGAGCAGACATCCGTCTTCCCGGTATTCACAATGTTGAGAACTATATGGCCGCCATTGCTGCAGTGGACGGAATGGTTTCTGACGATGTGATCCGCAGCTTTGCAAGAGAGTTTGGCGGCGTGGAACATCGTATAGAGCTGGTCCGTACGCTTCGCGGCGTGCGTTATTATAACGACTCCATTGCCACCAGTCCCACCAGAACCATTGCCGGACTGCGCGCCTTCCCCAAGAAGGTCATCATGATCGCTGGCGGCTATGATAAGCACATTCCTTTCGATGTGTTGGGACCGGAGATCGTGGAACATGTGAAGATGCTGGTTCTATGTGGTGCCACTGCAGATAAGATCCGTGCAGCGGTGGTTGCTGCGGATGGATATCAGGAAGGAATGCCTGTGATCCTGGAAACCGACGATTTCCGCGAAGCGATAGAACTGGCATCCCGATTTGCCTCTGATGGCGATATTGTCACACTCTCTCCCGCCTGTGCTGCCTTTGACCGCTTCCGCAACTTTATGGAGCGCGGCAAAGTGTTCAAAGCCATCGTTCATGAACTGAAATAAGGAATAGCTGTCATTGCATAGGATGAGCCAGTGGGAGGGAAATTCTATGCGTGGATTTTACGGCTATCGGCGATATATACCTCGCCGCACTCTGATCAAGCTGCTGATCCTGGCAGTCCTCATTGCGTTATTACTTCTGTTGATCGTCGGCACCGGCCAAATGCGAACCATTCTGACCCGGCTGGCAACCACACGGGTAAGCAGCACAGTGAATCGTTTGGTATCAGAAACGGTCAATGATGCAGTGGAAAAGGGAACGTTCCAGTATGACCGAATGATCTCCTTTGAGAAGGATAACAGTGGCGCCATTACAGCGGTCAAAAGCAACATGACGGAATTCAACCGTCTGCAAGCTGTGATCCTGAAGGATATTCTCAGTAAGGTTTCTGAGGTATCCACAAAAGATCTCTCGATTCCGGTAGGAACGCTGACGGGTACCAGTCTGTTGGCAGGCAGAGGCCCCGGCATCAAAGTCAGGATGCAGTCAGTAGGCTCATCCACTGCGATGCTGGAGAATGAATTCACCTCTGCCGGGATCAATCAGACCAAGCACCGGATCCTGCTGAAAGTGGATGTCTCCGTCAGTATTCTACTGCCCGGATTTGCCACGGCTACCAAGGTCACCAATGTCATAACCGTTGCGGAGACCATCATTGTTGGGGATGTACCAGATTCTTATACGTATTTTCACTCCAGCGACTCCATGGACGAAATCGCCAAAGATCGCGTCCTGAACGAAAACTGATAAAGGATGGAAACATCATGGACTACCGGGAAGAAATGAAAGAGCTGCGTGATAAGCTCAATCAGAACGCCTATTTATACTATGTGATGGATGCTCCCACCATGTCCGACTACGAGTATGATATGCTCAACCGCAGACTGGTGGAACTGGAGCGGCAGCATCCGGAGGAAATCACACCGGATTCTCCCACCCAGCGGGTGGGAGACCGGATCCTGCCCGGTTTTGAAGAATACGCCCATCCTGTCCCGCTGGAAAGCCTGCAGGATGTGTTCAGCGCTGAAGAGGTGGAGGACTTCTGCCAGAGAATGAGCGCCGCCCTTGGTGAGGATGTGGAATATACTGTCGAACCCAAGGTGGACGGCCTGTCTGTGGCGTTGGAATACCGTGATGGCGTGTTTTTTGCCGGTGCCACCCGCGGCGATGCCCGCATCGGTGAAAATGTGACAGAAAACCTGAAGACCATTCGTTCCATCCCCATGGCGCTGCCGGAGAAACTTCCTCGTCTGATCGTCCGCGGCGAGGTTTTTATGTCTCACACGGTATTTGAAGAGATCAATGCTGAGCGTGAGCTGAAAGGCCAGCAGCTGATGGCCAATCCCCGCAATGCAGCCGCCGGTTCTCTGCGCCAGCTGGATCCCCGTATCGCCGCCCAGCGGCGTCTGGATATTCAGATATTCAATCTGCAGCTGGCAGAAGGGAAGACCTTCACCACACATACCGAAACGCTGGAATACCTGAAAAGTCAGAATTTCAAGGTCATTCCCTATAAAATCGTCAAGGGTGCCGCGGCATGCCAGCAGGAGATCATCGATCTTAACGAGCGTCGTGACAGTTATCCCTATGACATGGATGGTGCTGTTGTAAAGGTAAATAGCTTGTCAGACCGCGAAACGCTGGGAAGTACAGTGAAATGCCCCAAGTGGGCAGTGGCCTATAAGTATCCGCCGGAACAAAAACCCTCAAGATTGGTGGATATTGTTGTTCAGGTTGGCCGCACCGGCGTTCTGACACCCAAGGCTGTTCTGGAGCCGGTGCGTCTGGCTGGCACCAAGGTCACCAACGCTACCCTTCATAATCAGGACTATATCTCGGAAAAGGATATCCGCATTGGAGATATGGTCATCGTTCAGAAAGCAGGCGAGATCATCCCAGAAATCGTGGCGGTGGATCTATCCAAACGTCCCGAGGGAACAGTCCCATATCATCTTCCGGATACCTGTCCGGTCTGCGGAGCGCCTGCAGTACGCGAGCCGGATGGTGCAGCCATGCGCTGTACCGGCGCAGAGTGTCCTGCACAGCTTTTAAGAAACATCACACATTTTGCCAGCCGGGACGCTATGGATATCGAAGGTCTCGGCCCGGCTGTGGTTCAACAGTTGGTGGAGAGCGGCCTGGTCAGCACCGCGGCAGACCTTTATTATCTGCAGGAGCAGGATATTGCGCAGCTGGATAGAATGGGCAAAAAGTCTGCGCAAAACGCTGTAGAGGCCATTGCGAAGTCCAAGAGCAATGATCTTGGCAAGCTGCTGTACGCACTGGGCATCCGTCAGGTAGGCGTAAAGGCTGCCAAGATTCTCGCCGCGCATTTTGGGAGCTTTGATGCCTTTGCTTCTGCAACACTGGAGGAGCTCACGCAGATCGACGATGTCGGCGCCATCACCGCGCAGTTCATTCTGGACTGGCTGTCCAATCCCCAGTCACAGGATCTGATAGCCAAGCTGAAAGCCGCCGGAGTCAATATGCACAGCACAGCTGAGCTGGTGGACAAGCGTTTTGCCGGCATGACCTTTGTATTGACAGGTACACTCAGCCGATTCGACAGAAAGACTGCGGAAGACATGATCGAGCAGCGGGGCGGAAAAGCCGCCGGCTCTGTTTCCCAAAAGACTACCTATGTAGTCGCAGGTGAGGCTGCCGGTTCCAAACTGCGTAAAGCACAGGAACTGGGAATTTCCATCCTGACCGAAGACGAATTTGCAGAAATGCTCACATGATCCTATAATAAGCATAGGAGAACAGTATGAAGCGGATTATTTCCCTTTTTCTGGTAATTTTAACGGCGTTTACCCTGTTTTCTTCCTGTAAGCAGGAAGCGGTGGATTTCATTCTGGATACTGCGATCGAAGCGTTGGAGGAAACGTCTTCTGCTCCGACGCAGGAAGCCCCTTCACAATTCCGGGATGATGACCATCGATCCTCCGAGGATATCCCACAGCTCGACGAGGCTGGAAGCTACACTACAAAAGAGGATGTAGCACTGTATCTCCACCTGTACGGGAAACTGCCTAAGAATTTCATTACTAAGAAAGAAGCGCAAGACTTAGGCTGGTCTGGTGGCGATCTGGAACCGTACGCGCCTGGAATGTGTATCGGCGGCGATCGCTTCGGCAACTACGAAGGATTGCTTCCTGAAAAAAAGGGACGCAGCTATCAGGAATGTGACATTGATACGTTAGGCGCGAAAGAGCGCGGCGCAAAACGGATTGTCTTCTCCAATGACAATCTAATTTATTATACACCGGATCACTACAAATCCTTTGAACTGCTGTACGGGGAGGAATAGCAGATGAAACTTATCCTGGATGGCGAAAAGATTGCCGGTAGGGAAGATTTGCACAAGCGGATGGAAGATGTCTTGGATTTACCTGAATGGTATGGCGGCAATCTGGATGCTCTGTATGATTGTCTCACCGATCTGATGGAAGAAGTAGACATCCATATCCTGCATATGTGTATTCTGAAGGGCACTCTGGGAGACTATGCGGAACGACTTCTGCAAGTGCTGAAGGATGCAGAAAAAGCTAATCTAAATATTCAGGTAGTGGTTGATTGATATCTATGAAAAAAGCGCTAAATTCTGGGCAACCATCCTCAACGGACTAAGGAAGCGTGGTATACAGGACCTTTTCATTGTCTACACTACAATATCCAACCGGTGGGTTCCTCCACAGGGCCAGCCATTTTTGTGCAAAAAGCAAGGAGCTCACTATACGGTGAGCTCCTTAGCGTCTCAAGGCTGTTTTTTACAGCCCCTTTTCGTTTAAACGTAAGCGCACAATAATCAACCGCGTGAGGCGGTGAGGAAATTGCAGATGTATTAGCAGTGCGGGATGAGTATCGAGCACAAAACTGGGCCCTGTTGATCCAGGAGTGTCAAGACAGCGGTCTAACAAACAAGGACTTTTGCCGGCAGCGAGGAATATCGGAGAAAAGCTATTATTATTGGCTCAAGAAATTGCGTACCCATCTGGCAGAAGCAGCCGGTTCACAACTGGTGCAGCTGGATGCTGAACCGGAAAAACCGGACACTTTGGATATCCGATACCGAGGTGCCGAAATTCACGTTCCCTGGAATGCGGATATGGATGCGGTAGCCGCGCTGCTTCGCTCAATACAATCGTTATGATCGATCTCAGTAAGGTGCGGAACTATTACATAGCCTGTGGCTACACAGATATGCGGCGAGGGATCGATGGACTGGCATCCATCGTGATCCAGCAGTACGGACAGGAGCTGAGCGAGTCCAGCCTGTTTCTGTTCTGTGGACGAAGGACGGACCGGATCAAAGCGCTGTACTGGTGCGGAGATGGGTATATCTTGCTGTACGAACGGTTGAATAACGGAAGATTTCAGTGGCCACGGACCAAGGCTGAACTAAAAACGATCGATGCGCAAGCCTTCCGGTGGCTGATGGAAGGCTTGAAAATTGAACAGCCGAAAGCAATCAAAAAGCCAAACAAAAGGACTTATTTTAGCGATAATCATGCTGTTTTCCTGTGCTTTTTTGAGGATTTACGGTATAATAAATTTAAGGAAAGGTGGTGGAGAGTGTGGCCAAAAAGCAGGAGAAAATCAGCAGCGAGCAGGCTGAAATTCAGGCCTTGAAGGCTACGCTGAACACCGCAACAGCAGAAAATGAACAGTTGAAACAGCAGCTTGATCAGCTGAATCAAAAACTCGATCGCATGAGCGAACCGCCGCTGAACGCCCAGAGAGCACGCTTTGGCCGGTCCAGCGAGAAGAAGCGCTATATCCTGGACGAGGACCAGATCGCACTCTTCAACGAGGCAGAAGTGAGCCAGGATAAAAAGGCTGAGGAACCTACGGAAGAAACCTTCACGGTGAAAGCCTATGCCCGCAAGAAAAAGCGAACCATTGACGAACTGGCAAAGGACCTGCCGGTGGAGGCAGTGGTGTTCTCACTTCCGGAGTCTCAGTGTACCTGCGGGAAGTGTGGTGGAAGATTCCATCAAATCGGGAAGAAGCTGGTCCGCAGAGAAATGATCATCATTCCTCAGGCGGAAAAGATCCTGGAGTACTATAGCTGTACCTATGCCTGCGATAAGTGCGAAAAAGAAACGGGCTATGCCCATATCATTTCTACGAAAACTCCTCCTCCGCTGATGAAGC
>CAZQJD010000084.1:0-8275 GCA_964593575.1 uncultured Oscillibacter sp.
AAAAACTGGAGTGGCGCCGCTAACGCTGCGCCACTCCGCTTAAAACTCAATATTTTCCTACCAGGGGTCTTTTTTGTGCTGTCCGTACAATCTGGGGCAGTACAAAATATGAGCCAGAGGGGATTCTTGTCATTTATGTTCAGAGTTCAGGCAGGGAACGTTCCAAGGAGCCGTAGCGCGCCAGAAGCTGGTTGATGAGAAAACGATGCGGAGGAGAAACCACCACGGAGTTGTCGTAAAGCAGGTAAAAGTTTCGTAAGACATATTTGCTGTCGATGTTGAACAGAGAGAGCGTATCTGTCTGATAGGCAAGCTGATTGCCGTTTTCAAAATCCTGAGGGATCACAGCAACGCCGAGGCCGGCCTTCACATAGTCCAGTGCGTTGTTATTGCTGGGCACAACCACAGAGACGGAAGGGTGGATGTGTGCTTCTGCAAACATGGAGTTCAGGACATCGCGAGAATGGGTGTTGGGAGGCGTGGCGATGAAACGCTCGTCCCGGACGGCCGCCAGAGAAATGGGCGCCCAAGGATCATTGGGATTCCGCAGCAGCTCCAGACGACTTCCGGTTTCGGAATCGCGCTGAACCACAAGACAGTACTTTTCGTCATTCAGAACAAAGCGTCCGATGTTGGGGTCGTTAGGAGGAAGGGAACCCAGTGCAATATCCAGTTCACCACGGAGAATGTATGCCTCAAATTCGCTGGGCTCCAGCAGATACAGCCGCAGGGAAATATGGGGAAACTCCACGGACAGCTGCTTGAGGATATTTGGCATGAGAGTGTTGGCGCGTCTGGCGGAAATACCTACGCGGATCTCACCAGAAGAACCACCCTTGATGTTGGCGATCTCATTGAGCATGGTGGAGTGCACATTCATAATATACCGGGCCATGGTGACATAGCACTCGCCGGATTTTGTCAATCGGAGAGGTTTAACGCGGCGGTCGAAGATCGGAGTGCCGATCTCGTTTTCCACGGCGTTGACCATCTGGCTGAGAGCAGACTGAGAAATATAAAGCTGCTTGGCGGCTTCGGTGATGCTGCCTACATTGGCGATAAAAACAATACGCTCCAGTTGGACAAGATTCATTGTTCGCCCTCCTTGCGGAATGTGATAGAAACCTTATCACATTCTTCGAACCTGCAAGATAATACTTAAAATACGGACATATGGTAGCACGGATCGTCGAGATATGTCAAGAAGCTGCAACTTCTGCAAGAGGGAAAAATGGGGAGGATTATGGCAAATTTTTACCTGCAACAGGAAAGAAACAGGTAGAAGATGAAAAAAAGAAACGCAAAAAAATGCAACAAATCCGGAGCAATTCCGGAGGGAAACGCTTATATTGCAATGGGTTGCAGAACCGGAGGGGGTAAAATGGAAACATTACCAACAAAAATAAGGAAAACCTTAATGACACATTAAAACAAAAGTGCTTTACTTCTTCGCCATAATCTGCTTTTATTGAATATAGAAAATGATAATTAACGTGGAGGATAGTGGCCCTTCGCGCACAGGGGGAGGGATCGCCAATGGAGGATATGCTGCAGCAAAGAGATCTGCTGCTGACAATTCCCCGGGAAAAGGCGGAGTTGCTGGCTTTTTTGGAAAAGCACCACCTGCACCCGGAGGATGATCTGACCTATGCCACCGTTCTGGTGAATGAGGATGAGGAGATCATGGCCTGCGGTGCAACCAATGATCGTCTGCTGAAGTGCTTTGCCGTTGACGAGGAGCTGCGGGGCTGCAATGCGCTGGGCCGTCTGGTGAATACCCTGACTACCCATTGCATGCAGAGGGGCTGTTTCAATCCTATGGTGGTGACGCGGGCCCACAATGTGCCGCTGTTTGAAAATTGCGCATTCCAGTGTGTGGCCAAGACGGATGAGGTGGGCCTTCTGGAGCGGATCCCCGGCGGTGTCCGGCGGTTTGCCGCAGCTTTTCTGGAGCCTTCTGACACCGGCAAGACCATCGGCGCCATCGTGATGAATGCCAATCCCTTCACCAAGGGACACCGCTATCTGGCCCGGCAGGCTGCCGCCCAATGTGATGTGCTGCACATCTTCGTGGTGGAAGAGGATCGATCCGCGTTCCCCTTTGCGGATCGTTTGGAATTGGTGCGGCAGGGAACGGCGGATATTGAAAATGTTCGGGTCCATGCCGGCGGCCCCTATATCATTTCCGAAGCAACCTTCCCCCGGTATTTCCTGAAAGCCACGGATGATGCTGCTGTGATGCAGACGGAGCTGGATGCAGAGGTATTTGCCAGAGGCATTGCACCGGCGCTTCATATCACCAAGCGCTTTGTGGGCACAGAACCCAACTGTGATTTGACAGACCAGTATAACCGTTCCATGCAGAAGGTGCTGCCTAAGTACGGCATCGAACTGGTGGAGATCCCCCGTGTGGAAAGCGGCGACGCGGCCATCAGCGCATCCCGCGTCCGCGCTGCCCTGACTGAAAGCGATGATCTGGACGCACTGGAGCCCTTGCTGCCGTCTACCACGCTGGCATACCTGAAAAGCCGGCAGGGAAGTGAGGTCATCAGCAGGCTCCGGGCTATGAAGAAGTGATCCCGTGCGGGGCGACCCGCCTGAATCTAAAAGCGATAAGCATATAAAAACTGTAAAAGGGAGTGTTAGTCAAATGATCGTGAAACAGCCCGCAGTTGCAGGTACTCTGGAATCCAGCGACATCCAGGTGAGCATTTTCCCCAACCCCGGTATGGGTCTGGACATCCAGCTGCAGAGCAACGCCAAGGCGCAGTTCGGTGATTCTATCATCGAGACCGTCAAGGCCGTTCTGGCCGAGTTTGAGATCACCGACGCGGTGGTGAGCCTGGTGGATAAGGGTGCCTTTGACTGGGTCATCCGCTCCAGAATGCAGGCAGTCTGCTGCCGCGCCACCGAAACCAAGTTCAACTGGAAGGGAGAGGACTGATATGGCAACAACGAGACTGAAGCGTACATCCCTCTATGCCAGCGGCTCTAACCCCGTCAACATGATCCAGGCCGCTTTTTACAATGAGGACTGCATCGTTTATGACATGGAGGACTCCGTCCCCCTGTCCGAGAAGGATACCGCCCGTCTGCTGATCTACAACACGGTGCGTTATCATCGTCCCGCCAATAAGTACGTTATCATCCGCGTCAACGGCATCTATTCCGAGTTCATCGAGGAGGATCTGGAAGCCGCTGTCCGCGCCCGTCCCGACGCCATCCGTATCCCCAAGGTGGAGTACAAGGAAGAGGCTGTCCGCATCTGCAACCGTATCACCGAGATCGAGAAGGAAGCCGGTCTGGAAGTCGGCAAGATCGAGGTCTGGTGCAACATCGAGTCCTATCTGGGCATGATCAATGCCTATGAGATCGCCACCGCCGATCCCCGCATCGTGGCTCTGGCTCTGGGCGCCGAGGACTTCACCGCATCCATGAAGTCCACCCGTACCAAGGCTGGCCTGGAGATCTTCTATGCCCGTAACGCCATCCTGACCGCCTGCCGTCACGCCGGCATCGAGGCCATCGACGCTGTGTTCTCCGATATCAACGATATCGAGGGCCTGATGGAAGATACCAAGCTGACGAAGAACCTGGGCTTCGACGGCAAGACCTGCGTCCATCCCCGTCAGATCGATGTGGTCAACTCCTTCTTCACTCCCAGCGCCAAGGAGATCAAGTATGCCCTGCGCGTTCTGGAAGCCGTTGAGGAAGGTGCCCGTCAGGGCAAGGGCGCTGTCACTCTGGACGGCGGCATGATCGATAAGCCTATGGAACTGCGTGCCCGCACTACGCTGGCCCAGGCCGAGGCTGCAGGTGTTGCGATTGGAGGTATGCTGAAATGATTAACGCAGTCGGTCGTGAGCTGCCCGAAAAGGTTGGCAGCTATGTTGTAAAGCCTTATGCCGGTCCTCAGGAAGTCATTGAAGCCGAGGCTCCCGTTGCATCCAAGAGAAAGCCCAGCAAGCGTGCTCAGGGTGAGAACAAGATGCTGCCTGATCTGAAGGCTGCCATCGCGGCCTCTGGCCTGAAGGACGGCATGACCATTTCCTTCCACCACAGCTTCCGCGAGGGTGACAAGATCATCGGCCAGGTGCTTACCGCCATCCGTGAGCTGGGCATCAAGGGTCTGCAGTTCGCTCCCAGCGCTGTGGTCAACATCAAGAATCCCTCCATCGTTGACTTCGTCAAGGATGGTACCATCAACCGTATCCAGGCCAGCGGCATCCGCGGCGAGCTGGGTGACGCCGTTGTCAACGGCGAGGTGGAACTGGATGAGCCTGTGATCCTGCGTCCCCACGGCTCCCGTCCCCACGCCATTGAGACCGGCTTCCTGAACATTGATGTTGCGTTTATCGGCGCATCCGCTGCTGACGAGTTCGGCAACTGCACCGGACAGATCGGTCCCAACGCCTGCGGCGCTCTGGGCTATTCCTTCATCGATGCCACTTCCGCTGATAAGGTGGTTGTCATCACTGACAATATCGTGCCCTATCCCTGCGTACCCATGTCCATCTCTCAGATGTATGTGGACTATGTGGTCAAGGTGGACGAGATCGGTGATCCCAAGAAGATCGGCGCCGGTGCTACCCGCATGACCAAGAACCCCCGCGACCTGCTGATCGCTCAGCGCTGTGCTGACATCATGGCTGCCAGCCGCCTGTTCAAGGATGGTTATTCCTTCCAGACCGGCGCAGGCGCCATTCCCGTGGCCTGCACCAACTTCCTGGCTGATCACACTGAGAAGGCCGGTATCCAGGCCAGCTTCGCTCTGGGCGGCATGACCGGCGCTATCGTGGACATGCACAAGCGCGGCCTGCTGCGCAGCATGCTGTGCTCTCAGTCCTTCGACGCTGTTGCGGCCCGTGCCATCGCTGAGGATCCCACCATTCTGGAGATCGACAACTCCATGTATGCCAATATGTTCAACAAGAGCTGCGCTCTGGACAAGCTGAACTTCGGCATTCTGGGCGCTCTGGAGATCGACGTTGACTTCAACATCAACATCCTCACCGGTTCCAGCGGCGAGATGATGGGCGGCATCGGCGGCGGCCCCGACGTGGCTGAAGGCGCTGATATCTCCATCGTTACCCTGCCGATCGTCCGCGGCCGTATCCCCTCTGTGGGCAACAAGGTCTTCACCTGCTGTACTCCCGGCAGCTCTGTGGCCGTGGCCGTTACCGAGGCCGGTATCGCTCTGAACCCCAACCACAGAAACTATCAGATGATCAAGGAAGACCTGGATGCCGCCGGCATCAAGACTGTCTCCATCGAGTACCTGCGCGATCTGGCCTACTCCATGACCGGCGTGCCTAAGGAGATCGAGACTACCGATAAGGTCACCTGCATCGTTGAGTACCGTGACGGCACCGTCATCGACGTGATCCGTCAGATCAAGAAGGACTGATGTCCATGCTCCGGACCGACAGAGTCAGGGGCGAGGAGGTCACCGGCTATGAGATGCTGGAGGCGCGGGAAGCCCGTGCCTCCAGACAGAGCGAATGGCTTACGGGTCAGGAAGGCTGCTGTCTGGTCAGTGTCACGATGAACATTGCCGGCGCCATCAAGAGCACGCCTCTGATCCGAGACGGATTTTCTGCCGGTATGGAAATGGTGGACGATATGCTGAAGAATCTCGGCGTTACCGTCTGCCGCGGGGAGCAGTGGCTCCTTAAAACCGGATGCGAGGCTTTCCGGCTGGTGAGGGGTGACGCGGACGAAGTGAAGCGCGCCATGATCGGTCTGGAGGAAGCCGCCGCATTCGGACGCCTGATGGACATCGACGTTCTCGGACTTGAAAAAAAGCCGCTGTCCAGAGGTGATTTGGGGTTACCGGGGCGCCGCTGCCTGGTGTGCGGCGCGCCTGCCCAGGTGTGTGGCCGGAGTCAGCGTCATTCCTATGACCAGCTCCGGGACATGACCAATCATATGATCCAAACCTTTCTGGAGGAGAGAAGGGCAGACCGGGTGGCATCTCTGGCCTGTCGGGCCATGCTGTATGAAGTGATGGCCACGCCCAAGCCCGGATTGGTGGATCGTGCCAACAGCGGCGCACACGCCGACATGGACGTGTTTACCTTTGCCGCCAGCGCTTCTGCGCTGACGCCCTATCTGCGCTCAGCTTACCTGATGGGATACCGCAGCTCCGACCGGCTGCAGCTGCTCGCCGGTCTTCGAGCCGCGGGACGTCTTGCGGAAGAAGAGATGAACCGTGCCACAGGGAATGTGAATACCCACAAGGGGCTGATCTATTCGCTGGGACTGATCTGCGGCGCACTGGGCTGCTGTGATGCCAACGAAAAACATACGCTGGAAGAACTGCTGGAAGAATGCGGCGCTTTGGCGGCGGAAACAGTGACTGCCGATTTCGGTGCACTGGCTCCGTCCCGGAAGACCGCCGGATATACATTATACAAAACCAAGGGCGTCGGAGGCATTCGCGCTGAAGCCGCGGCGGGTTTCCCTGCGGTGACGCAGATCGCTCTGCCTGTCCTGACAGAGCTGATGCACCGGGGACTGGACGCCAATGACGCCGGAGCCTATGCGCTGCTGGCGCTGCTGGGACGGGTGACGGATACCAACATGATCGCCCGGGGCGGTATGGAAAAGGCTGCCGCTGCGAAGGCCGCGGCAATGGCGCTCTGGCCCTGGGACACCGTACCAGACACACTGCCGCCGCTGCAGGCGGTGATTGAGCTGGACGGCAGCTTTATTGCGGACAACCTCAGTCCCGGTGGTTGTGCGGATCTTCTGGCAATTTCCTTTTTCCTATACTATTTGAACGAGGAGAAATCAACATGGCAAATGTGACCGATCTGTATATTGACCGGCTCTACGAAATGTCTCAGATGGAGCTGCCTGCTTCCACCATGAAGGAAGCGCAGAAGTGTCTGATGGACTTCCTCGCATGTACCTTTGCCGGCGCAGTGACGCTGCGTGAGGAGCAGACCCGCTTCCTGGACGCGTTCCCCGCCAGCAATGAGGCTACCGTCATCGGCATGGGCCGTAAGGCCAGCATGTACAATGCCGCCATGGTCAACGCCTTCAACTCCCATGTTATCGAGCTGGACGATGGCCACCGCTTCTGCATGGCACATCTGGAGGCTCCCATCCTGCCTGCCGTTCTGGCTGCCGCCGAGAACACCGGCATTGGCGGCAAGGCTCTGCTGCAGGCCATCTGCGTGGGCTATGAGGCTGCCGTCCGTGTTGGCTGTGCTATCCAGCCCGGTCACCGCGGCCGTGGCTTCCATGTCACCGGCACCGCCGGCACCATCGGCGCCGCTATGGGTGTTGCTGCCGTTCTGGGCTGCAATGCTGCGGAGATGAAGGGCGCTCTGGCTGCAGCTGTCACCAGCATGGCCGGCGTTCTGGAGATCCAGGAGGACGGCTCTCAGCTGAAGCCCTACAATGCTGCCAAGGCTGCCATTACCGGCCTGGCCGCTGGGTATCAGAGCCGCACCGGCTTCTGTGGCCCCGACGACATCCTGTGCGGCAAGCGCGGTCTGCTGTGCCTCACCGACAAGGTGGCGCAGGACTGCCTGACGGCACCTCTCGCCGCTCCCTTTGAGATCGAGGGCATTTACCGTAAGCCCTACGCTTCCTGCCGACATACCCATGCTCCCATCGATGCGGCTCTGCGCATCCGGGACCGCGCATATCGAGCCGAGGAGATCGACGAGGTCATCGTCTATACCCACAAGCTGGCCATCAACGGCCATGATCATGTCCGCATCCAGGGCGCTACCTCTGCAAAGATGAGCATCCCCTTCAGCGTGGCCGTTTCCATGGTCACCGGCAAGGCCGGCATGGATGAGTTCACCGCCGCTTATACCGAGGATGCCAATATTCTTGCTCTGACGGAGAAGATCAAGGTGGAAGAGGATCCCGAGCTGACCGCTCTGGTGCCCAATAAGCGTGCTGCACGCGTGCTGATCCGTCTCAAGGACGGTACCAGCAAGGAAATGCAGATCGACTATCCCAAGGGAGAGCCGGAAAATCCGCTGTCTGAGGCCGATATGGAAGAGAAGTTCTACTCTCTGGCTGTGTTCGGCGGCAAGACGGCACAGCAGGCTGACGAGATCATCGCCGTGGTTCGCGATGTGGAGAACAGCCTTGCGAAAATGTGGGCATTGGTGATCTGAGGAGCATCAAGGCCGTGATTCTGTCATAATAAGGGGGCGGGCGCCTATAGCGCCAGATCCCTTGTGATGAAATATAATTTTAAGAAAGAGGTAATGCAACATGAACACTATGCAAGAGACCAGAGCCTGGCTGG
>CAZQJD010000085.1:0-8244 GCA_964593575.1 uncultured Oscillibacter sp.
ACGCCCCTTGGGACTTCCACCCAAGCTTCGGGACATGCCCGTCATACCAACAAAAGAGCGGCATGGTGACCATGCCGCTTTTCTCTGCCCAAGTCCGGGGGGCGCTTTTACAGAACCTTCAGTTCCTTCATGCATCTGGGACAGATATTCTTGTTTCTGAATACGGTAATATCCTTCGTGCTGTCGCAAAAAACGCAGCTGGGCTTATACTTTTTCAGAATAATCGAGGATCCTTCCACATAGATTTCCAAAGAATCCTTCTCCGCGATGTCCAGTGTGCGCCGCATTTCAATGGGCAGCACGATTCGACCTAACTCATCCACTTTTCTGACGATGCCTGTCGATTTCATTGTAGTCACCCTTCCTTTAAGACTTGCTCCACCGACAGGGCTTTTGCTTCGGCGGAATTTCCTCAAATTAGGCTACCATATTTTGTCGTAAACTGTCAACGGTCTCAAAAACATTTAAGAAATTGTTTACATTTGAACTATTTGTCTTCATTTGCAACTATTTTCTATAACTTTTCTTAAAATTCCGGAGGTCGATTTTATGGCAATGAGCATCATTTGGACCGGCATGGCAGCGATATCCTTCTGCTTCGGACTTGCCACCGGACGGTTGGACGATGTGGCAAATGCAGCACTGGCGGGCGCTTCCGGCGCAGTAGAGCTCTGCTTTTCCATGGCAGGAGTCATGTGCCTGTGGTCCGGTGTCATGGAGATCATGGACCGCAGCGGCATCACTGCAAAGCTGGCAGCGCTTTTCCGTCCCTTGCTGCGGTGGCTGCTGCCGGAGGCCAGCCGGGACAACGAAACGCTTTCCGCTGTCAGCGCCTGCGTGGCGGCAAATCTTCTTGGACTTGGCAGCGCGGCCACGCCGCTGGGGATCCGTGCCGCCTGCCGCATGGCCCGGAATTGCAACGGAGTCGCTTCTGATGATCTGTGCACATTGGTGGTTCTCAACACCGCCTCCATCCAGTTGATTCCCGCTACCATTGCCAGTGTTCGTGCCGCCGCCGGCTCTCAATCACCTTTTGATATTCTTCCTGCTGTTTGGGTCAGCTCCCTGCTGTCCGTCAGCGCGGGCATCGCAGCCGCACGGTTTCTTTCCAGGCTAACCACCCCCACAGCTCATCTGCGGCGGCAATCCCGACAAAGGAGGTTTCGCGCATGGATCTGAGTGCACTGGTGATCCCCCTGCTTCTTGCCGGTACCGCCCTGTACGGACTCTGGCGCAAAGTGGACATCTATCATGCGCTGGCCGTCGGCGCAGAAAACGGACTAACGGTTCTGGTACGCATTCTGCCTACTCTGGTATGTCTGCTGACAGCGGTTTCCATGCTGCGGGCCTCCGGAGCGCTGGAATGGCTCACTGCTCTCTGTGCACCGCTGTTGAATGTACTGGGGCTCCCACCGGAAACCATGCCGCTGATGCTGATCCGACCGGTTTCCGGCAGCGGCGCTCTGGCAGTAGGCAGCGAGCTCATTGACCGCTTCGGCCCGGACAGCTATCTGGGGCGTGTGGTTTCTGTGATGCTGGGCAGTTCGGAAACCACCTTCTATACCGTTGCCGTCTATTTTGGAGCTGCCGGGATCCGGCGCATTCGCCACACCATCCCTGCCGCGCTGACTGCGGATTTCATGGGCTTTTTTGCTTCTGCGCTGGCGGTTCGTCTGTTTTTCGGCGTTTCATAAGACAGCAAAAATACCTGTGGGCAGCCACAGGTATTTCTTATTCCCTTGCCAGCGCCTGTTCGATGGCGGCAATATCGGCCTGATCCTTCTCACGCCCCAAAAGACGCTTCAGCGCCAGCACATCCTCCAGCGATACCACCGGGACTCCGTCCATCATGGTCACGGTGCCCTGCGCCCAATTTTCCGAAATGTCGATACTGCCCGCCAGATGGAAACGGCGGCGCCCCTTCTCGCCCCGCGTCACAGCATGTCCGGCAGACTCCAACGCATCCGCCAACACGGCGTCACAGCCCATATCAATGTCCGCCGTGGCACTGCGCAGGCCGTGGAATACCAGTGCTCCGCCGGCAGTAAGCCAGCAGCAGTTGAGATCCAATCCGGACGCAAGAAGATTCTGCCGGATGTCTTCCCGTGTCAACATCATCGTTTTCCCTCCTTGCGCAGGATCTCGCTGCGAATATAGGAAAACGCAGCCTCCTCCCCCTCATCCCGCAGCTTGAGGAGCATATCTTCCAGCAAAGCCTGTGTGTTTTCATGGAGCACAGCGTTCTTCTTCGTGCGCTGGAAAAAGAGCCACGGATCCTCCGGGCGAAACGCCTCGCCCCGGTATACCCGACTGGCCGCCAGACGATCACAGAACATTTCCGCCACATAGCGAACCGGCATCTCCACACTGACGATCCCGATCCTGTCGCCGATCCGGCCATAATCCGTCCAGTATTCCAAATGATGGCGATTGCGCCCTTTGTGATGGAGCCACGCGGCGCTGTAACCTTTGTCGCGGCGCTCTGCATCATTGGGGCTGCGGTCACCCTGAAAATAGCGTACACCTACCAGAAACTCCGTGGGACTGTATTTGGAGAGATCGTGGGTCAGCCCCTGCCGGTACAAGCCCAGACGGAAGCAGTATTTCCTCACCAGACAGCGATGACGCCCAACTGTCTTCAAATGTGCCAGAAAATGCACCTTTCATCGCCTCCCTTGTCTTTCTGGAGATGAGTATAGCACCTTCCTGAAGAAAAAACGAGTGGGTTTGCATCTTTTTTTATTTATCGGATACGATACCATAAAAAAGGGTGATCGTTACGAATGCCGCCTTCTTTCTCTCCGCACCGGACTTCCATCCATTCCTGCCCCGTACACTCTATATCCCGGACACACCGGAAGTTCTGGGCAGCCTCCAGTGGGAGCTTCTGGCCCTCAACCGCAGCGGCTGCCGTATACTGCTGTCACAGCGGATCGCCTGCAGCTGCGGCACACTCCTTCTGCCTGGGGACACGGCCGCCGCCATCACACAGCTGGTACAGGCACGTCAGGTAATCAGCGCCGGACTTTCCTCCCGAAACAGCATCACCTTCTCCAGTCTCCACACAGAAAACGCCCTTGTCTGTATCCAACGGACGCTGATCCGCACGGACGGCGCCGCGCTGGAGCCGCAGGAAATACTTCTGCCCGCTCTTCCCTTTCCTGCAGAAGATCAGCTTCTTCTGTTTGGGCTTCAGCTCCTGCTCTAACCCCCGCGAATGGAAAACAGCGTATGGAGCCACCACACGCCGTTGTTCTGATCAGTTTGTCTCCTGCTGCAGTCCTCTGACATAAGCCTTGACGTACTGCATGAAATTTTGCGCCACCGGTGACGTTGTCCGCAGGTGAGAAACGCCCATACCCAGTTTTCGGTACTGGCGCGGCGAGAGATGCTTGGTCACCGCATTATTCTGATAATTATCCAGCAGCAGCGAAGAAAGGATCGAAACACCCAGCCCCTTGGTGATCATATTGACAATGACATAATCCGAGCAAGCAGAAAATCGGATATGAGGATAATGGGGCAGCTGATCCAGGATCTGCCGCACCTCATAGCCGTAGCCCTGCTGTGGCATAATAAACTGTTCATCCATCAGCGCCGAAAGCTCCACCTCTTCCTGCTGAGCCAGCGGATGGTCCGGCGGCACCAGCGCCAGCATCTCGTCCTCACACAGGGGGATCCAATCGAAGGAGTTGGATTTGCCGCCGGCGTAGATACAAAGATCCGCTTCGCCGCTTTCCATGGTTTCTTCCACACGGTCCACGCCGCCCTCCATGATCTGGATCTCCACATTGGGGTATTCCTGCTGGAAGGCGCTGATAATAGCCGGCAGCCAGTAGGTCGCCACGGAGTCAAAGGCCGCAATACGAAGACGGCCCACGTCACAGCCCTTGATCTGCGCGATATGCTGTTCCAAGGATTCGTTGGTGTTCAGAAGCTGACGGATCACCGGCAGCAGCAGCTCGCCCTCAGCGTTAGGCTGGATACCGCTGGACGAGCGCACCAGCAGCGGAAAGCCCACTTCATTTTCCAGTGCCTGCATCATATGACTGATGCCGGATTGGGTATACCCCAGCTCCTCTGCCGCCTTGGACAGGCTTCCCAGCTCCACCGCGCGGACAAAGGCTTCATATTTTTTGATGTTCACTTGTCGTACCTCTCATGCAGTATTTTCATAGCCCCCATCGTTTTCCCTCATATTATCTCAGTCCCTTCTAAAATGCAAGCTTTTCCTCATCATGTGTATACACATTTTCTGTTCATATCTGCTCATACACAAAAGGAGAACCGCACAGCGCAGTCCTCCTCTTGCCCTATCACATGGCATCAATCGTGGTCATAATAGTAACTCGTTCCATTGATCTGAAGCCCGCAGCAGTCATCCAGATCGATCAGCGCAAAGGCCGGCACGCGCCCCCAGTTTCCGGTGTATTTTGTCTCAGTCATATCCGGCCCCAAAGAGAAAGCACCACCATGACCTATCTCCCGCATTTCTTCATCTGTGAGTATCGTCCCGTCCGCCCGGATCAAACGGATCTCATAGCGCAGTTCCTTCGCCGTCATTCCTTCGGTGAGCGGCTGTATGAAGGAAAAGCCAATGCGAGAAATATGCACGTCTTTCAATGTGCCTTCGCCGTCCTCCGCCGGAATCAGCGTATACCGCGGCGACATATACTTGGCCGGCTCCAGCTCCAGCACAAGGCCGCCGTAGCTGAAGCACACCTTCTGAACATCCTGAATCCCTCAATACGTTGGCTCATATATAACGATCTGCGTCTGGGATGCATCCGGAAAGAAGGATTTTGCATTTCTATACGCCGTTCCACTCATATAGCCCCTGCGGTGGTTCTTGCGCCCATGATCCGTTCTCCGCTCTCCAGTAAACCGTATATCTCAACCTGCTGCCGGATATCTACGCTCTCTAATTTGAGCTTTTCCCAGCCAGTCAGTCCGACGAAAGAGACAACCATATAGCAGGCATCCGCATCCGCGATAGCACCCTCTATCCGCAGATGTATCTTCTCGTTGGATACGGAGCTGGCAGATGACAGGATCTCTCCCAGATATTTCTCTGTTTCTCCCCGCATATAGTGGGCCAGAAGCGGATCCAGGACGCCTGTAGCGATGACAACAGAAGCAGCAAGCAGCATAGCCAAGATCAGACAGGCGGCAATCACAGCCCAGCGAATTCGACTGCGCCGTACGGGCGCGGCATCCGCTTCTGCTTCCAGAACATATTGTGCATCCACATATCCCAACGCATAAGCGATGCTGTCATTTCTCATAAAGGCCCCCCTTCCTTTTCCAGATACTTCTTCAATGCACGACGGGTACGGCTCAAGTGCATTTTCACGCTTCCTTCCGTCATGGCATACCGCTGTGCGATCTCTTTGGCAGAATCAAAAAACCAGTACCGACGCATAAAAATCTTACGGGTTTTCGGCGGCAGCTCCGCAAGAAATATATTCAGCGCTTCTGTCAATGCCAGACCATCGTCAAGACTGCCGCAAGCCGTGGCACAGAGCGCCAGCTCGTCCAAAGCCGCCTCAGGCTGTCCCCTGCCGCGTTTCTCTGCACTGCGTGCCCGATAGCGGTCCAAAGAAAGGTTCCGGGCAATGGCTCCCAGAAACGCCGTCAGGCTGTCGGGACGCTGGGGCGGAACGGAATTCCACACCTTCATGAATGTATCATTCACAACACTCTTCGCTGTCCTCTATACTGTCCAAAATACGATAGGCAATGGTATAAACATACCTGCCATACTTCTCCGCAGTCAATTCAATAGCACGTTCTGACCGCTGCCAATACAGGGCGATGATCTTGTCGTCATCCATACATTGCTCCTCCTCTCAGCTATGCCTTCACCATTATAGACGCAGCACAGCGGAAAAAGTAACAAAAACCACAAACAGACTCTTCGGCGCCAAATACAAGTTCTCCCTGCCGCAGATACTCTTTGCCTGCGCATGTGCATATACTCCCCTCAGGAGGTGTTGCCGCCATGACGATCCATATCGTATCCGCCGGAGAAACCGCCCGATCAATTGCCGCAGACTACGGCGTCAGTCCGGCTTTTCTCATCGCCGACAACGAAATACCGCCCGACGGCGCACTGGCAGTTGGACAAACTCTGGTGATCCGATTTCCCCGGCAGGTACATTCCGTCCGCGAAGGCGAGTCACTGACATCCATCGCCGCAGCTTACGAAACCACCGTCCGCCGTCTGTGGCAAAACAACTGGCAGCTGGGCGGCGGCACAGAGCTGTACCCCGGTCAAACGCTGGTGATCTCATATCTGGAAACGCCCATTGGCCGGGGCTTCTTTAACGGCTATGCATACCCATTCATCAACAGCCGTCTGCTGGATCAGCAGCTGCCCTTCCTCTCCTCCCTAACGCCCTTTACTTACGGCATCAACGCGGACGGCGGCCTGCTTCCATTGAATGACGATGCCCTGCTATCCGCGGCCCAACAGCATGGTACGCGTCCTGTTCTCCATCTGTCCTCCTATACCGAGGAGGACACATTCGACACCCAGCGGGCCGCTATGGTCCTCACAGAGCAGGAGGTGCAAAACCGACTGATCGGCGAGCTGCAGCGCATGATGGAGCGTAAGGGCTTCGCAGGCGTGGATGTTGATTTTGAATACCTGCCCGCCACGCTGGCAGCCCCCTATGCTGCATTCCTTTCCCGACTTCGTGAGCTTTTCAATCCACAGGGTTGGTTTGTATGGGCAGCGCTGGCACCCAAGACCAGCCGCAACCAGCCGGGGCTTCTCTATGAGGGACACGACTATGCCGCCATTGGTGCCGCTGTCAACGGCGTACTGCTGATGACATATGGATGCGGATTGTTGGCACACAGGCTGAAAACCCTTGAAAATCAAGGATCTGCTGGAACAGTATCTGCTTAAAAGGACAAGCCATACAACATTCGACCGAAAAGGCCGCGATTGCAAAATCGTGGCCTTTTCATGTCAAAAGGAGGATACCATCATGTCAAATTCCAACTACTTCCACGGCGGCGAGGCTGGACAATTCAGCTTTTTCCGCATTCCGCGTGCATTGATGAAAGACGCTCGCTTTCATGGCCTTTCCACCGACGCCAAGCTGCTCTATGGCCTTATGCTTGACCGCATGGGCCTATCCCAGCAAAATGGTTGGCTGGACGGAGAAAACCGTGTATTCATCTATTTCACCCTTGAGGAAATCCAAGATACGCTGACCTGCGGTCATAACAAGGCCGTCCGTCTGCTGGCCGAGCTGGAGAAGTACGCTCTGATTGAGCGGATTAAGCAGGGGCAAGGCAAGCCTGCCAAAGTCTATGTCAAAAACTTTGTCTCCATCGACGGTGATCCCGGGGAAGCCACACCCGAACATCCCCAATCAACCAAAGTCAAGACATCGGAAAATTCCACTTCTGCACTTCCTACTTTGAAACCTCTGGACTGCCCAAAAGGGGAAGGTATTTATACTGATAAGAATTATACTGAGTTTAGCTATATCAATCTATCAATCAATCCAAAAGGGCAACCACCGACTCCAGAACAGATGAGCGGAACATCACTTTGCTGTCAGGACATATTGTCAAGTCAGCAAATCGCGCCGAGCTATCAAGAGAACGCCCCACGCCCGCACAGCGGTGCCTTTGGCGCCGCTGTACGAGCAAGTATGTCATCTGGTAGCACAGATGAGCCTTGTTGTGGGCTGCCGCCCCCAAACCCCCAGCGCAGTATTGCGTCCCGCCGTGAGACACGATTATTATGCCACAGAGGAAAGGAGAGCCTATGCGGAAACGAAACCGCCATGTAAGCGTATGGATGAACGAGCAGGAATACCGGCACTTGAAAGAGTAAGCCGAGGCTGCGGGCATGGGCGTCGATCCGTTTATCCGCAATCTTGTTGCCAATGTCCAACTGCGCCCAAAACCGCCCGACACCTATGCCGCTCTGCTCCGGGAATTATCGGCCATCGGGCGGAATATCAACCAACTCACATACTGGGCAACGCGGAAAAGCGCACCAGCGAGGCGGACATACAAGAGGCCGCCAGCCTTGTGCAGGAGGCGTGGCGCATGGTCAAGGATACTCTATGAGGGTGTGTGTTCCCTTGCAGATGGATAGTACGCCACCGTCCCCTGTCGGTCAAGGCCGGACGATTGCTAACGCAATCGCCGCAAGCCGCCCGGAGGGGCGGGCCTTGACAGCCAGCGCCCGGCGGCATTTCTGTCACCAAGGGGAACACA